>JAHDGD010000003.1 GCA_020627825.1 Saprospiraceae bacterium
TTAAAATACTAAAAAGCGCAATGCAACATATTCTTGAAAAATATCTCGGTATGCATCACTTTCAATTGTTTCGGATGACATCTCTTCATCGAATAAAGCATATACCCGAAGCATAGGCTCACTCAATAAAAGCGTTCGCGTAGCCGTTGCATTAGCAGAAGTAGATTCAATATTGATTTCTTCAGGAATATTATCAAAATCAAAATCCCAAGATTGTGGTATGATGTTGTTATCGTTCATACGTAATTCACGCATAGTCTGATCCGCAAGTTGAAAGCTTCTTCCTGCATCGGCTGCTTCAGACATTTTCGGCAGTATCCGTTGGATAGCATCAATCAAAGTAGCTTGATCAGCATATCTTGTTTTATTGAATATAACTGTTGAATCTCCTACTAAAATAGGGCCCACTACTGCTGGATTCAGTCGAATATTAAAATCACTTCCTTGACCAGCCTTATAATACACGGGCACTTGAGCAAAGTTGGTATTTCCTGAACAGATTAATCCGTCCACATTTATCGTCACACTATCTGGCAAAACCCCACTAGATTCTATCTTATGCTTCCCTTTGTCAAGCTTAAAAGAAGTGAACATTTTTTCTTGATCAATAGGTAGGGTGTCACCATCGATAACAAGTGCTTTTCCTTCGAATTCTGAATTAAATACCCAAGCTTTTACCTGTCGATCAAAAGAACAAGAAGTGATGTGTAAGAAGAAGAGACTCGTAAATAAGAGGAGGTAGAAATTTTTCATAAGTTTTGTTTTGTTAATTGAAAATAGACATCTATTCATGGTATGAGGGGGAAATATCTGAATAGAAGTTGTATACCTAGATTCAAGATACTATAAATCAATGGATAATGCAAAAGAGGTAATAAAAAAGGGATAGCGCTATGCACTATCCCTTCTCCTATAAGGATGTATTGTTTGTTATAATTTTTCAATAATTCCAGCGATCCCTTGACCTCCTCCGACACAGGCCGTCACCATTCCATATTTCCCGCCTGTTCTCTCCAAATCATCGATCAACTGAGTCGTTAATTTTGCTCCTGTACATCCCAGCGGATGACCAAGTGCAATGGCTCCACCGTTGATGTTCACTTTACTAGGATCAAGACCTGCTGTACGAATTACTGCCAATGCCTGACTTGCAAAAGCTTCATTTAACTCAATAAGATCAATATCACTCAAGCTTAATCCAGCTCTTGAAAGTGCCTTAGGTATCGCAGCACAAGGGCCAATCCCCATATATAATGGATCAACACCTCCTACTGAACATGTAACCAAACGAGCGATTGGCTCTAGATTTAGCTCCTTTACCATTTTCTCACTTGCAACAAGTGTGAAGGCTGCACCATCCGATGTTTGAGATGAGTTTCCTGCTGTTACACTGCCACCTTGTGCAAATACAGCTCTTAGTTTACCCAATACTTCTTTCGAAGTATCGGCACGAACTCCCTCATCTTGTTTCATTGTGAAGGTTTTTTCTTTGCGTTGTCCATTTTCCACCCACACTTCTGTTACATCAACAGGAACGATAGACTTATCGAAGTAACCATTTGCTAATGCATTGGCTGCTTTCTGATGTGAATTATAAGCAAATTCATCTTGATCTTCTCTAGACACTTCATATTTATTTGCCACTGCCTCTGCAGTCAACCCCATACCAATTAAGTAATTCGGTTGAGCAACAGCTGTTTCATAACTAGGTGCTAACTTATATCCTGTCATTGGAATCATAGACATACTCTCTGCACCTCCTGCAATGTACATATCTCCCATTCCCGCTGCGATTTTACCTGCAGCAATACTAATGGTTTCAAGTCCCGAGGCACAATATCGATTAACGGTCATACCTGGAACAACTTTACCGAGTGCTCTTGCCGAAATGTGACGTCCCATTTGTAGGCCTTGCTCTCCTTCAGGGTTCGCACATCCCACAATAACATCATCTATCATTTCAGGAGCAACTTGTGGTGTTTGTTCCATCATGTATTCAATCACTTTGACTGCTAAGTCATCGCTTCTATAATTCTTAAATGATCCTTTTTTTGCTTTACCAACTGCGGATCTATATGCTTTTACTATATACATGTTCTTTATTTTTTAATTTCTAAGTGGTTTATTCTTTTCAAGCATATGCTGGATTCTTTCCAGTGTTTTCTGCTCTCCACAAAGACTGATAAATGCTTCTCTTTCGATATCCAATAAATATTGCTCACTTACTTTTTGTTCTCCTGTAAGATCTCCTCCACATAGAACATAAGCAATTTTTTGAGCGATCTTTATATCATGCTCTGAAGCGTATTTTCCTAATTTCAAACTATGTGCAGCTGCATAAAGCGCTGCCATTCCACCTCGACCAAGAACAGTGATATCCTCTCTCATAACAGGTGCCACATACCCCGAAGCTAAATGTAAGACCTCTTTTTTCGCCTCATAAATGTTTAATGATGCATTCGTTACAATACGATCTCGACCTTCGATTAAGTATCCTTTATCGTATGCTTCTGTACCACTTGTTGCTACAGCAGCCATTGCAATTGTTCTAAACTTGTCAATCAACGTTGGAATTTTCACATCACCATCAAAGTACGAATCACTTGCTCGTAAAGCAAATTCTTTCGTTCCGCCACCTCCTGGAATCAATCCTACTCCTACTTCTACCAAACCTATGTACGACTCAGCTCCTACTACTGCAGCATCACAATGCATCAATGTCTCACATCCTCCTCCGAATACATATCCTTGAGTTGCAACCACAACTGGTTTCGAAGAATACCGGCATTTCATTGTTGTATCTTGAAATAATTTGACGGCCATATTCAATTGATCCCATTGTTGCTGGAATGCCATCATCCCAATCAACATTAGATTTGCCCCAACAGAAAAATTCTTTCCATTATTTCCGATCACCAAACCTGTCCAGTCTCCATCTTCTGTGATTTGAATGGCTTGTTGAACACCCCTTAAAACGCCTTCTCCTATGGAATTCATTTTGGAAGTAAACTCCAAACATAATACACCATCGCCTATGTCATGTAATGAAACTTCGTCATTACTAAACACAACAGATGTTGCCCGATACGCATCAAGTACAATCGCTTCTTCCGAGCCAGGAATGACTTCATATGATTCAGAATCTTGGTTGTAATACAGTCGCTTTCCACCTTCCATCTTGTAAAAAGCATTATGTCCATTAGCAATCATCTTCTCAACCCAATCTGAAATTTCATACCCTTCTGCCTTTGCTAACTCTGCACCTTCCTTTACACCAATCACATCCCAGTATTCAAAAGGTCCAAGATCCCATGCAAATCCTGCTTTCAATGCATCATCTACTGGATAAATATGATCCGAAATTTCAGGTACACGCTGAGATACATAAGCAAACAATGCCAATGAACTTTTACGAACGAGTGCTCCACCTTTATCTTCTGAATTGAATACCGCTTTGAATCGATTTTTTAAATCATCGATTTGCTTTGCTAATTTCAAAGAAGGAAGATCAGGTCTTGCTGTAGCCTCATGTTCCTTTGTTTCAAGATTCAAGCCCAATATGATCGAACGTCCCTTTTCGTCTCTTTGACCTGTTTTGTGATAAAATCCTTTCTTTGTTTTATCTCCTAGGAAATTATTTTCTACCAAATAATTAAAGTATTCTGGCATTTTCACGTCAGCCACCATCTTATCATGAGGAGCATTTTGCTTAAGCCCCTTCATCACTTTATCGATTACATCGTTTCCTACCAAGTCCGCTAAACGGAAAGTACCCGTTTTGGGGCGACCAACGGGAGGACCCGTAATTTTATCCACTTCAGAAATGGTCATACCAAGTTCTTCTGTTAATTCAAGGATCTTTGCCATTCCATATACACCAATACGGTTTGCAATAAAGCCTGGAGTATCTTTACACAATACAGTCTGTTTACCAAGTACCACACTTCCAAAATTCATTAAGAAGTCTACGACACCTTGATCTGTATCAGCGGTCGGTATGATTTCTAATAGTCTTAAGTAACGTGGTGGATTGAAAAAGTGTGTTCCAAGAAAGTGTTTTCTGAAATCCTCACTTCTTCCTTCAGCCATCATATGAATAGGAATACCCGAGGTATTACTACTCACAATTGTTCCTGGCTTACGTATAGCATCGACTTTTTCGAACAAGGACTGCTTGATGTCAAGACGCTCAATAATCACTTCAATAATCCAGTCACAATCTGCAATTTTATCTAAATCATCATCAAAATTCCCTACAGTGATACGACTTGCATATCTTTTAACATAAAGAGGAGCTGGCTTTGCTTTTAAAGCAGCTTTTAATGCACCGTTACCAATTGCATTCCGTTGTGCTGCTGGTGCATCTTTGTCGACTCCTTTCGGGACAATGTCAAGCATAAGAACTTTCATTCCTACGTTTGCCAAGTGACAAGCAATGCCCGTACCCATTACACCTGAACCCAGTACGGCTACTTTACTTATTTTTCTACTCATATTATTGTGTTGAATTATTTTCGGACTATCCGTTTAATTGTTGAATTTTATGGAATAAATATAAAAACAAAATTAGGGAAAATTAAGTTTTTTTGACTTTAAGTCAAAAAATTATATTTTTAAGCTAAATTGTATTTTAAAAGCTTATTATGAATATGAAACCAACACCAAATAAAAAGGTTCGTATTCCATTAATTTCATAAAACAGGCTTTTTAAAGAAATAACGTAAAATAGGACAAAAATGGCAAAAGCGACATTAACGGATTTACTTGACATACAATATCCCATTATTATGGCTCCCATGTTTCTTGTATCCAATACAGCTATGGTTAAAGAAGCTCTAGACGCTGGAATAACGGGTTGTATTCCAGCATTGAATTATCGAACCATTCCGGAATTAAGAGATGCCATAAGAGAGATCAAGGCACATTCTAACAAACCTTTTGGAATAAACCTAATCGTTAATAAGTCCAATATTTACTATGAAAAACAACTAGAGGCTTGTGTGGAGGAAGGTGTTGACTACTTCATAACCTCTTTGGGGTCACCCAAAAAAACCATAGAAAGAGCAAAAACGAAAGGTATTAAAGTATTCTGTGATGTCGTTAATGTAGAAATGGCCAAAAAATGCGAAGGCCTAGGAGCTGATGGAATCATTGCTGTAAATTCCGAGGCAGGTGGACACAGTGGAAAAATAGAAGGCAAGACCCTGATACCTATGATCAATGAAGCGGTGAACATCCCTGTAATTTCTGCTGGAGGCGTCGCCACTTATGAGCAATTTCAAGAGCGGATGTCATGGGGCGCAGCAGGTTGTAGCGTGGGGACCATCTTTATTGCTTCAGACGAAGCACCCGTTTCTCAAGGATACAAACAGGCATGTGTTGACTATGGAGCGAAAGACATTATTCACACGACGAAACTTTCAGGTACTCCGTGTACAGTTATCAATACACCTTATGTCCAAAAAGTAGGAACAAAACAAAACTTACTTGAACGTCTTATGCATACCAATAAATTTTTCAAGAAATATATCAAGATGTTTATTAGTTGGCAAGGAATAGGAAGCCTTAAAAAAGCAGCGTTCAACACAACGTATAAAACCGTATGGTGTGCTGGACCTACTATTGAAGATGTTCATGCAATTCGTCCAGTTAAAGAAATTGTTCGATCTTTAACAACTGCTTAATTTTTTCTTGGTCTTTTTCCTTTTTGTAAAGGTGGTTTATCCTTCGATTCCATTATCTTTTCATCTTCTTTTTCCAAAGAGGGATTATCTGTTTCCGTTGAATCAGGCACTTCATCGTTTTCAATTTCGCCAATACCTTTCAACATTAAACTAAGTTGTTCCTTGGAGCTTGGCCTTCTCTTCTCTTGCCAACCATATCCTGTTAATCTTAAAGAAGAATGATTCGTAGTCATAGGATACATATTCGATGTAGGCTCTGTTTTAAAATTGATATGATCCAGTTGCTCTTTGAATATAAAAGTCATTGCACTACATACCGTTTTATTGACCCCTATGTAGGCATTATTCTCATCTAGTAAATAATAGATGGATTGTGCATTCCCATCCACTGTCATGCTATCAATTTTCCCACCTGTGAAAAAAGTCTCTGTTCGCTTACCAGCGATTTGATTATAAAAAATCTCATCAGGTGAGTTCATGATAAAGCTCCTAGGAAATAGATGGACTTCATCAATGGTGGATGAATCAAAATACATCACGATCGTGTCCCCTGTAAATTGGCTGGTATCGCTCCACATAATAGGGTTAACATATAAGGTGAGAATCGAATCACTCGTATTATACGATAAAGAATCACATGCAGCTTGAAAATCATTGCTGTAAATTTTTACGCCATGGTACCCTGAAAGATAATCGGTCGTGTCAATATGTATAGTAGTTACTTCCGTAGAATCTTCAGCATAGCTTATCAACGTATCGGCTGTAATTACTTGAAAACTGTACAATGTATCAGCTGATATAAACAAACTATCTTGTTCATCAATTCGACTTCTGAGTAAGGCCTTTCCTTTTTTATTATACGCTTTGTTATATGCCCCCTCCCCTTGATCAAATTCAAGAAATTCCGAGTCTATTCGTATGCCATTTGTTGTATCTTGAAAGATTACATTTCCTGTAGCAATACCCCTCGAATCTTCAGAATCGATGTTATCTGCCATTAACTGACTTGTTGCGTCGTTCACACTTGTTCTTCCTTCACTACTGAACTCTTTCGTTTCCTTGTTATAAAAAATGACATCGGAGCTTAATTCTTGTTTTCCATCTCGTACATATCCATTACCTTTCACCGTAACTTCACCCGTTTCTTCGTTGTATCGAATATAGTCTCCTTCTGCATAGGTTGTTTCCCCATTATAAATAGCATCTCCTATCAATTCGACCTCGTTCTTTATCCCATCAACTTTGATTTCGATTGCTATGGCAGTATCCGTTTTTCCTTCGTAACGAGGATTTTCTTGAAACAGACCTTGTTCTTCATCCATAAGAAAATATCCTGCTTCGCAATAGATTTTTGCGGAATCCATCAGAATATGTGTGGGACCTTGAAAAATTGTTTTGTTCAGCTCTGTATTGTAGAGCAAAGTATCTGCATATAATTCAAATTCTTCGTCTTTCACACTGACTTGTTTCGAAAAGATAGCTAAGTTTTCTCGTGTCCTGAACTCTCCTCTCCTACTCTTTAGCTCTACTGATTTATTCTTTAAAATGGCTTTATCAGTGTAATAGGCAATGTCTACTCGATCGTTGTAGTGTATATAATCTGAAAATAAAACCTGATCTTTATTCTTGATATAAACAGAACCATAGATATCAGCTTCTTCCGTTTCAAGATCATACACCATACTATCGGCATAAACTTCGAGACTATCGGTTTTAATCATACTCACATCGCCCCACGCTTTCAAGAATTGGTCATTTAATCGTGCGGTATCGCAATAAAAATAACTGGAGTCTTTGATGATTTGCACGCTGCCTTCAAGAAATCGATCGAAATCATTGCCTACTTTAATCGTACGTTGTAAATCAGCATAGATGACCCGTACCTTCTCTCCTTGAGTGGTATCTTGTTCGACTGTTTTTGGGTTTGGGGTTTGCCCCAAAGCGACTCCACAGGCGAGGAGAATCCATATGATGCTGTATATTAATTTCATTCTATGTGCAGTTCAGCAAGTCGTTTTCCAACAAGTGTTCCTATTGCAACACCCATGCCAGATAAACGCAAACCAAACGAAATTTTATCACTTCTTTTACTTATTAACGGTTTTTTAGCAGCTCCCGTTGCAATAATTCCACTCCACCAATGTTCAATTTCAGCTTCTGGAGCGATATGTTGTGCTAAAAAGGTTGTGAGGTATTGTTGGATTTCATCGGTATTTCCATAGGCTGCAGTATTTTCTTGCGTTGAAATGTGGCGCGCGCCCCCGAGTAAAATTCGATCATGAATCGCCCTAAAATAAACATACCCTTTATTAAAATGATAACAAGAATCCAATGGGTTAATAGCTAAAGGCTTTGTAATTAACACTTGATTTCGAGCAGGTTTTATGTCGAGATCTGGTAGCAGATTCTCTGTAAAAGCATTGGTACACAATAACAGTTGCTTCGTTTTGATCGGAATATGCAAAGAAGAGTTCAAGTTTACAAAATCGGTGTGTTCTTCAAAAGATTTTAATTCGGTTGCACACAAAAATTCTACTCCTAGTTTTTGGGCTAAGGCCCAAAGGCTATGAATAGCATGAGCAGGGTGAAGGGCACCTTCGTACCTATTTTTTATTGCTTTGGGGTAAAAGTGTGGCAAGGAATTCTCTATGACCTTAAAGGTAAGACCACCCGTAATGTCATGTAACGCATCATTCCAAAAAGCCATTTGGGCGTAAGCCTCATCAAATTGAACTTTCGAATCATACACCTCAACACCTCCACAGCTATTATATTGCATATGTCCATCATTAACTAATGACCGCAACGTAAGAAGGCCATCATATCGCATCCGTACTGTATCCAATATTTCTTGATCTGACATATGCGTACGATCGTCTTCCAATTCACTGATAGAACCAAAACAAGCAAAGCCAGCATTTTTTGTACTAGCTCCATATGGAAGTACGCCTCTTTCCATAATGACCACACGTTTTCTGGGATAAGTCATCTTAAGGTGAATGGCTGCAGAAAGGCCTGTAAAACCACTTCCGATTATAGTAAAGTCTATGGGTTCATCGAACCTGTTCATTTCCCAGTAACTAAAGACTGTATTCATCTTTGGTATTTAGAGTTTATGCAATCAAATTTGACAACTAAAGCGAAAAGTATACCTTTGCTTTTAAATACAAATGTAACATGATACAAAGAATCCAAAGCATATTTTTATTGTTGTCTTCTGTTGTGATGGGAATATTATTTACAGTGCCTTTTGCCACAAGTGAAAAAGCAGATACGGCAATGTTTAGTGATAAAATATATAATGTTTACGATCATCCTGCTCTGATGGTCCTTGTAATTTTAGCAGCTGTAATAGCTTTTGTGAACATTTTCCTTTTCAAAAAAAGAGATTTACAGATTCGTCTGGATTACCTGTATATTACGTTAACAGTTGTTCTCATAGCATTAGTATTTTTTCTAATTTTCGGTAGTGGAGAAGTTTCAACCCAGGATATAGGAATTAATGAAAATATAGTGGGATTGTCATTGCCTATAGTAGGGATAATATGTGCATTTCTTGCGAATAGATTCATCAATAAAGACAAGAAGATCGTTAAAAACATGGATCGCTTAAGATGATTTTTTCATTTAAAAGCCATTGAATTTCAATATGTTCGATATATTCAGTAATTTGTGGAAATAATACTATTTAACGTGAATAATGGTATAAAAGGCATGCTGATTATAGATCTCATACATCATGTCTTCATTTAAATACAAGCATTTTTGCTTTACTAATAACACAGTTTATGATCATATTTGGAACCCGTGGGGTGAAATTCAAAATCGATGAAGGGCATTTCATGTGTCCTCAATGTGCCGCAGAAAGACCTTACAAGCACAAGAAAGTAAGAAGATTCTTTACCTTATATTTTATACCCTTAATTCCATTGGATAGTTTAGGGGATTTTGTAGAATGCCAACAATGTAAAGGAACATTCGTATCGCGCGTACTTGATTATAAACCAAGTATGGGTGAAAATCAATTTCAAAGCGAATACGAAAAAGCAATGCGTCATTGTATGATTATGATGATGTTAGCAGATGGCGAGATTGATGAAAATGAAATGGAAATGGTATTGAACATCATTAATAAATTTGGTCATAATGATATTACAATGCAAGAACTTGAGGATCTTGTTGAAGTTGTTGAGCATCAGAATGAACCAATCCAAAAATACTTAAGTAGAATAACTCCCTCACTAAATGAACATGGCAAGGAAATAATCATCAAATGTGCCATTGCTGTGGCGTCTTCTGATGGCCATGTAGATGATAGTGAAATTGCCTTAATTCATGAAATGGCAGATACCATGGAAATGTCGAAATATCACATTAAAGGCTTGTTATCCGAGATGTCAGGAAATGATAGAAAACACACGTTTTCTGACAACTAAGCCAGCATTGTGTATAGGATTATATCGTGTTTTTAAATGAACATCTATAAAACCAAAATGTAGTATATCAACGACTAAGAAACTTTTATATTAATGATAAGAGTTGGTTTTAAACTAATGCAACGTTATATTTTTTTTGTTCATAAAATAACGCAAGAAATCCAATACATGAAGAAAGGCATAGAAGAGCCCTTTCAACAAAAAAGCGTGTGTGATGCTTGCATCATACACGCTTTGATTTTAATATAAAAGCTCTCTTGAATTTATCGAACCTATTCTAGTCAAATGGTATTATTTCTTTATAATCCTTCTTGTTAGTACACCTTCTTTAGTTGTCAATTTCACAAGATACATGCCTGCTGGTAAAAATTCATTTACATGCACACTCCAGTGATACTTCCTTCCGCTCACTTGTCCTTCAATAGAAAAGTCTTGTACTCTTTGACCATTCATATCGAGTAATTCCAAGGAAATGGTATTCGCTTCATTGAACTCAGCAATTATTGACAATTCACTTGTAGTAACCGTAGGATATACGGTCCATTCCGTGTTTAATTCCTTCTCAAATATACCAGAAACTGTTCCATAAACTGCAATAATAGTGTCTGCACTTTCCAGATAAATCTCAACATCTGACAATGTTGAATCTGGACTTATAACTGTACCATTTACCGTTTTCCAAAATAAGAATGGTTGATCTGGATTTTTTTCTTTAGCCTCTAAAAGGTTAGGCATTAATCCAAAATATTCACCTGTCCATGGAAAGTTTTCAATATCTAGTGTATTGCATTCTATTTCACCTGCTCCAGCAGGCTCCACATCCAGTGTAATTTCGTAAGGACCATCAACGTTATAGCAATTCAGCATGCCTTGTGTAAGAAAATTACAACGATCATCGATAAATGTTCTCATATCTTCAACATTATCCATCCATTCTTGCATACTTCCTCCCCAGCGTGCAATTTGGCGAGGCATCTCTGGTTCTATAATAGCAATCATACTATCAAACGTTGCATGCATATTTTCACACGAAAAAACTGTATTGATTAAGTCTGCTTGTCTGGAATAATAAAGTTGTCGAAATTGATCATTCTCATCAATCATTTTGAGAAATAATTTTTCATGTTGACCTACTCCACCACCATTAAAGAAGTCATCCATATATTCACCAATCTCCACGATATCGCAAGGATCAGCATCTGGATCCGTATTCGGCACACCGGAATAGTTGATATAATAGTCGAATGTAGCATCATTATCCCATAAAATATATCCCCATTTTTTGTGATCTCCTTCTGGATCAAGTCCTCTCCACCAACCAGTATTATAATTCAACCAATCCGAGGCAACAGTATTCAAGTTAACAAGCATATAATCAATTAAAGATTGCACTTGTAACTGTGAACGAACAGAATCATAATTAGACTGAATCGACATATCTTCTTCTAAAATAAAATCTCGTAATTCTTCCCACGCTTGAAAAGCCTCTGTCCCACCGTATTCAGCCCATGTACCTCCCCAAGTTGCTAAATATTGCAGATTAAATTTATCTTGATCATAGTACTCTTTTGTATAATCATGATCCACTGGTCTTTCACGTAAGCCATATAAGCCCCAGTATTGACCATCCAAAAATAATACAACGCGTTCTACTGCTCTTACATCGAGCTTCATTCCTCCTTGTTGAGCTAAGGTGTGAACATATTCATCACGTATATGACAAGAGCCTTCATGATTAAAATCTCCATTAGCTGGATAATTATCATCTCCCGATGCACGAAACATTAATCGTTGGTGATTATCTCTGTCTGAATAATTAAATAAAGGCGCATTAATGTCTTTACTATATCCCATCTCATCACGCGTAATCCAATCCAAACTTCTATGTGGTAATATCCATGAATCTTGTCCATGACGATTTAACTCACCATATGAACCATCAACATACTCACCATCAACGAAATATTCTACAGTTCCATGAGGCCTTAATTCTCCTTGTCCATTTGCTAAAGCTTGAATATCATCTGCAGCAACAGAGAATACTGGTACAGTAAAACTTTCATTAATAAAATAGGTGTTAAAAACTATTTTACCTGGCAAAATAGCTGGATTACTTGAAAATGCTTTGGCTTTTACAACCATGGTCTGATCTACAGAAATTGAATCTCCTTCCATATAAATGGGATCAGCGACAGTAGGCTCACTTCCATCTACAGTATAATGAATGGTAACATCTTCTTGAGTAGTTGAAAATCCAACATTAAAAGGTGCATCATAGAATCCTGCAGTTATATTCGTTTCTACTGGTTCCGTATATCCTTCATACATGAATGCACTATTGTTATCATAATTTATAGTAGGTATAACAGAAACCATCCATTCATCTGCACCATCTTCCATTCTAGCTCTTGAATGACCTAATTTTGTTAATTCCATCGGTATAGCATTCAACACAATAGTGTCTGGGTTAGCAATGGTTAAGACTTCATTTCCTTTGGTTTGTGTTAATTTAAAATTGGTATGATTATCTCCGCCAATTAGATCTCTACCTGAACACCAAAAAATCATGTGTTCACCTGCATTTAAAATCAGGTCTTCAGTGATTTCCCATTTTGCTGGTTTAGCTACTTTATCAGAAAGGAACCAACCTTTTAAGTTAACAGGATTATCACTTGTGTTATATAATTCAATCCAATCTTCGTATTTTCCAAAGTCGTCTAAGAAATCATTTAGATTGGATGCTGAATATTCGTTGATAACAACTTGACCTTCCAAAGAAAATAAAAAGGATAGTAGTAGTATAGTTGGAATTAGTTTTTGAATATACATAGAGTAATATTTTATAAGATTGAAACTCAAGATAATTAATTTATTGGGTAAATTCATGATGATAGAATCAACCCAAACGACAATTTGAATAGAAATGTATTAAGATTATTTCAACCATACGTTCGGAAGACAAAACTAAAATTTCGATTTGTATCTACGATTGAACTTTCATCATCAATGCAATGCCTGATTGATAAAGCAGGAATATATTAGGCTGAGTTCGGGATTAATTGCGAAAGCAAAAATCAAAGAAAATGTTATATTCAAGGCGTTTTGTTGAAAATGTGACAATCCACATTGAAACAAAACAACGCAGAAGAAAGTAGAATTCTTTGCTTTCTCTTAGAATGTATGGAATAAAGTTTGATGATCAGGAACAGACAGCATTCAACAAATAAATAATTCATTGACAATCAAACACATAGAATATAATCAATTGCGAGCTAGTAATCCCGAACTCAGGTTAAAAAGCTATATAGGGCAGCTATGTATTTTCTTGGGTTTTGATTACCATATCATATAAATAAGCTAAAAGAAATTCCAATTTGATTTCTATTTGTCGAACAATAGTATGATGTACTTTTTATCCATTAAAACTTATAATGTAAGTAATACATTCAATCTACAGTTAGTTAAATTTCACTTACAATTCTGTACTATTTGTACTCCAAAATGCAAATAATATTAAATAATTGTAAAAAGAGAAAAACTAAAAAAGCGTCTTCAATATAAAATTGAAAACGCTTTTATCTAAATAAAAATCTTTAAGGGGATTATTTATTTCTTTCCTGGTTTAGCAGAGTAATTAACTTTTAATTGATTTGCTTTACGCAATTCTGTCTTTACATCTGAAATGATACCCATAGTAGTTTCACCATCAACTTTCAATGATGTGATTACAGCTGGACGTTCTTTTTCATTTAGTCCAAGCTTATGTTCTTCAATAAATTTTGGAATATCTTCCATTTCAGCAAATTTATCTCCGAGCTGGATTCTAGGAGAAGTTCCATACTTAGCTTGATACTTCTTAACAGGTTTACCTATAAAAATGAAGTTCACTAAAGATTTCTTCTCTAGTTTTGTTAATTCTGTCGCTTCAGGAGTATTTACTTGTAGCTTAAGTTCTGAATCTCTTAATTTAGTAACAACCATAAAAAAGAACAAAAGCATGAAAATAATGTCGGGTAAAGAAGCCGTTGAAATTGCTGGACTTGCTTTTCCTCTCTTTTTCGCAAACATTGCCATATCTGTTCCTTTTTTATTCGTTAGCTAAATCAGTAGGTTCTGCTTCAGATATTACGAGCGGAATTTCCGAACGTATTTCTTTCTGCTGATCCTTTGTAATATATTCGAATCCTTTCCCGAATTTGATACGAGAAGCCTCGTCTCTTAATTCGTTGTAAGCTGCTTTCAACTCATTATATACTTCAATGTAAGTTTTGAATTCAGTACCTCTATCATTTTTCAAAGAAATGATCGCTTTTTTAGGCGATTCCGCCATAGTAGGATCATTATTCGGATTCATGATAAAGTTCTTTGCATCTTCTCTTAATTTATCAATTTCTAGAGGTTGTTTTCTCACTAGAAGTTGGTTATTGGAATTTACAAGTACTGAAAATACATTTCGCTCATTCAATTTCATTTCAGGAGGTGGTTCATCCGACCAAGGTGGAAGTTTAACCAATACTCCTTTATCCTCAGAAATTGTTGTAGTTACGAGGAAGAATATAAGTAATAAGAAGGCAATGTCTGCCATCGAACCGGCATTTATTTCCGGAGCTGATCTTGTCTTTCTTGCCATACTTTTATTTATTTAAATGCATTTCTTACTTCTGCAAGCAATACGGTAACAAAAGCTATCCCTAACAATGCAAGAGTAGAAACTATTCCAGCATTGATTAATTTACTTACTGTACCTTGAATATCATATTCTTCAAGAAGATTTGAAACTGTAGTTGTATTTTTATCTTCAATAGCAGAAAATAAAATAAAACCAAGTATAAGCAAAACAGCTGCTCCTATTACAAACTTGAGTGCACCCTTTGGGTTAACAATCAATCCATAAATTCCTCCTAATAGAATTACAATTACAGCCAAAATGACTAGAAATGTTCCGATACCTACTGTGCTTGTAAATTGATCTACTGCGTATAGGGCTGGAAAATCATCTGATGCAATACCATCAGCACCATTAATATTCAAAATGAAAATAATAGCTGAAATAATAAACCCAATAACGAAAGCAATCGTCGTACCTCTACGTACTAAAAAATTATACATATAATTTGGGTTTAAATATTATTTAAAAACTCTATTTCTTCTTAAAACATCGATTATTGCAAGAGAAGACTCCTCCATTCTATTTGTAATAGAATCAATTTTTGCAACGATATAGTTGTAAAAGATTTGAAGAATAATCGCAACAATTAGACCGAATACTGTAGTCAATAAGGCCACTTTAATACCACCTGCAACAACTGACGGAGATAAGTCTCCTGCTGCTTGGATATCATTAAAGGCGCCAATCATACCGATTACCGTACCCATGAATCCTAACATCGGTGCAATGGCGATAAAAAGAGAGATCCATACGAGTCCTTTTTCTAAAAGCCCCATTTGAACCGAACCATTTGATATTATTGCTTTTTCTACAGCAGCAGGACCATCACCAATATTTTTTAATCCCTCGTGAATAACACTTGCTGTAGGACCAGGAGTTGATTTTGCAACTTCTATAGCTCCAGTTACATCACCGTCTGCTAATCGATCATCAATCTTACCTAATAACTTGTCAGTGTTTGTGGTCGCTATGTTCAAAGTAATGATACGCTCGATACATAAAGCTAAACCTATGATCAAACAAACCAATACTAATGTCATGAACTCCCATCCACCATCAATAAAGTTCTTTTTCAAAACTTGCAACACTCCATCATTCGATTCCGAAGCTTCTTGTGCAAAAATACTAGTTGCTCCTCCGAAAGAAACAAGCATAAAAACTACTAAACGTAGAAAATTTTTCCTCATAATATTGAAGATTTTGTTGGTTTACTAATTTGTGAACTAAGATTAGACGCTAAAATTATGAAAATATACAGAAGTACAAAGTTATACTAGGTAAATTTTTCAATAGGCTCTTCTTCACTTACTACACATTAAATAGGTTTATTCCGTACTATTAAAAACGGATTCTAAGAACACTTTTGCACTTATATTGTCCAGTGTAAACATGTTAAAATACTGACTATCATTTTTTTTGTTATTAAAGATTTTTATAATATAAAATTCTTTTTATACACCTCAAAAGCCAAATAAATGATGCGTCTAACGAATTTTAAGCTCGATTTTTTTTTTGACTTCTTTTAGAAAGATGATATTCAAGACACTTTTGGCGGAAGCCTAATTATTTTCTTCCGAAATCTGCAGGAATTTCCCCCCATTCTTTTGTTTCCCATTTTAAGATAGGATTTGAATAAGAATTTTCATGTAGCCATTTCTCCCCACGTATGATCAATTCAAATAAATGTTGATTCTTAGACGACTGCTTGAGCTTTGTATTGCATTTTTTCTTTCGCACCCACCCGATCGCAATTTTTGAATCACTATAAATCGGTAATGCGGGTTGTTTTAATTGTTTCAAAAAAGCAAGACCATGAACTAAAGCTAAAAACTCTCCTACATTATTGGTTCCTTCTTGAAATGGCCCCATATGAAACAATTGTTTACCATCACTTGTACGAACACCTTGATATTCCATCAATCCAGGGTTTCCGCTACAAGCCGCATCTACTGACAGAGAGGGATTTACGATATGGCCTACAATTCGATTCGATTTCGGTTTTAGTTTTGCTGGTTTTTTAAATCGATCTGGAGACGATCGAAATGCTTCTTGAGCCTCAGCAACTGTAGAAAAGGCTCGATATCTTGCATTTGGGAAGCCTGTAATCTGAGCTTTTGCATCTGCCCAATTATCATATATTCCCGGATGTGCCCCTACCCATACCACATACCATTTTCTTTTACTTGCCATAATACAAATGTAGTTCAATCTAGAAATACTTTCATGTAAAAATCGAAAATGCTTTCTACCTTTGCGGTCTATGAAGGAAATGAATTTTATCGATACACACGCTCACATTTATCTAGACGAATTTAAAGAAGATCTACAGGAAATGATGGCATTGACCAAATCACAAGGCGTTCAAAAAGTACTTATGCCCAATATTGATAAGAGTTCGATCGATCAAATGCACACACTAGAACAAGCTTTTCCTGATCAAGCTTATGCTATGATGGGCTTACACCCTTGTTATGTAAAAGAAGATTACAAAGAACAATTGGCGCATATTGAAAAATGGTTACATGAAAGAGCGTACAAAGGAATTGGCGAAATAGGCATCGATATGTATTGGGACACCTCTACAAAAGACATACAAATTGACGCATTTAAAACGCAATGTTCCTGGGCACGATCCATGAAATTACCCGTTTCTATTCATTCTAGAGATGCTCTTGACCTGACAATTCCTATTATAGAAGAAATGCAAGATGGTCATTTAAGCGGTGTTTTTCATTGTTTTAATGGGACGGTGGAACAAGGTAAAAGAATCATTGATGCTGGTTTTTACTTGGGAATAGGAGGCGTAGTAACCTTTAAAAAAGCTGGTGTAGATCGCACTGTTTCCGCTTTACCGTTGACATCAATAGTTCTTGAAACAGATGCCCCCTATTTAGCTCCTACACCATATAGGGGAAAGCGCAACAAACCACATTATATCCCTATAATAGCAGAAAAAATAGCAGATGCAAAAGAGATTATGTTATCGGAAGTTGCTCAAGTCACTACTGAAAATGCCCAACGCATATTCAATGTGTAAATCTCGGAAAATGAAGAAATACCATTTAAAACCGATAATCTTCAGAGGTAGTATAATTTAAAGTGGATAATGAAATGAAAAAGATTTTTGGGCTTAAAGCCCAAAAAAGTAAAGGAATAGCCTTAGTACTTTGAAATTTAATCAGCTGTAAATGGCGGAGAGTGAGGGATTCGAACCCTCGATACGCTTTTGACGTATACACACTTTCCAGGCGTGCGCCTTCGACCACTCGGCCAACTCTCCGTGAAGCCACAAAACTAATTTTTTATTTCAGTTTTTTACAACACAAGCTTTAAAATAAAACATGGAAAAAACAGCTTTGCTATGAGGACTTGATCTTTATTTTTTCAGCCTCTTAAATTTCATTTTGTAATCTGCTGAAACATTGCCTTTTTTAATAGCATCAAGTTTGCGTTGCATCATTCGTTTCTTAAGAGGTTTCAATTTTTCAGTAAACAAAATCCCTTCGATATGATCGTATTCATGTTGTATAACTCGAGCATTTGTCCCGTCGAATTCTTCTATGTGCTCTTTAAAATTCTCGTCTTGATATCTAATTTTCACTTTGGCTTGTCGCGAAACATCACCTCTCAAAAATGGAATGGACAAACACCCTTCTTCATATTCCCAAAAATCACCTTCTTCTTCTAGGATTTCAGCATTAATAAAAACTTTTTTTATTCCTTTATCCTCTTCTCCTTCGTCCATCACTTGAATGGTGTCAACTAAAAATAACCTTATAGATTGACCAATTTGTGGAGCTGCTAGACCAACTCCGCTCGCGTTATACATAGTTTCCCACATATTAGCAATTAGGTCCTGAAGTCCTTCATGATTCTTATCGATTTCTATCGCTACTTTTTTTAATACGGGTTGACCGTATGCATAAACTGGTAATATCATATTCTTTTTAATAATTCATGTGCCTTCTTAAAAGCACAACAGCACTCATTTTATCCAGCTCTCCTTTTGTATGCCTTTTCTTCTTTTTGGTATGGGCTTCCGCCAAAAGGCTCTTGGCTTCAACAGAGCTGTAACTTTCATCAATTTTAGAAATACGTATTGAGTTGAATTGTTTTGTAAAAGCTTCTAAAAAAGCATCAATTTCGCTGCAAAGATACGTCTTCTTTCCATCATGATGTATAGGATATCCTATAAGAAGTTCTTCAACTTTTTCTTGCTGAACATATGAACTTATGAATGACAGAAGTTGAGGGGTTTCAAGAAAAGTAAGCGGACTAGCAATAATTTGTAGCTCATCAGTTACAGCAACCCCACTTCTTTTTTGTCCATAATCTATACAGATAATCCTTGCCAAAATTTTAGTCTTTATGAAATTGATTTTATTTTTATCGTGTTACAACATCAAAAGAACACATAAATGCTTGAAAAATTCACTAAAAAGTCAGTAAGTTCTCCTATGTGGACAATTTACTTTCTGAAGGTAATGCTAATTGTTCCTGTTGCCTATCTTTGCTTTGTGTATTTACCTGTCCATTATTCCAAATTTATAAGTGAATTGGGCATGAATTTCTATCTTTCTAAAATCATAAATTTTACTTTGTTCTGGAGCCTAGGTTTAAGGAGTTTTTTTAAATATTTTTATTATACTTTTGAAGACCTACCATCATCTTGGAATCAGGGAGTTGAAGTAGATTTTATAAAGAAAGAATTGAAAATTGATGATGTAATGTATTCATTTCATGAAATTTATAGAATTATTGCACATCCATACGAATCTGGAATTTTCCCAACATATTATAAAATTTGGCTTGAATTAGAAAAAGGGGAAAAAATCAAAATGCTATCACTCAAAGAAGCAGATGGGTATACCTATATTTTAAAGGGTTTCCATGATGCAGGTGTTCCTGTAAATTAATATTAAGCATCTATAGGATATCGCATCAGAACCTTCAAAATGTACTAAATAATACTAAAAGCCTCACTGTGTTATTAGTATTTTAAAGAAATTAGTAGAAAAAAGAGAACATACAACTTTCTTAAAACTCAACCAAAAATTAAAAAACTTGAAAGAAACAATCACTAAAAAGTCTGAAAATAAGACCATGTGGCTAATCTTTTTGTCTAGATTAATATTTTCATTAATCGCAATCGTAGCAATCATATTTATTTTAGGTCCTTTTTTAGCCAAGCTTCTTATGATGATCGGAATACCAACATCCATCACATTCAACGCTCTGACACTTATCATTTTGACAATTGCCCTATTTCGATTCTCAAGTCAATTGAATGATGATATGCCTTCATTATGGAATCAAATGGTTGAATTTAATTTTGAAGAAAAGAAATTAAGAATCAATGATCGATTACATCACTTTAATGAGATTCAAAAAATTATAGCCAATGAATATGATTCTGATCTATTTTCATCATACTATAAAATATGGCTTATTGATAAAAATGGTAAAAAAACAAAAGTCCTTTCTTTGAAAAACCCGAATGAATATAGTAGGATATTAAGAGCATTAAAAGAAGAAGGTCTTCTGATTAATTAAAAAATCATTCCGCTACACCAAAATAATCCCAGTCAAGACCTGGAGGTTGTAAATATTTCTCTTTTAATTCTTTGACGTTATTTTCACGTCTTTTTATGTTACGAAGTAAGCAACTCCTTCCTACAGCACGACTAAATTTCACCATGTCTGCTTTTGTGATTTTTTGCCCACCGTGTTCCAATACAAATTTTCCTCCAAGATTCCGTACATCTCCAGGAATTAGTTTTAAGTTCTTTTTGATATCATATTCATCAGGGATTAAAAGCTCTATTCTTGGCATTGCTTTATCTTCATAGGTTTTCAGTAAGTTACCTACTTTAACCCCTACATTCATATTCATCACAACAATGTAAAAAATTGCATCGTCACCGGTACGAACATAATCTCTTTCTGTATTGATAAGCATGAGAAAATCAAGACGTAGTGATTCCTCTATTTTAGGTGTATAACCAGTTTCTTTTATAGTGAGTCCTAAAACATATTTCATGGCCTACATTTTGTCCATGATCTCTTCCAATCTAGTTGCTAGAGCATCAATTTCTGTACGGAAAGATTCCTGAGTGGAACATTCTTTGAAAAAAGGATCGTTTTGTTTTTTAGCCATTGCAACAATGATTTTTCGATCACCCGTTGATTCAAAGTCATCAATAAACTTTTTTTGTTCTTCAAGAATCTGTTCACATGTCAACCCTTTATTCGGCGAAGAATCGATGATTTCTTTTGTCGCCTCCATTTTCATCTGTGCTTCTTTTTGCTTTTGTTCCTCGCTTTTTCCTTCAAGTTTAACATCTACTTTATTTTCCACTTTTGCTTCTTCTGCTACTTCTTCCTTTTTTGATTCGATGATCATTTTCTTTGCTAATTCATTCTGATCTATAAGCTCATCCATTTTCACTTCCACCTCAATCTCATCGTTAGCTGCATTTTCAATACTTTCCTCAATTTGAGACAAATCAATATCTTCAACTTTTTCAGGTGTTGTAGATGTAGAATCGGATTTACATCCAAAAGCAATAAAAACAAGTGCAATACATAATAGGCGAATAGACATACAAAAGAATTTAACGATTATAAATAAGATCACCAGGCGTTTTCAAAAGGATCTTTTTGATCGAGACAAATGATATATAACTTGAAAATAGTAAAATAATCAGCATGGTCAGAAAGATTCTATAATCAAATAAATCGATAACTGCTATTTTACTAAATCCTATTTCAAATGCCTTTATGATGAAACTGAAAAGATATCCTATAATAATTGAAATTATAATGAATAGAATAATAATCTTGATGTACACAGAAATTAAGAACTTATTGTTCAATCCAAAAGCTTTCAACGTACCCAAATTATTTTTGATTCCTTCAAGGTGAGTGGTTAATAAACTATTGATATAAAATACAATGGAAAGAATACTAAATGCTAAAAGAATGATGGCAATAAGACCTGTCAATCGACTTACAAGTGCGAAGTTTTCTTTTGCTTCAACTTGATCCATACTGATTTCCATACCAAATCTAGGATCCGCTTTTAAAAATTCATTAAACCCACGAACTAAATCCAACTTTTGAAAATTAAAAGCAAGGTGATGTGGATTATCTAAGTTCGAATAATCTCCTACATTACATTCCGATTTATATTGAACACGTGGACTCTTCATAATCCCTGCTTTATCAATTGCAGGAGGAAACTTCCTAATTTCTTCGAATTCTAGAAAATCGAACAATGTAACAGTGAATTTATCTAAGATATTATCATCGTTCATTTTCACTTCTTCAAATTCAATATCAGCAAGTTCATATGCCGAAAAGAATTCTTTAAGTTTCTGTTCCGTTTCTTCTTTGGCTTGGCCTTTTTTAAATTTACCAACCATTGTAATACGATTGACTGGATTCAATTGAACGAATCCCGTTTCATCGAAGCTCTTATTTAACAAATTAGAATAATGGGAAGACATTAACATGTTACAGAGGTTTGGCATTTCTTTTACCACAGCAACAACCTCTGGGAAAAAGATAAACTCTCCAGCTACCATTGCAACTTTATCCAACGGTTTACGAACATCATACCCAAGGTATTCAATTAATGCTTGCTCTTTTACAATAATGCCACATAATGGAAAATCGAATTCTTCGCCTTCTCTATACGTATATCCTTGCACTACATTATTGGATTTGAGAACCTCTTTCATAAGATCTTCACCAATTCCAGCCGTTCTGGTTTTCAGTGTGTAAATCTCATTATCTTCAAAATTGATATACTGTCGATGATCAATTTTATATTCTGTTATGTTCTTAAGATTGAAAGAGTCTCTTTTCGTTTTTTCCTCAAAAAAAAGTTGAAGCTTATTAACCTTATCTTTATAATGCGTAGCAATAGGTAGATTTACCCAATTGGTAAAGGGGTTATCCATTCTTTCTTTTAAGTATTTTATACCACCTACAGCATATCCCAATGCACTTATTGTCAATGCGAGAATTAAGGAAAGTGCAATGATGGATCTCCTTGATTTTCCAGTCAGGTCATTGAACTCATTACTGAAAAATAACTTTTCGAAGTCATTGTTTACACCAAACAACTTGTATAGTAATTGCTTCATATTATTTGGTTAAAACTTGATTAATGAAATCATGTGGAGCATCTATTTGTTGGCCTTCTATATTCTTCCAAGTGTGATCAGCTTGGCGCACAAGATAATGCTTGTCCTCTATCCTTCCTACCGGATCAGTGATGGCATCACGTCTTGATAGTAATAAAATAATATCTGCAAAATTCAATGCAAGTGGAATATCATGGGAAACAATCAATCCAGACCCCTGAAGATCTTCCAATATTTCTTTTAAAGTGGACATTAATCGATGTGATGTATTTTTATCAAGATTCCCTGTTGGTTCGTCCCCAAATAATACACCGAAGTCACTTGCTATAGCTCTTACAAATGCTAAGCGTTGTCTTTGTCCTCCTGATAATTCGTAAATATTTCGATCAAAAAGAGATCGATCCAAATTCAATTTATCCATAAAGTGCATCACGCGTTCCTTAGAATCTTCAATTTTCTTCCCTTCCAATAACATTCTAACTGCCATATTCTCACCTGCAGTGAAATTCGGCATTAAATTGGTATTTTGAAAAATAAAACTAAAATGTTTTCTTCGAAATTGAGAAATGAAATCATTATCACGATTCCATATATCCCCAATATTATCATTCGTCTCTTGATTGGAAAAAATGATCTGGCATTCGTCTGCATTCTTGATGGTATTATTCATCAATCCAAGAGTTTCAATAAGTGTACTTTTCCCTATTCCTGAAACTCCTAGTACAAAAACTAATTTTCCTTTTGGTATGTCTAAATCTTCAATGTGCAGTACAGTTTGTCCATTACTGTATGCACATTCAAGATTTTTTATCTTAAAGACTGAATTCACTTAGTTGGTTTTTGGTCAAATATAAGATTTAGAAGGTGTATTCTACTGGTACCCAGAAATAAACATTATTGGAAGTAGGATAACAAAATTCATATTTCTTCCCTAAGTCTTTTATTCTTTCCAGTTCTCTAGTCTTTTCTAGAAGCTCTTCAATTAGCTTAGCTAATTTATCATCAGGCATTTTCTTTTCGCTTCGAATATCTCCTATTTGAAAATCCATTCGATTACCGAACTCAAGCCCTTCTTTCTTTACACCCTGCATCCTAGCAGCCAATTCTGCACTTGAAAACTTCTCTACTTCTTTTTTGGATAAATCATCATTACCTGTGAATTGTTTTAGTAGTTCTGTAAATGTCGACATCAATGCCTCTCTTTGCTTATCAGGAGAACTATCATATGCAGAGGCTAAACGCTTTAAGTTGTCTATATAACTCACCAAATCTTCATATGGCATAAATAGTACGTAAGAAAGTGAATTATTATCTGCTTTGCCCGGTTTTTTAGCTACATAAATTTCTTTGTACAAGTGATATTTTTCATGTACAATTTTCTTTAAATCTTCTTCATCATATCCATTGCCTTTTTTTGCCTTATTTAACAATCGATATACCTCTCGAGCAATTGCTGGCGACCATGTTCCAGTAGATTGATCCATTGCATTTCCACTCTCCGTCAAGCTGCTCATTTCATTACGGAATTGATCCACTTGTTGATAAATCTTTTCTACTGATTCTTCAATATACTTTTCTACATCAGAACCTTTGATCTTATTCTCAAAAGGCGCTTTAATTAATCGACCAAACGAAGGCCCATTTTCAACATTTAAGTCATTCCCATCTAGTAAATCAGCCATTGAAGGGTTCGCTACAGCAAATCCAGGGAAATACTCCTTCAACTGAACGTAATCTCTATGCTGTCGTTGTGCTGATTCTAGCATCATAGTTCTTAGTAACTTGTTATATGAAGCAGACTCTCTCGTTCTATAGCTTCTACACTGAATAGATACCATGTGCATATCAAGCTTATCTAAGAAATTCAATATATCATCACGTTCTACAAGTGTCTCATCTTTCGTTTCTTCAGCTTCGACACTTCTTACAATATTATTTTTGTAATCTCCATAATTACCAATTGCTATAATAATATTCGATTCAGAAGTCGAAAAGCCAGCTTTTTTAAGCGTTTGTAATAAACCATAACGAGCTGAAGTCCAGTCGTCAGAATCTTTCCATGTATCGAATTGTAATTGATCTACGAAGTTGATCACTTTTGCACGATCTTGTGTCAATTCTTGAATCTCAAATAATTTTCCTACTTCCTTTTCCGGTGTATCACGATATACGGATGCTCCGTACTTGATTTTCACATTATCAGGAATATTATTTTCTAGGTTCGCCATTGCATTCATGATGGCTTGCTTATAATCATACATTGATCTTGTTCCTTCGATCATGAACATAACATTAATAAACTCTCTTTTCTTATTATTCTCCTCAACATCAGCAGTTATGGTAGCCCATTTTACCTCATCTATTTCACTTTGCACAAGATCCATCATAGATTGCGTATTAACTTCCGCAATCGCTCCTGTTCTATAATACTTCTCTGTATTATCGATCATTGGGAATCGAACAACTTCACCTCTCAATCGTTTTCCATCACTTGCTAATTCAGCAGGATTTCTAGTGACAGGATCATTATTCCATAATACTTTATCTTCGATTATTTTACCAGAATTATAATATGCATTTGCACTACCTGGATCCATAAATCCTACAACACGCTTCGATTTATCATTTTTACGCTCATTGAACGCATCATCTTCGAAGTTTGGCTCAAGTGCAATTCTTGTATTCCATTTGGAAGCTTTCGCTTCTCTTACCCATCCTACTAAAGTCGTACTAATACTTCCACTAGGGCAACGACTATCTTTTCCTATAAGAAGACGACCATTCTCTCTTTTATAAACAAAGTAAAATTCGTAAATCGTTTTATTCCCTATCGTTTTGGAACCATTCGGAGAGGTGTATATTTTCACAAGCTCTTTGTTATCGGAATTGATAACATTTGCCATATCCTTTACTTTATTAAGTAAGAATACTTTTCTATGAATAAGAGATCTTGGATCAATCAAGCTATTGTTCCATAAGAGTAGTTTGTCTTTTTTAATCCAACCCACATCGTGCTTCAAACTTTTTATTCCAAACTTTCCATCTCTTCTAGCTTTAACTACTTTTACCCATTCCTTGTTACTATCGACGACATAAAACCAATCCCCAAAGTTTACGGTACTTTGCTCTCCTGATTTTGCATCGGGTTTAGTATAGGCTTTGTTATTATCTCGATCACTAATTACAATCCATGGATCATCACTTGATCTTTTATGCTTTGAAGTAAGAAATTCATTTAATTGATCTACATACTCATCATCAAAGTAATCCAGAGGACTTTCGTAAGCGATAGGTTTCCCTTCTATTCGCTGAGAATAGCTGACAGATAAAAAAGTAAAAAATGCTAGGGTCAATAATATTATTCTCATTTGTATCTCTTTTAGTTCCATAAATTTGGGCAATTTTCTATCGAATGTAAAGTTTTACCCACATTTAATTCTGATTCTGTATTATTTTTATCATTATAACTTAAATACAAGACCTATTCTAGCCCCATATCTTAATACTCCGATGTCTTTGAAATTTTGCTGTAACACACTTGGATTTTCTGCACCTGAAATATCAGGTAGACCTGAAAGTTCAACACGCTCTCCTAAATGATTCGTCTCGTTTTGGAAATAAGGTAAGAAATTATAACTTACGTTAAGTCCAGCTTCAAGTGCCATATTGAAATTAAATTTGTAATGAAATAATGGAGTAACTTGAACAGCTGCACTGAATTTATTGCCTGTTTCTACTAATTCTTCATTAAAATCACTTTGTCCGAAATAGTCTTCTATAACATTTCCATTATCAAATTGATCTAAAACATATAATTCAAATCCTTCTGAAAAATTCGATCGATCTTCAGGAAATTGAACGAATGCTAATTCCCCAGTATAACGACCTGAAGAACTTATGGAATAGATTGGTACAGCTGCAACATCCAAAAAGATATCGTAATTATAGCTTTCCACAAGTCTCAGGCTTACGCCCAAAGGAATATAAATATCTATAACTTGTAATCTTTCACTCAATGTATTGACTTCCTCGAATAATATGGTACGAACAGTTGGAAAATCTTCTTCTGTAAATGTTCCTGTTGGAGTAAAACCTGCACCACCAATTTCAGCACGAATACCTGCTGCTGAACTAAATGACCCTCCGCCTGTAAATTCGTTCAGATTTGTCCTGAAATTATTAAAATTCAAGGAAAGTCCAGCCAATATATAAATGCTTTTCTTATTGTTGATACTTCGTCTAAAAACAGCATCAATACCATATGAGTTATAGCTTACAGGGATATTACCATCAAACCCTACTGCTAAATCGGATGTTGTTTTCGAAATATTACCAAGATGAAAATTTAGATCAGTTGAAATCATCGTTGCAGATTCAACTTTAACTTTTGTAGCTTCACCTTTAATGCTGATGATAGATGGAGCAGATAAATCATATTCTGGTACCTCAATTACCATTTTCAGATTAATCGTTCGTCCATTATTTGGGTAATTAACAAACTTATTGTCTTTATCTAAACCATTAAACATGATCTTTTCAAATGATACAGTGACTTGATAAAATCCACTTGAATCATAGGCAATTTCATCAAGATAAACTTCATTCAATTCAAACTTTACTCCTGTCCCTTGCATGTATTCATACACTTTATCGGCATAGGTTCCATAATTGATGTTTTGAGCATCTTTTTTAGCTAAATCATCGAATACTTCAGCAGATCCTGAAAAAATGCTGATAAAATCAGAATATGCATCATCTGAAAATTGCATATTATCATCTAGAAAGGATGCTACTTTTGCATACTTGTTCATGATATTTGTAGCCGATGCCATTATTTCATCTTTCTGTTCATCGGTGATATCTGCTTTGATGTAAGACCCATCTTGGTATATTTTTATTTGGGCTTGACCCAAAAAACCTATGAGTAAAAAGAACATCAAAAAGAGCGGTTTAGTGTAGTGCATGTAAAATTTCATCTTATGGTTTTTTTATTTTTGTGGAAGAATAGAAACGATATCAGCTGACTGATTCTTTATAGAAATTCGGAAAGTGATAACGATAGGGTATTCTATAGCTTCATCATAATAAAGTACTTGATTGTTTTTATTTAGTATATTGTAATTTCTTTTTATGGTTTCATAGGTGTAATAAAAATTGTAATCATCTTCTTCAGCATCGTCTACCTTAGGATCAAATTGAGCGCCAGTTCCTGCAAAAAAAGTATTAATGTCAGGCGTATCAAACTCTGTTACAACTCCTTTTCGATTCATAAAGGAAGAAACAATGTCCGCATAGTAATCTGCTTCAATTAACTGTTGGTCTCCTTGTGGATAGAGTTGTATATCATTAAGGACCCGAGCACCTGATTCAAATAAATTCTTAAAATCCCAAACAGATTGATCGGTAACTACTCCACTTGTGTCCGTTAAAGAAGCTAATGTTATGTATTGCAAGTAAGATTCGTATAAAATTCGCTTATTAGCAGCTTCATACTTTTTTACATTTTGCATATATAGCATTTCTCGCTTATCTGTACTCATGGTTGAAGTACTGCGTGTAGTTGAACAAGAAATGAATAAATACATCATCATAAGTATACTTAGTTTTCTCAGAATCTCTATTGCTTTAATAATTTTATTAATTCTTGATTTCCATCCTCATCTGAAATCTGCATTAAATACAGACCAGTCGCTTGATGGTCTAACCTAAGGGTAAAGGTCTGTTCAATCTCTTCTTTCTCAAATTGTCTTTCCATTACAAATTGACCAGTCGTGTTGTATATTCTAAGTCGATAAAAACCCAATACATCTCCTTTTAGCTTTATATTAACCAAACCTGTAGCAGGGTTAGGAAATACTGTATATTGAGTCCCTTCCTCTGGATTAACACCAAGCCCAGGAGGCTCTGTTGCATTAAAATATATTTCCGATACGCATTCTGTTACATCACAATAATTCACTTGTATCGATAATATATCATCTGTTTCCAATGGAGATCCTTTGATATAAAACCGATCCGTTTCACCTTCAATAGGCTGCCCATTTAGCATCCATTGATAACAGTAATTTTCATCATCACCAGTAAATGCATACAAGTCGCCAGGCCATCTTATAATTGAATCTATTGAAGGAGAACTTGCATCTAAAACATTTAATAAGATTTCATCACTGTTAGAACAAGTTAATAGATCACCACCAATTATGGTGTCTTTTTCTTGTTCAAGAAGAACACTTATGGTTGAATTCCCAGGAATATCTGGCGAAACATCCAATAGTACTTGAGATTTCCCTTCGATTGTGTGAAGTGTAGTAAATTCTTCAGGAGTAACCGTAAACGCACTTCGAAGAGCATCCAAGTTCATACGCATTTGAAAATCAAATTCATTTTTACATACATCAAAGTCATCTTCAAGATTTTCTAAATTGGTATTCGGATCTTCATAAATGAGAATTTGTTTTGGGTTTAAACCCAAACAAGTTGTATCAACACTAAAGCCTTGTGCAGAAGCATCTTTTTCAAAGATAAAAGCTGTTATGAAGTATTCTGTATTTGTCTCTAAATTCGGACTGCTATTTACATCAAAAGTAAATACTGAACTATTCGAAGGAGCTTCACTATAGACTAAACTAGATTCTGTATACTGCTGAGTAGATTGATTAAATACAGCAAAAACAATACGTTGGCCTTCAAAAATATCAGGCTCAGGGGTCAAGGTAAACTGAAATTCATCAGACGAACAAATGTATTGATCACCATTAAAACTAATATTCTGTTCTTCAGCAATAGGCTGAAAAGAAACGCATGTTTCACATTGACCAGCTACAGATATGATTTCTGAATTCTCTTCATCACATCCTTCATCCACTATAGTGAATGTGGTTGCCTCTCCATTCTCAAATATATCAGATTGGAAAGGGTTTTGTGTGACTGCCTCGCCATTAACAGAAACCATACCAGTACCACCATTAAATAGGATGTCATATTGTACTTCAAAATTTTCATTATCCAAACATATAGTATCTACAACAAAAGTTAATTCTTCTAGAAATTCTACTTGAAATGACGTATCAATTCCATCATTTTCACAACCTGTAGGAATGTCATTTATGTTCTCCGTACTTTTATATCCAACTAAATCAATAAATGTTACATCAACTACGGATGGTAAATTCAATGGTGATGGCAGTTGAATGGTATCGCTTGCGCCATTAAAGATTTTGACATATGGATTTCCATCTAACTCATAATTCAAAACAAAATCATCGGAATTAGATGGTATATCAAATTCAAAAGATAACTTTTCACCAAAACAAGCTTCTTTATCTAAAATAAAGTCATTAAAACTAGGTATCTGCTGGACATTGGCATTTCTAACACCAGAAGTTCTTATACAGGCATTACTATAATTCACAAAGAATTGATATGGATAATTACCTGGTTCTTGAAACTCTACAATAATAGAATCAAGAAATTCTTCATCCGTCTTAAAAAATGTTTCTTTTATAATAAATTGAAGCCCAGTAACACCTGTTTGGATCTCATTCAATTCAATTAACTCATCTATATCAATACCGTCAATAATGAAATGCCCATCAATTGGTACAGTTGCAGTTTCACCTGGAATAGGATTGGCAACTAAAGCACTGCACGCTCCGGCGCAAAAGTTGTCTTGAACAGGAAAACTAATACTACAAGAACCATTTGCTGCAACATCCATGTTAACACAACTCCCCTCTGAACTACATCCACAATCATCAACTACAACTAAACAAACATCAAAAAATCCTTCATCCATGAACTGATAGGAAAACAAATCATCTTCAGTGAATGTAGATTCAATAAATTCTCCATCTACGTACCAATCGAATCTAAATATTGGACAATCTGTATCGCTAGAAGGATCAACCACTGAAAATTCAGCAGTAGAAAGTGCTTCAATAATTTCCACGTCAGTACTTATACCTGCAACAGGAATTGTTTTGATATCTAATTCAATCAAATCGATTCCTTGACATCCATTCTCATCTTCGACAACAACACTGTAATTTGGTATATTAGGATTTGCTTGTATTATAATCATAGATTCTTCTGATCCTGTATTCCAATTGTAAGAGACAAAAGATTCAGTCGTAGAAAGCGTAACCTCTGAATCTTCACAATAAGAAGATGCATCGCCTACAATTTGAGGAATAGGTAATGGATTAACCACTATTTCTATATTTTCTACAATTTCACAACCCACACTATTACTTATAATAGCAGTATATAATGTAGTTTGAGTAGGGCTTACTTCAACTAAAGCGTCATTTTGGACATCTTGTAATTCTTCATTTATCCACGTAATCGTTCCTGAAAAACCTTCTGCGATTAACGATATTGTTTGGCCTAAACATATTTGATTATCAGGATCGTTAGATGTTATAGTACCTTCTACATCTGAAAGAACAATCTCTTGTGTTTGAACAGTTTGACAACCCGTATCATTATCAATTACTGTCAAAATATAGGAACCTTCATAAGAAGCATCAACTGAATTCAATTCAATTGTTTCATTCATAAAAATGCCTACTGGAGTTTCCCATGAAAAACTAAAATTCCCATCTCCTAAGTCTGTTGTTAATGTAAAATCATCTCCTTCACAGACTAGATCACTACTTACGGGCAATTTTATGATAGAAAAATCTAAATCTTGATTTACTTGTAGCGTAATACTCGCACTCATATAATCAGATGGTGTGCTGCAAAAATCATCTGAAATAGCTACAACCTTATACACTCCAAGTTCAGGATTCTCAATAAGAAGTGTATTTGAATTAGTAACTATTCCTTGAATAGGATCTCCACCATTGAATGTGTAGCTTGCCATTATAGTACCTTCTCCTTCCAAAAAGAATTCAATAGGGTCCGAATTTGTGGCATCACATGTTTCTTGGATAATATCAGTTACTGGAAACGTCACACCCGGTATGCTTTTCTGTTCTATGAAAGTAGCTCCTGTTCCGACGCAGCTATTGAAATCAGTTACCATTACAGAATAATTTCCGCCAGCTGTAATATCAAGAGTTTCATTCATTGAATTATCGTTCCAGACATATTCTTGGTATTCCTGCTCAACCGACAAGGTCAATGTACTGCCTTCACAAATTTGTCCATTCTGAGGTAATACATTGGGATTTGGCAATTCAAAAATTACAAGCATAACAACTGTTCTACTGGCACTTTTACATTCTGTTATTGGGTCAAAAGTTTCAACGAAATAAGAATAGGTACCAGGATTGGTCTCCAAAGGAGTATAACTAAGTGTATTTTCACCATTCACTAATATATCACCTCCAGCTGCTTGACCGTACCAATTTGCAGAAAAACCTGTTTCAACACTGACACTAAGTGTTGGGTTTGGCTCACCAAAACATACTTGCCCATCAAAGGCTTGAAAAGGTGGTGATATTACTGGACATTCACAATTTGGTGCTTCTATCTCGATTGTGTTAACACAATTATCTCCTGAAGTTATAGTTATTGTTACATTCTGTTCGGCTGGTATTTGTGTGATCATAGATCCACTTATATCCACGATTCCATGAGAAGAAGTAATATTGTCTGCATTCGTTGAGAAACTTATAGAGTATGAAAGAAGATCCGAAGAACATGACAATGAAATAATGGAAAATTCAGCTAAGTCATTTACTTCTAGATCAATAGTTGTTGAATTCGAACAGTTGTCATCATCTGTATAGGTGAAGGTAATAGTATGTGTACCTATACCTGCTATGACTGGATCAAATGTTCCGCTATTATCAGTAATTCCATTACCTGAAAATTCTCCCATTGGTCCCATGGGTGAACCTGAAAGTTGAACTGGATCATCATTTATACAGAATGAACCGGGGTCTGAAATACTCACAACTGGCAATTCCAAAACCTGAACATCAATAGAAGCAAAATCAGAACATCCGTTTTCATCTTCATAAGTATATGTTATTGTATGAATGCCTACCCCTGCTACTGATGGATCAAATGTTCCATTTGCAGTATTTGTAATTCCATTTCCATCAAAAAGACCACCAACAGGTGAACCTAACAAGTTTTCAGGAGATCCATCTATACAATAAGGCCCTGCTTCATTCAAAATTACCTCAGGTAATGAATTTACAGTAATGGTAACATCAGCAGTTGATTGGCATCCATTACTATCTGTAACTGTAACCGTATAAGTTGTTGTTGATCCAGGATTTACTGTTTTTACAGCTCCTGAACCCAAACCATTATCCCATTCATAATCCGCTCCTCCAGATGCTGTCAAGACCACTTCATCATCCTTACAAATGACTCCATCATTATCTATATTTCCTGATGATTCAACAAGACTTATATTAGCATTTGGTAAGGCATTTACAGTAAAAGTTTGAAGACAACATGCTTCGCTTTCACAACCTGTGTTATCAGTAAAATAGTCAAAATAATAATCGAAACTACCAGGAGAATCTGTATCCATCGGGATAATCAATTCATTTGTAGGGCTAGTTTCTGTAAACTGAATTCCATCAATACTGTACACTATGGTATATGGGGCAACACCTTCCAATATTGAAAATTTCAATTCAGCATCTTCTCCGAGACACACTGAAGGGCTGGAAATTTCCATAACACCACTTAATTCTTCAAAAACATTTATTGTAATTTGTTCAGAAGCTGAACACCCGGATCCAGGAGCAAATGTATAAGTAATTACATGACTACCTGGTCCTGCAAGAGAAGGAACAAATAAACCTTGATTGGGATCTTCAATCCCAGGTCCTGAAAATTCGCCCCCCATAGGAGATGCATCTAAATTCGTTTCTTCATCATTTAAACAAAAAGGTCCAGCGGGAGGAAAATCAATAATAATCTCCTCTATCATAAAAACTTCTGAATACAAAACTGAGCCATCATTTTGAACTCCAACAGCAACCGTAATATCAGGAGTATTCCCGAGTGTCAAGGTCAACGAAGGTCCCATTGCAGTACCGTTATCTTGACCGTCATTCCATTCCCAATAATTTGCTTCAGGATCACAAACCGCAGTAAATTGCACATCATTTCCAGGACATAGTAAGCCCTCAACTACAATATCTGCACATTGCGCCATAACATTGGTACTTACCAAATGCCCTATTAAAATAATTGACAGCAGTCTGATTAAAGTATTCAGCATTGTTCTATTCATAAAAGAAAAGTCCTTTATTGTTTAATTACTTTTATTATTTCATTTTCCCCGTTTTCATTGAAAACCTTCAAAATGTATAATCCCGCAGAAAAATCATGAAGAGAAACTTGTTCTTTATGATTAACATTCTCTTTAATAAAGGATTTACTTGAAATGAATTCGCCAGTTGTGTTATAGACCATAACGACAAATTCTCCTTCTTCAGAACCATTTAACTCCAGCGTAAACTGTCCATCGTTAGGGTTAGGATACAATAAATATTCTATCTCTTTATCAGGAGTGACTAATTGTGGAGGACCGAAAGAATTGAAATAGATTCTTGATGTACATAAGGTCTCATCACAATCCCAAACATCAATCCATAATATTTCACCATCCTCAAGTGGTTCACCTGCAATGTAAAATCTAGTGTCTTCACCAGCAATTATATCTTCATCTATACCCCATTGATAACAATATTCTTCTGAATCACCCGTATAGGCATACAAGTACCCTGGCCATTGAATGATGCTATCTTTTGGAGGTGAAAATCCATCGTGGATTGTCAATACAAGATCATCTTGATTTACACAATTGAACAATCCTTCAGAATTGTTGTAAACTGCAGTTTGCTGTAAGGTAAGTAAAAGTTGATTCGATGTTAAAGTATCAAAACTGATTAATGCAATTGTATCCCCTTCAATATAAAATACATTTGTATTTTCTTCATCTGAAGAAAAGAATTCGTTAATTGTAACATTATCTATGTCAAAAGAAACTTGAAAGTCAAATTCATTACTACATATAATATCATCTTCTAAATTATTCAACTCTGTATCTGGTTCTGCAAGAAATGAAATAGGTTGATTCGATAAACCATTACAGGTCGAGTCAGCCAAAAACACACCACCTTGTTCAGGAAAAATATAAGCTGACACAAAATAGGTCTCACCAGCCACAAATTCAGATGCGTCATCTATTGTAAAAGAGAAAGATGTAGGGTTTGTTACATCTGCAATTTCTGTTAATATGATGTTGTTTTCTTTATATAGCACATTTGACGCTTCCTGTACAACATAGATTACATTCGCACCTGAAGGTAAATTTAATTCAGCTGGTTCTCCATTGGACTGTAATAATTCCAATTTTATCGTATCACTTTCGCAAGCAAAGCGAGTAATATCAACATCTAAGTCAATTTCTTGAGCTAACTCAGTAAATGAGATACAAGTCAAACATTCTGTATTTGCTTGTAAAATAATTGGAGGATAATCATCTTCACAGCCTTCATCAACTATATTGAAAAAAGTAACTGAACCACTAGGAACTGGTGGATCAGACACAAATGTGTCAACTCCCATTAAATCTTGATCGTTAATCGAATACATACCTGTTCCACCACTTAATTCTATTTCGTATGTAACCTCTGTTAAATCAGTATTACATGAATCTGTCAATGCATAAGAAATTGAATCTAAGAAATAAATTTTGAATGGATCTTCATCAAATTCAGTTGAACATCCAGATGGAAACCCAGTTTGATCAACTGGATTATAATTTACAATAATATTAAATTGAACCTCTACAGAGTCTGCCATATTAGAAGGCGGATTTATTTCAATAAAATTATTACTTCCGAAAAAGTCTTTCGTCTGATTAACCCCATCAATTGTATAGTTTAATTGAAAATCCTCTTGTCCATCTGGTAATTCAAATTCAATTCTTGGTTTTTCTCCGAAACATGCTTCGGTATCAATAATAATTTCTTCGAATGTTGGAATAGTTTGAACTCTTGCAGATCGTACACCAGAAGTTCTTATACATGCGTTACTATAATTTACGAAGAATTGGTATGGATAATTACCAGGTTCCGAAAATTCAACAATAATAGAATCTAAAAAAACTGCATCTGTCTTAAAAAAAGTATCTTTAACAGTAAATTCAAGACCAGAAACTCCTGTTATAGGTGCACCCAAAGTAATTCCATTATTTATTTCAATTCCGTCTATAATAAAATGTCCATCAATAGGTACAGTTGCTGTTTCTCCTGGAATAGGATTCGCAACTAACGCACTGCACTCTCCTGCACAGAAGTTTTCTTGTGCAGGAAAACTAATACTGCACGATCCATTAGGAGCTACATCCATTGTAATACACGCAGCTTCTGACAAACATCCACAATCATCTAGAATAAACAAACAAACATCAAAGAATCCTTCATCTGAAAATGTATAATTAAAAATTTGAGGTTCCTGATATGTTTCGATTCCTATACCTTCCACAAACCATTGATATTCTACAATAGGACAATCTGGATCACTAGTTGGTTGGACAACACTAAATTCTACTTCGGTTAATGCTTCTACTATCTCAACTGGTGTGCTTATACCTGTTTCAGGTCTCATTTTAACATCAATCATAACTTCATCAGAACCAATACATCCATTTTCATCAACCACTTCTACACTAAAAACTGTTTCATCGATATCCGCATCGAATGTTAATGTTGATTCTTCTGATCCATCATTCCATTCATATGAGACATATGATTCAGTAGTTGACAAAGTAACCTCAGCATCTTCACAATAAGGATTGGCAGTCTCTATTACTGGCGTAGGCAGTGGATTCACTATAATTTCAATACTTACTTCAATTTCGCACCCAAAATTATTACTCAAAATGGCTTCATATACTGTAGTTTCGGTTGGGCTAACTGTTACCAATGCATCGTTTTGCACATCTTCGAGTTCTTCATTCAGCCAGGTTACATCTCCTGAGAATCCCTCGGCAATTAAGTTTATAGATGAACCTATACACACTTCATTATCTGCATTACTTGAACTTACAGAACCTTCAACAACTGATAAAACAATTTCTTGAGAGACTGTAGATTCACACCCCGTATCTTCATTTGTTACAGTACACGTATAGGTACCTTCATTTGCTGAACTTGCATCATTAAATGTAATTTCATCAGTGTTAAATGTTCCTAAAGGTGTTTCCCATAGATATGTGTAGTTACCAGCTTCTATGTCAACAGATAATGTAAAACTTTCTCCATTACATACAAGATCTGCTGCAATAGGTGTCTTCACAATTGTAAACGATGGGGATTCTAGTTCAACAACCTCAATAGAATTACTCGTATAGCCATCATCTGTACTACAATTATTCGTTGTATTGGTAATGGAAACGACCTCATATACACCAGGTGCAGGATCTACTATGGTAAGTATATTTCCAGAAATATTTTCAGTTATGACATTTCCTCCATCAATCGTGTACCCTACTTCAAATGGACCAGATCCTGAAATTTGGAACGTAATATCAGGTACATCTAATCCTTCACAATACGTTACTTCTTCATCAATCACTGGATCTATCACCTCTGGTAGATCAATAACTGTAACGGTCACTTGATCTGCTTCAGAACAACCATTATCGTCTGTAACAATAACTCCATAATTACCAGCTTCTGTGACTTCAAGTGTTGCATTTGTAGAATTATCTGTCCACAAATACTCAGCATAAAGTTCAGTTAAACCAAGTGTTAAGGTCCCATTTGCACATATTTCACCTCCTTCAGGTGTAATTTGAGGCTCTGGTAAGGCATTAATAATAAATACCAATGTATCTGAGTCGCCTTGACAATCACTAACGGGGTCATAAGAAAATACAACATAATTATAGATACCTGGATCAGTAAATGTTGGTACATATGTTAATGTATTTTCTCCCATTGGTAAAGGTGTTGAGCTGCCCTCTAAGTACCAATTCGCTGATAATCCATTTTCAACTGTTACTGATAATACAGGATTGTTATCTCCAAAACAAATTGCAACTGGATTCATGTCTGGCATGGGCTTTGCTATTTCTTCACATTCACAATCTTCAGCAATAACACTTTGAGTAAATACACAGTTGTCAATAGAAGTAATTGTTACTATTACATCTTGGTTAGCTGGTATATTTTGGATTTCATTTCCAACAACAGTTCCGAAATCAGATAAAACTGTTGATGCATTTGAATTGAATATTATTGTATAAGTTAATAAGTCTTCAGAGCACACTTGGTCAACAACACTAAATTCTGCTAATGGATTAATTTCTATATCAATCGTTGTAGAATTCTCACAATTATTTCCATCCAAGAATGTATAAGTTACAGTTGCTGTACCTACACCAACTACAGATGGATCAAATGCACCAGCTGAATTGGTAATTCCATCACCAGTAAATATTCCACCTGAAGGATCACCCATCAATTGTGTAGCTGGATCTGTTACACAAAATTCTCCAGGGTCTGTTATGCTGACATCTGGTAAATCATTAACAACGATATCGATCATATCATCGTTTTCACATCCATTCTCATCAATATAAGTATAAGTAATCGTGGTGGTTCCTACACCAGCAATAGTAGGGTCAAAAGTCCCTGATGACGAATTCGTTATACCATCTCCACTGAATGTACCACCTGATGGAAGTCCTGTCAAATCAACAGGATCAGCATCTACACAAAAAGGACCTGCAGCTGCTAAGTTAACAGAAGGTAATGCATATATTTCAAATTCAATTTCTAGTCTTGGGATACTAACGCATCCACTCACAGGATCAACAGTTTCTACATAATAAGTATATTCGCCCACAGCAGTAACGTCCGGGGTAAGCGTATTTACCATACTTATTGGTGTTCCATCCGAAGGCTCTTCAAGATACCAATTTACATTTAATCCACTAGGCACTGAAACAGATAATTCTGGGTTTTGCGAACCAAAACAAGCATCTTGGTCTGTGCTAGTATTTGTAGCTCCTTCAATATCAGGACATAAGCAATTTGGAGCAACTACAAGAGTTGAAACAATACAGTTTTCCGAAGATGTTGCTGTGATTGTTACATTATTCATGGTATCTATTCCTACCACCATATTTCCTGAAACAGTACCAAAGTCGCTTGTTACGGTTCCATTTGAGGTAAATGGAACACTGTAAGTTGATAAATCTGCTGAACACATTACCCCTTCTGTATCAATATCAAGCGTTGGTAAATCATTAACTGTAATGGTTGTCTCCGCTGTGGATTCACATCCCTCGGAATCGGTTACCGTAACAATATAGGTTGTAGTAGAACTCGGTGAAATAGCTTGAACAGGATTTGTCCCCAATCCCTCATTCCATTCATACATTACTCCTCCACTTGCTGTTAAAACTACGTCATCTTCATTACATATAATACCATCATTTGATGATGCTCCAGACGTTTCAGCAACATCAATCATTGCATCTGGTAATGGATTGATCACAATAGCAACTTCCGCAGTTCCTGTACACATAGATGCCATATCAGTAACTGTCAAAGCATACGTACCTTCATCAGATTCCATTGCATTCATTACAGTTACTAACTCCGTTGTTGATACTTGACTACCATCCAATTCCCAGTCATAAGAATAATCACCTGTTGCACCTGGCAAACCAGTTATAGATAAAATAAACGTTTCATCTTCACAAAACTCTGTCTGCTGTGGAGATACCATGATCATAGGCATAGGAGATAAATTTTCCACAACTGTAATACTACTACTCATATATCCTCCAGCAGTCGAACAAGCGTCCATATCGGTAATAGAAGTAATAACATATACTCCTGGACCTGGATCAGCGAGCGTAAAAGGACTCGTCACATTTGTTACAACTGTTGGATTAATACCATCCACTGTGTATGTTACTGAAAAAGGTGATGCACCGCTTATTTCAAATGTAACATCCGGACCTGTATCTGCTGAACAATATTCTAATGTCTCATTTGCAGCAGGCATAGTCACCTCTGGAGCATCGTTTTGAACAACCGTAATGCTATTGCTCATATAACTAGGATCTGTCATACAGCCATTTGCATCTAGTATAGACGTTACTATATACTCTCCAGCAGCAGCATCAAAAATGGTTATAGGACTTGAAACACCAGAAAGTGAAATTGGTGCGCCATCAAATGTATAGGTTACATCAAAAGGACCAGTTCCACTTAAAGCAAATACAATATCAGGAAGGTCATCTCCTTCACAATAATTCTCAGTAATATCTGAATTTGGGATTGTAACTTCTGGATTATCAAAAATACTTACTATACCGTCATCAGCTAATGAAGCAATACATCCTTCAGCTGTAGTAGCTTCTACTGTATAAGTTGTTTCACTAGCAGGTGCAGAAATTGTAATTTCAAGTGGATTTTCACCTGAACTTGTAACTGGAGACCCAACATCTATGCCTCCTTCTTGTACTTGATAAGAAACACCCGATTCACTATTAGCAATTTGAATAACAGCATCTGTTTCACCTGCACAAATATCAACTCCATTCACATCTAATGTAATATCTGGAAGCGGATTTTCTATTACTGTAATGCTATTACTCATATAACCTGCACCTGTTACACATCCATTAACATCTGCTATGGAAGTAATTACATATTCACCAGGAGCAGCTCCTACGATTGTAAAAGGACTCATCGTATTATTTACTGTTGTAGGACTACTTCCATCAATCGTATATACAATTGAGAAAGGTGAACTACCACTGAATTCAAAACTTATATCTGGAGCTGTTTCTCCTTCACAATATTCTTCTGTAATATCCATTGAGGGTACGGTAACATCAGGAGCTGAAAACTCAACAACTGTTATACTATTACTCATAAAACCAGGAGGAGTTGTACAACCATTCATATCAGTTACATCCGTTATAACGTATTCTCCTGGACCTGCACCTGCAATTACAAAAGGACTAATTGCATTCGTAACGGTAGTTGAACTACCCCCATCTATTGTATACGTTACAGAATAAGGAGATGAGCCGCTTAATTCAAAACTTATATCAGGTGCATCATTTCCAACACAATACTCTTCTGTCTCGTTCGTCGTTGGCATTGTTACATCTGGTAATTCATGAACTGTAACAGTTAGTGTTAGTTCATCTGCAGCATAAGTAGTGATACAACCGTTTTCATCTTCAATCTGTGTTATTTCATATTCGAATATTCCAGCCACATTTGTAGGTACATCTAAATCCTCCTCATTGTTATTTCCAGGAGAACTATCTAGTGTTTGGACGGGACCATCATTAATCGTATAACTAAATAAATATGGATTATTGCCATCTGCACCTGTGAACGTTATAGTGGGTTGCGGATCGTTTAAACAAACTTCAGAATCATCCACACTGAAAGATGCTGTTGGTGAATTATACAAACTAACAATACCTGTATCCGTTAAGGTGTCAACACATCCTTCAGGTGTTGTCGCTTCTACAAAATAAGTAGTTTGCATTGCAGGTGTATTAAATGATATAATTAAAGGATCCTCACCTGTACTCGTAACTGGTGATTCAAATGGCACATCATTTGCTATTAATTGGTAGGAAACTCCACTTTCAGAATTAGAAATTTCAACTTGAGCCATTCCTCCAGGACAAGCATCAGGAGCATCCACAGCAAGTCCATCATTAGGCAATGGATTAACCGTATAATTTTCTGTGTGAGATGTTGAACCATCTCCAGCATCGCCAACAGAAATGGTAATGTCTGCTGACATGGTCAGGGTTAATGTTTCTCCAGTAAAGGTGGTTACTCCCCCGCCTGTGTCGTATTCCCAATCTGTCGTTGTGTTTCCACAGGTTGCTGTAAATGTTATTTCATCGCCTTCGCAAAAAGGCCCATCAGGCATGATGTCGGTGCATTGTCCTGAAACTGATTGGCTAACTAGTAGGTAAAAGCAGATAGCTAGAAAAGATAGACGTTGTAGATTCTTTCCCATTTCAATTATTTTTTGGTTAGTATAAGGTTCTTTAGGGTTTTATATCATTTAAATTCTAAATCGTAGTCTAAATTCTTTTTACAATACGTGTTTACTCCTTAGAAAATTTCGAAATATCTCAATCTACTCCTCTATTTTATAGGTCGTACTCACCTATTTGTAATTCGAATGTATTTCCGACAATTTAAAAATTAAATGGTCTTGTAGATTCTATTCGAATCCAAATTTTATATCAAATAATGTCATTACATTGTCTTTGTACTTTACTGCAAGTCGATCATCCGATGCAAATGTTGTATTACATGTACCTCCATTTTCCAATGCAACTTGTTCTGTTGAAGACATAGGCTCAACAATCAATGTATAGGTCTTGCCTGCCTGTAAAATGACTCCAAAATCACCAAACTCTATTGTACTAGGGCCAGGTAATATTTGGACATTATTAATTTTTCTTGTGATGCTTCCATCAGCCGCTTTTAGTGTTACTTTCGCCAACGCGACCTTTTGACCATATATCCTTGCATTCATCAATTCCATTCTAACTTTTGGATTCAACGTAATTTCCGTAACTCCTGAATGGAATTCAGCTTCACTATCCGGACATCTTTGTGATGAACGCAAACCAGATCTTGATGCATCCATAGCAAAAAATTCTGTAGTCGGTGCAGTTGTTTTAGTTGCACTTGAAGTTTCCGTTTTAGTAACAACTTCTTTAACTGGTTCTGGCTTTGGTTTCGGTTTTTCTTCTACCGTAATCACTTTCGATTCACATAAAGCTGATCCTCCATTTACACATAATTTCAATGTGTATTTACCTGCCTTGTCAAATGTTTTACTAAACCGCCTGTTCGTCAGATTCGATTTCACTCCGTTTATAAACCATTCTCTTGACTCGACTGCTTCTGCAGGATATGTTTCATCTCTAATCTCTATTGGCTTCCCTACTAAAGTCTTAGAAGCAGAACTGATAGAAACTTTTGATACTGTTGGTTTTTTTACCTCTTCTTTTTTAGGTTCTTCTTTCTTTGGTTCTTCTTTCTTTACAACAACAGGAGCAATAACTGGCTTTTTTCCTTCTTTTACTGTTATTGTTTTTGTTTTGCATTTACTACTATAATTTAAGCATAATTTTACATTATAAGTACCTGCTTTCAAATACGAATATTTCACACCTCCTCTTCTCACAGACATTGTGTTTCCATCCCCCCAATCCCACACTTGATTCTTCACAGCCTCTGCAGGTACACTCATATCTTTAAATGATATGGTCTCTCCTTCTTCTACAATCGTTTTAGATACGGAAAAATCCACTCTTTCAACTTCTACTTTTTTAGGAGCAGGTTTAGGTACGCTTGCTTGTTGGGTCGTAGAACTAGTATAGTTTGTTGTAGATTTAGAAGCCGTTGAGGTTGTTTTTGATTGAGTGGCTGGCTTAGAATTATATGAAGTTGAAGATGAGGGCTTGGAATAACTAGATTGTGCCGCTGGCTCTGGATCAGTTGATGCATATACATCTTCATTTGTCATGACATCTTCAGCATCCATTTCTGTCATTTCTTCCACTTCTTCCATAGGCTCCACTTCTTCTTCAGCAAAAGGTGTGCTCATATCTGTTTGGTCAGAAAAGTAAATACCTTTACTTACATTCGTATTATCGTTATATTTTAATATAACAATAGAAGGCCCTACTTCTTCAGAGTAAAAAGTAACTTCTCTTTCATTTGATGGAAGTTCTTCTCCATCAACGTACCATCTTCTTTTTCCAGAAGGTTCTTTTGCAAATTGACTAATATCTTTAAGATAAATGGTGTCGAAAATATCAACATGAAGGACATGTTCTTTATTTGCTCTATCTTCTTTATAAACATCCATAGATACATCTAGTCCGAGACGATCTTTTTTCGGCAATTGCATGGTATTTACCGTAAAATTTATAACATCGGGTCCATCGAAAGCATCAGCTAAATTGATGTCTTTTTTATCACTTTTACAAGAGCTTACAGAAAGAATTGCGAACAGACATAATAGAGCTATAGGATTCTTAATTTTCCAATCAAGTTGTTGAATCATTATCATTTGGTTTTTTGTTGTAATATCAAATGCTAATATAGATTTTTAATTCATAAAGGCATAATAAAATAAAGGAATTAACGGAGGAAATTGTATTTTCATAAATGTTCTTTTTCTTTCAAATAAATAAGCTACATGTCTACAATTTAGAGTACAGTAAACACCATAATAATTTTGGGCGAAAGCCCAATTCCCCTTTTATCCTCTAAGAATTTAAATGCTTGGCGCTATGAATGGAGCAATAACTTTCGAAACGAATTATAAGCAATACTTAATGTCATACATTACAAAAGCTTTTCCTTGATAATCGACTGTCATATCATCATTTGAATAAATCGGCACTTTACAAGCCGAAGCACTTTCCAAGCCAATACGCTCCCCTTTGAAGCTCTTAGGTTTTAGTAAAATACTATATGATTTACCTTTTTCCAAAGTAAATGCCAGATCAGCAAATTCTACGGTTGAATAACCCGGCAATACTTGAACATTCTTAATTCGCCCGATCTCTACAAACTTATCATCCAACAAAAAGACATCCATATACCCATCGTTTTCCCCATAAATTTCAGCATTTTGCAATTCCAAAGTTTTATGTGGAACAATATTTATAATGGCATTTCCATAGTGGTAATTCTTATCCGTAGTACATTTATACTTGCTTTTCAAACCAGCTTTACCGTACGTTTGACACATAAATCCTTTCGAAGTCTTAGGAGGAATAGGAATGTATTCAATAACTGGTAAACGCTCTTCAGGAACTACAACTTCCTCTTCTGCAACTACCTCTTCGACCACCTGTTGTTGATACACATTAATGGTTTTACTCATGCATAAATCTGCTTTTTTATTCAAACACATTTTGATGGTATACGTCCCAGGAGAATCAAAAATATAGTTGATGGTACGTTGGTGGAAAAATTGCTTTTCTCCATCAATAAACCAAGACCTTGATCGAATAGCTTCATCAGGAAACGATTGATCTTTCATTCTTACTGGCAATCCTGCCTGCATCTCATTCGGCATGTCAAAGCTCACATTCTGCAACACGACTTCGGCAGCAGAGTTACTTTCTGTCGACTTTGTTTCGATAGTAGAAACTGATGTGATCTCGCTAGAGGTCTGATTGTATACGTTCTGATTCCTTTGTCTTGTGGATGGCGCTGATTCTGTGGTTTTCGGTCCACTAAAATTGGCTTCCGCCAAAAGTTCATCTTCTTTTTCTTCGATTAAATTTTCCGCAATGATGCTAGGCGCTTGTGCCTCATTCGAAACAATAATTCTTTTTCGTTTGCAATTATTTGTCATGTTAACACATAACTTCACCTCATATACACCTATTTTATCATACGAATATTTCACTTTTTTACCTTTGGTAGGGATAACCGTACCATCTCCAAAATCCCATAGTCTATTCGTAATTTCATTTTCTGTTTCGGAAATATCCTCTAACACAATGGCTTCCCATTTAGCGGGTTTCGGGTTACTAATTGCAAAGTCAAATACTTTAAAATATCCAATATCTCCTGTCGTCCCTAAATCATTAGTTGAAGTATTCTCCGAAGAACTATCATCTAATACGCGAATAAACTTTGTCACACTTCCTAAAGAACCGTTTTTTAAACTAACTCTATAAATTCCAGGTGTATCAAAACTATAATCAAAGCTTTCTTTATTCTGTGCAATTACTTTTTGAGTCTGAAAAGATTCACTATCCAAATACCATTCACTCTCCTCTTTCAATTCTGGAACTGTAATATCTTCAAAGTGTATAGTTGAGCCGACTGTCGTAAAGTATATTTTATCCGGATCATTTTTGTACAAAGAAAGTTCCTTTTCACCATAATCTAGGCCTAAAGATTCAAATTCCTGGCCATTAATCAGGTAGTCAACTTGATCAGATGAATCGGTGTGTGATTCAGAATTCGAACATGATGTGAAGGCGATGATTGCCGTTAAAAAAAGGATAATGTTGTACCGTTTCAATTTAAATTTATTTAATAAGGGGTTTAAGGGATGAAGATACGGAGTTTTTGAATAGGAGTCAACAGCTGCCTGTCGGAATTGTAATTATTTTTACAAAAACTTAAGTCAAATACAAAGTCACTTTGCTCATTAGATTTCGCATGCTTCCATACATAGATTTTATATATCGACTTAAAATCCAAATTTACATCAAGATTCCATGCTGAATCTATGCAATAAAATTTTGCTTTTAACCGAATTAGGTATCGTATGCCTACAAGGAAAAATGGAATTTTCAAAACAATAAAATGAGTTAAATTTTACTGTAAATGGAGTTTTAAAGGTACGTTTATTTTCAATCAAGTCAAACAAAATTGAATAATTTGCTATTTTTGATTGTAAATATTGAACCTCAAAATACACTAGATTATGGATTTTGCATACGAAGAAATTTCGAAATATGTATTGGACTACCAAATAGACGGAAACCGAGTAGTTGTTGAATTTCAAAATGAAGCAGGAGAAGTATTTGACTCATCTGCTATCATAAAAAGATCAAATACTCTGACATCACAAGTACAACGAAAAGTAGGTCGTATGGCGAAAGCACAAGCGAGAAGACATGCAAGCAGAATGGTTCGATCTGCATTAGGTGGGGGCATGCTAGGAAGAATCGGTTCTTCTGTTGCAAGATCTTCTATTTCAAATTCTATGAAATCTGCTGAACCAAGCAATCATAATGAAACGGATATTAATGATGCTATTGCGAAAGCTTTCAGAAGAGTTTCGCGAAATTTCGGTGTGAAAAGTTCTAGTGAACGCGTTAGTGGTCGAGAAAGAAGAGTAAGACAAACTGATAGAAGAGGACGAAATGAAGAAAGAGCATTGTCAAGACATGAAGAACTAAGTTTTCAAGATTATCTTGCAAAACATCCCATTCAAAATTTATTTGAACAAGATGTATTATCAAGACTGCTTGTTTCAGTTGCACAAGCCGACGGCAGAATAAGTGAGGATGAGCGAAACTTCATAATGGAAGCTTTACCAAAAAAACTAGGATCTATTCAAGATATTGCTGCGAGGGGTGAGATTTCATCAGTAGAAGCTGAGGAATTATCTTCCGAGTCTAAAAAAAGCATCCTCTTATTGGCTTATGCGGTTGCGTTAGTTGATTTTGATCTAGCACCTTCGGAATCGAGAAAACTTAATGAATTTGGTTCATTATTTGGTTTTTCGCATGAGGAAATGTCGAGCATTGCGACATTAGCTAAATACGAAACAATGACAAGTGTCATGGATCCATTGATGGCAAAAAACGAACTATATGATGCTGCAGAAGGAATTGGCTTAACACAATCTGAGGCGGAACGTATGTTGATTCAATTCAAAAAGTCAGTATCTTATTAAGCTGCCTTTAAGATTTCTTGTTTTTTACTATTGCTTTATGATATACTATTTGAGTAGATATTTTTTGGGCTCGAGCCCAAAAAAGCCTTAGAAATGGGCATTTAACCTGACCGCGGATTATAACAAAACACTCGGTTTAATATAATGTGATCTATTAATAACTCTTTGACAACAAAAAAAATCATCAAATGAATATAAACAGGTACAGCTAGTCTAAGTTCCAGTTTTTTTTGGGCTTAAAGCCCAAAATTAAAAGTCTAGCTGTTATCCAATTGCGGTTCATGAGCATGTTCCAATCCTCCTCCACAATGTGGGCAAATATGACGATGAGTTTCTTCTGGATCTTCTCCTCTATTCTTTCTGTCTTTTTCTTTTTGATCTTTTATCGCTTGAACAAAAGATCCCGATAAAATACCAGTAGGCAAAGCAACCAGGCCTATTCCTAAAAGTGCAATAACGCCTGCAAGCATCTTTCCCATAGGAGTAACGGGATAAACATCACCATAACCCACTGTTGTGAGGGTGGCAATGGCCCACCACATCGAAGAATAGATATTTGGAAATTGTTCCGGTTGTTGATCATGTTCTACGGTAAAGATGATGGCAGAAGACAAGACTAATAATATACCAGTAATAAATATCGTAATGAATAGCTTTTCTTTTTCTTCACGAATCACGTCACCTATCATCTGCATAGAACTATTGTAACGATTCAACTTAAAGATTCTCAATAATCTCATAAGTCTTAAGACTCTAATGAAGCGTAAATCAAGCATTCCCGTTTCTGATGTTCCACCACCTAAATGCTGTGTATAAATTAATATTCCAAGCTCCAAATAGAATGGCAAAATCGCTAGAAAATCGATAATAGCCATAGGTGAAGTAATATATTTCACCACCGCTTGCCATCTATTCAAATGTGGGTATTCTAAACTTGCTGTGTAAATTCTTGCGAGATATTCTAATGTAAAAATGACGACCGCAATAATCTCAAAATTTAAAAAGATCGAATGATATTCTTTGGACAATATTGCATCAGATTCTAGAATTACAGCTACTATACTAGCTAAGATTAAAATCATAATTCCAGTGCTCAAATAAGCATTTGCTTGGGAATCTGCTTGATTATCGTCGTCTATAAGTCGGAATACTCGTTGTCTGAAGGTCATAGGGTATTTATTTTAACGTTCTTTATACTGCATTTTAGAATTTGAATATCTACCAAGTTGAATGATGTCATCGTTATTTAATTCAACTTTTTGGTTTTCAGGAATGATTACACCATTAAGAAGAGTTTCATAGAGTGCGATAATGTGTACTCTACCATTCTCCAGAATGAGCATAGCATGTTTATCTTCCACATGTTCATCATTCCATTTTATAAACACATAACATTTAGCACTTCTTCCTATAAATACTTCCATTCCATTCTTCAACCATTTACTTATTGGCTTGACCATGCCATTATATTCTTGTGGAGAAAGATAAATCAATTCGAAATTTTCAAGAGAGGCAATAACTTTTACGATAAGAGCACCTAGAATACCTCCTAATAATATGAAGCTAAGAAGCTTCGCTAATTCATCATTGGGAACTAACTCTAAAATTCCAAAATAAACACAATAAGCAACGATGCATGAGATCACTCCTCCAAGAATTCCTTTTTTCCACTCTATTGTAGAATATATCGATAAAATTATTCCAAAAAGGATGCCATACACTGTCCAGTTTATTAACCCGCTAAAGAAAACACTATATTGAACATTTCCTAAAAGTGTATATTGTAAAAAGAATCCACTGCCAAAGACTAAAAATGAGATGATAACACCTATGAACACCCTCAAGCTTACTCGAAGTGGTGAAAATTTTCGTGTACTACCTAACTCTTCAGCAACCGTAATCGCTCCTATTAAAGCAGTTCCCAGCAAGCCACCTTGAAAAGTTTGTTCTAAAAAAACGGACGTATTTTGCGCTATACTGGTAATGTTATTGAAAGCTGCAGTGGGATCTAGACTTGATTCATCAAAAAATGATTTTACATATTCGTTTAAACCATTCAATTTTGAAATTCGGAATAAACCACTATACAAGATCCAACCTATAAGTCCACCTAAAGAGCCGTACCACAGCCAATTGTATATTTTAGAATTACCTTTTTGCGAGAAGAAGGCTGTTTGTGTTTCTTCTCCACCTTTTCCAGGACAAGGGTCTTGAAACTCCATACAAGATGGAAAATTGGGGCAATATCCTAGAGCATCCCATGTTTCAAGTGTCGTTATTTGATTGCATTTCACAACGACCTTATCACCCTCTTGAATAATATCTTGTGTTATGGGGTCCCGTTTTATTTTGTTTGCTTCAGGTACATATTTTACAACATGTTTCTTCAAGAATTCCCTTCTTTTAAAAAATGGAAGTAGGTAAATAAGTAAGAATAGAGTACCGAATACCAATAATAAGCCGATTAATAATAACAAAAACCAGTTCATTCGATCCTCTTTCAAAACCCCTATATAAACAGGTTCAATTGAGGCTCCTATTTTATATTCCTTTTGATCGTATTGTACACCAAAGTCTTTAGATTTCCATTGTAACAGAAGATTTCTTAATTCCCCTCTATATTCATTACAAGAAGGTTTCGTATGGAAAACATAATCGTTATTGTACTCTGCTAATTGATCAACCAAAATTTTCGTAATACTACTCGGATCAGATGTAAAATAATGTTGATCTTCAAGAGCTTCCGTTAAAGACGGTAATTCTTTTAGAAAAGTAGAATCTACTCCATTCCCTATACCATAGGTTAAAATCATTAATTCATTTGTAATATCTGCTACTCGTATTGCTTTATATACATCTTTGGATGTTGGTCTTTTCTTGTTATTTAGGCTATAGTAAGGATTTCTGAGGTTATCGTTTTTTCCATCTGAAAGCAAAATCAAGATTTGTTTCCCTTCTTCTTCGGATAATTCTTCCACTTTATCAATCATCGCTCTGAATAAGTCGGTATCTTTTCCACCTCCTTCAGGTGTTGGATATTTACTCAATTCCTCATCTATATTAAATTTATTGATTTTAACGGAAGGAAAGATATCATCATGAAAAGCGGCAAGTTCGAATTTGGAGCCAACAGGTAGTGAAATCTGATTGATTACATCTTTTATGGTTTGTTTCGATTTACCAAGTCTATCATTTATTTTCATTGATCCACTGTAATCCAATAAAAACAAAATGTTGATTTTAGTTTCTATATATCCTTCAGGAGGTGAAGCATTAAATCCAGTGATAGCTAATCTACATTCACCAAGGTCTTTCCCTGGGACTTGATCAATAAACTTTATGGTATTTGCATTTATATTCGTATTCGGACCAGGAGGAGCACTTACATAAATATCAAGTATATTAAGCGAATCATCTTGACTGATTCGAGTAATCTTAATACTATCTTGAGCAGTGAGAATTGGAACAGATAGGAAAAATATAAAAAATGTGAAAAAATATCGTTGAAGGTATAATCTCATTTTAATTTAAATTAGAATTCTCAATATCAACCCACTGGAACCATCCTACTCCTTCTTTTCTATCTGTAGAATTATTCATTCTTCCTGAAGATTGTCTTGTAAAAATTGACATATCTAGTCCTTTTGTTAAACTATCAATTTCCATAGCAACTTGATAATCAGAAGGAAAGTGTCGTTGTACGGATAAATCACTTGTAGATAAAAACAAACCATGGCCAGGGTGGGTATGGAACCAACCTATAACTTCTAGATCTGGATTTTTATCCTGAGCATCACCTAGTTCATCTACAATTGTTTTTGTACCTATTTCTATTTTAAATACATCATTGTATTCAGGAACAAATGGCACAAATTTTTCTACAAGTACTTGTAAAGCATCCTGATGATCAGAAAACCTTCCCATCATAAAACCTCCCACCTCTGGTATAGCACCTTGCAATTCGTTTTGAATACCATCACTGGAACTTTCCGCAAGAAAAGCGTCCAAATCACCAATAAATTCAGGAGTTAAGTATACATTTTGAATTTTGGAATCAAGCCAAATATGTGAAAGATTTAGATTAACTGTTTTGTTAGCATTAACCAACTTTACAAAGTCAGCATAAGGTATTGGTTTACCAGCTACTTTTTTCTTCGTAATCTTTATTTTTCTAGAGGACAAACCTGTGCTTCTTGCAACTGATGATTTTGGTGTCAATTCTGAAGCTTTTCGTAATGCTGTTTTTTGTCCAATCACAATTTTTCCTTTCTTTTCACTATTCGATGTTGGGACAGAATCGTTTGTTGTCAATTTCCCAGGTTTAGTATCCATTGATTGTTCAGCAGTTACTTTATTTTGGGCCATTTTTTGCTGAATTTTTTTCTTATTCTCCGCTTGACGTTTTTCTTTATTGCGTTTGTTAAGAAAGGCAAATACACCTAGACTTACCAATAGAAAGCTAAGGGCATAGATCAATAATTTTGTATTGCTTTTTTTCTGCGCTTTATTTTCTAACAATGCCGCTGTTTTATATACTTCCAATCCTTGTGCGTTGACAATATTCAATTCATTGAATGCTCCTTTAATTCTATTTTCATTCAGTAATCCTGCACTTAGTTCCACAGCTGAATCTCTGGTAAAAGCAGGTATATTTATTGTATTGAGCAGATTCATTTCTTCTTCTCCTACCTTTTTCAGGTTTAGCTGCAAAGGCATTTCAGTATTTGCAACCTTGATAATTGAAATGTCATCCTTATGAATAATCGACAAGTTGTATAACTTAAAATCTTCTTCTTCAGGCTCATCTTTGTAAAGACTATCTACAATAGCTTTCACATCCTCTACTAATTTCTCATTATCTAGTTCATCAATATCATCAGAATCTGATCCTCTAGCATCAACTAACTTCGATTCATCAAGTTTTTTTTGCTCTTTTTCAAGCATCTCTCTCGCTTCAATAACAGTTTCTGCTTTATTGGCTAGTTTTACATATCGATTAGCCTTTGGTAATTCTCCATATGTTGTCAGAAACTCTTCAACTTCGGATTTGCTTTCTGTATCTACTTCTCGCCATATTTTCCCGATGTCACTTGAAGAAAGTTCTTCTAACTTATCAGACGGAGTAACGATCCTAAAAGACTGTGTAAACTGCCCTTTACCCCCTTTGTACGTAAAAGGAATATTTAGCTTGACATCTCCTTTACCCTCAATTTCAAAATAAATTTCACGAATATAATTTTCGATAGGTTTTAAAGAAACTACTTTTGTTTTCTGATTTATGGCAGCTTTTGCTTTCGAGTCAAATTTAATTTCTTCTGTATCAAACGAAATTTCAGGTTGTCCTTCCATCTCATACCATAAGAAGTTACTCATATGGAGAATAAAACTATTTACATCAGATTCCACTTCAACTTCTCCGCCATTTCCATCGAAAGAAACAGTGGGTTTACCAGGAAGATTATGTTTAAGTTCTACAGAAAACTGACCTACTTTTTTAGTCCCATCTAGAATTTTAATCTTTTGTTGAGCATGAGATACACTACAAAAAATAAGAAAGATTGACACATAAAAAGCTCTTACAATTGGTTTCGGAGGTTTCATTGTTTACTTTTTATTTATGACAATTTTTTTGGGGCCTGCTTTAATTTTTTTCAAAATACTGATCCTCTTTTTTCCATCTGACGGGGTCGTATCATCGGAATCATCAGAAGAAATTTCATCTGGAGGAGGTTTTTGCTCCATATTGAGTTCAACCTTTTGAACAGTTTTTTCTTCTGCCTCCATTTTAGGTAAAACTGCGTTGTCAATTTCGGAAACGATGCCTTCAGGTTCACCACCTTTTATAAGTGGTGTATTATCAATAACTATATCTTTATATTTATTTACTATCCCATTGGGTTCAGCATAAGCCATTACCCACTTAGCAGAATGAATATCTTCTGGAAAAGGAGGAGTGTTTTCAGCATGATATTGCTTATACTGAAGAATTTCACCAATTCTTATAATCAAAAGATATAGATCAAATCCAAGACCAAAACCTTTTGTATTTCCACAAATTCGTCCTTTGTATTTTCCATCTGACTTGATATTCGGATGCCATACATTAGTTTGCATGTATAATTCAGGAGCTTCTATTGGATATCGAGGAGGGAAAGTTATTCTTGCTGTATGTTTAAAGCCGTAAACAGGTGTTTGATCATTATTTATAGCAGTAATACTTCTAAACAAAAAATGGACATGATATACACATGGAATCTTCAATGGACTTCTTGTTTCTATGACCTCCCATTCTATAACATCACTATCTAATTCGAACATAGACAAGTGATCTTTTGCTAACCTTTTATAGAAAGGATTCTTTTTAAATAAACCACTGTTAAAATCGTAAGTAGGTTTCTTGTTCATATGTGAAAATTTAGGCTAGTTTTTACTCTTTTCCTGGTACAAGTCTAGGTGCTAGGTATAATGTATCTCCATCTTGAATTTGTAAATCAAATAAAGTTTTTGTATCCCCTATTGATACATTTTTCCTTTTAAATATTAAGTCATAAACATAAGGCTGTCCTTCAGGATCTACTCTAGGAGCTACTTCAGCACTTAATAATTCGTCTTTAATTTCTTTACCTGTAGAATAAATTGGTAATTCTACTTCAATCTCGTCGCCGCTTGGCATAACTCGAATGATAATCGCAATAACTTCTGAATTCGACATTTGTATTATTTATTGGTTTTTATTCTAAAATGTTAAATAAGGTTCATCTTTCGTACATTCTACAAAGAAGATATCCTTTTCAGTCTCTACAGTCAAAATCTGTAAAGGTGGCACTCCACAAGCTTTCAAACTCACTTTCCCATCTTCGAAATCCTCGCTAATGTAATCAACATATTTCGTAATTCCTAGTACTTCCCCTATTTCTTCTTGATATTCTGCTTGGGCAACTTCACTAAAATGAGGTTCAGGAATAAGAACTTTATGAGATTTATCCGTACTCATTGACGTAACCTCCGTGATGATTTTGTAATTCAAACTTATGGAAATCTGCTCAGCTTTTAGCTGTTTTTTTATTTTTTTAATGGCATCTTCCACTGTGTCTTCATGAGTCAAATTTTTCATACGTATTATCTCATCTTTTTGCAATGCATAATGACTTTCGCATTCATCTTTTAATGGAGGAGAAGCAAAATTCACAATCCAATTATTCATCCCATCGTATGTAAACTGTTCACCCATCATGGATTTATCCTCATAATTATGAATAATCTTTAAAGCTTCTTGAACTTGCATTGCCGCTATAATGGAAGACGATATAGGTGTTGTAGGCACTCTACCTGCTGAACTATTCCTTTGCGCAACATCAGCACAACCTAATTTGGTACGAATATTTGCCCAGTCTGTATCCGTCAAAGCACATTCGTAACAAGAAACCTCATTTTTGTAAACATTCAATTGACCCGACATATTCAAAATCGCTCCATCAATCCATACTTTGCCTGTCTTATAAGCATAACGGTTTATAAATAATCGAGCTATCCGATTATCCAAACATCCTATTATCACATCCATTCTGTCGAAAACACCAAGTCCTACATCAATCATAATATCACCATTAACAGCTTGAACGTTAATATTGGGATTCATCTCTTTTATTCTTTCTGCTGCTATAAGACTTTTAAACTTGTCTCTTTTTATATCCTTTTCTCTGAAAAGAACTGATCTGCATAGATTAGCATATTCAATTGTATCAAAATCAACAATAAAAATATTCCCCACATTCATCAAGGCTAAATTCTTAAGTACTTCATTTCCCAATGCCCCAGCACCTACTACCATTACTTTGGCATTTGCCACTTTGTCTGCATCCCACCAAGACATTAATCTAAACGTATCGTCCCAGTGTTCTCCCTTCTTACTGATATTCTGAAGATTCAATTTTTTCTTTGCCATGTCTATTTTTTCTTAATCACAATTTTAGGTTTCTTGACAATCTTAGCTTTTGGAGGAGCTGATTCTGTTTTTTCTTTGGGCTTTGAGCCCAAAACTATCTTTGCTTTTGGTTTTATGGAAACTTTAGGTTTTTTAGGTGCTGGCTCTTCAGGCGGTGCGGAAATCTCTTCCTTCTTTTTTGCTTTGATTTTGGTTTTAATCACGCGCTTTGGCTTAGGAGCTTCTTCTTGCTGACCTGATTCATCATCACCTTCTCCTTCCAACAGTCTTTTTATCGCCTCATCTTCTTCATCCAATGCGGGTTCCATCTCACTAACTTGTTCTTTCTGAACATCATTTTTTGGGGCTTGACCCCCACTATTATCAGACGAATCACTTATCCCTAGAATTGCAAGTGCTTCTTTTCGAGCATCATCATCTGCCTCTGATCCGCTAGATTTAACATTGATTTTCAAGTCTCGTTTCACCTTCTTTTTCAGGCTCATCTTTTTCCTTGTCCCATCACTTGCTTTATACTCTACTGGACCATAAGTTTCGATCAACTTATCTATAAAATCCAGACCAAGCTCATATTGCTCATGTTGAGCACGCGCCCAACTTTCCGTAATCATATCTACATCAATAGTTGCAAACATAGCTTTATACTGAGCTTTTGAAAGAACGGAACGCATCTCAACACCATCTATATAATGAGAAATTGCTGCATCAGCTAACTGGATAAATTTAACTTTTAATATGTTGCTATTTTTTATCCACTTCTTTATATCATCCCACTCATCGAATAATGAAGCATCATTTATTGACAATTTTTTTCGATCCATGGCCAATATGGTTGGAATCTGCATAACCAATTCACCTAACTGATCCATTGTTATGGCTAATATATCGATTGCTTTCTTCCGATCCACGTTTACTGCTTTCAGTTTACGCCCATTGTCATTAATCAGGTGTGGAATAATCCGTTTAAACAATGATTTATTGTATTCCGACAGATTCGCATAATCCGTTTTTGCCATCGCTAGGCTGTCACCGCCTTCTGCAGCATTCAATAAAGAATCTACACTTTTCGAACCGCTTTTCTTCAGCCCTCTTGCAACAGCTTTAGATTTCTGACCAGTAGCTCTGAAATAATGAGCTTTTGTAATGGTTTTGTCTTTATGATTTCGCTTCCATTCCAGCCAAGTTCTAGACATCAACAATTGCAATTTTCTCAACTGATCGCTATCTTGCAGCAACATAAGCATGAGCTCTTTTCCAAGATCATCAGCTACTACACTTTTCACCAATTTAGAAGGTGCGTTTATTGCAAGACTTAATCCATTATTATCTAAGAATTTCAGTTTATGCATTCCCATATTCAAAGCCTTGTGAAACTTTGGATCTTCTCTGAGTTTTGGAGACTTAAAATCATCGCGATCAAATGCAGTTACAAAAAACAACGGCAATAGTTTTTCTGAGTATGCACGATAAATCAGCCTAAAGAACTTGTGTCTCTGACGAGGATCAACATCCATATCAAAAACGTCAATCATATCATCTATAGCAATAAGAATGTTGATTTCTCTATCGCCTATAATACGTTCAATAACCCTTACTAAACCGTAATCATTTTTCATTAGTTGTTGATAAACTTCTTCCTCCATACTGGGAATAATTTTATCACTAATTTTATTAACCGGATTTACGATGGCTTTTGCAAGCGCTAAAACAGGATTTGTATCAGGCATCATAAAAACACATCGCCAACTACTCCCATTGTACCCATCAAAAGGTTTCTGTCGTAAATTTGGAATAAGGCCTGCACGGATAAGAGAAGTTTTACCCATTTTGGGTTCGCCTATTATACTAATAAGTTTACGTTGACGGATCTTAAGTTTGAGGGTTGAAATATCTTTTTCTCTGCCGAAAAACAAATTGTCTTCATCCTCTAAATAAGGACGATAGAACCCATTTTCAAAACCAGGATATGGATTAACTATTTTCAGCATAAAAAGTGGTCAATTTTCGCTTTTCAAAAGCAAAATTTTTTCAATAAATCTCAATCATTCCATCTATTCGAACACTTAAATGCGCGCCTATAAACCGATTTAATCAAGCTTTATTTAAAATTTGGGGTTTAATAATTTAGCTTTTAATGATTGCCAAAATAAATATATATTTACAAAAATCATGCTTTTACCCTAAAAAATCATTAAAAGAAAGTTGTCGAAATTTATTTTCAGGAACTTTCATATTTTGACAGCAAGCTTATGAGTAGACCAAAGATTGTCATAAAATCAAAAGACACACCACAGGATCCTCCACCTAGAACTCCTGTAAAAAAAGAACCCATTCCTGCACCAAAAACAGCACCAAAATCAAAACAACAACCTACACCTTCACAAGATGAAAAGATTCCTTACAAACCTATAAATAAAAAGAAGGTTATAGCTTGGAGTGCTGGGGGACTATTCCTTGTTTTACTTGGTGCAGCAGCTGTATATTATTTCTTTTTCATGAAAGATTCTACGATAGAAAAGGAAGAGCTTTCAACGGAAGCAATTGTTTCAGAAAAAAGCACGAATTACGAAGCCGAATATGAAGATTTTGAAAAAGACATATTAAGCAAATCAACAACAATTCGTTCCTTATTAAATGAAATAGGAATTGCAGGAGCAGATATTTCCGAAGTTGATTCGAAACTGAAGGCACTTAACCTAGGAAGACTTAGAAAAGGAGACAAATTCACAGTGTTTTATGAAGAAGAACCACAGATGATAATCCTAGAACCAAAAACGACTCCTTATCATAAATATGTTATTAATTGTTCGAATCTGGAGGTAGAGAAAGTTGCCAAAAATCGTGAAATTCGAGTAAATGAAATGGCTGCGATAGTTGAAGTAAACCTAGGGGTTACGTTCATCAACAATAATCTGAATTTAAAACTTATTTCAAAATTGGAGGAGATTTTTCAATATAGTCTTGACTTCTTTGAAATAGACGATGGTGATCGATTTAAGATCTTATACGAAACGGAGTATTTGGATGGCAAACCAAATGAGGTATTAGGGATTACTTCAGCATTTATAAAAGAAGGCAACAAATCCTATTTTGCATTTAGAAGAAAAGAAGGGAATAAAGTGCAATATTACAATGAATATGGCGAATCGTTAAAAAAGTCGTTCTTACAATCACCTATAAAGTACGGAGGTGTAATTTCATCAGGATTTGGGTTGCGGGTGCACCCAAAGTCAGGGCACACCAAGATGCATCTGGGAACAGATTATGCCGCACCAGAAGGGACACCTATTGTAGCCGTTGCAGATGGCGTAGTCACTGGAAGGGCATTTGCAGGGGCTAGTGGAAACTTTGTAAAGCTAAAACACGACGATCAATTTGAAACACAATATCTTCATATGCAAAAATTTGAACCTTCTGTTACTATGGGTACGAGAGTGAGGCAAGGAGATGTAATAGGATATGTAGGAAGTACAGGATCATCAACTGGACCACATGTTTGTTTTAGATTTAAGAAAAACGGAGAACAAGTAAATCCAGCCAATCATAATTCAGGAACTTCAGGTAGAATAAGCCCTATTGAAATTGAAGCATATAAAACAGAAATTTCACCACTTCAAACAGCAATCAAAAAAGTAGAATACTTTTAATCAAGTAATCTATAGATGTTCAAGATTATTTGTTAAAAGAACTGGATTACAAATTTTATTTTTAAATTTATTGACAATAGCAATTAATTGCAGTATCTTGGGCTTGATTAAAACCCCACATCTTTAATCATTAAATAATTAACCATATTGAGAATAGCGCGACATATCATTAAATTTGCTGCTCTAGGGGCATTTCTATGTCTCTTTATATCTCCTCTTAAAGCTGAAGTTTTATTGGACATTAAGTCTTTTAAATTAGCAAAAAAATATCCTGCAGAGTTTCAATTTAATTTAAAACAAGGAGACAATTTTATCATGAGCTTCAGTAAGGTAAGTGGAAACCTTGATCCTTCACAAGTGAAGATTGAAGTAATTGATCTAAACAATGTAGAGGAAGAAGTACTTGGTGATTTTAGAATACCTACCGGAAATGTTCGAATACCATCAGATGGGATTTATGTTGTTCGTTTCACTTATTTAGGTCGTGACTTAAGTCTTCAAGGAAGAAGATTTGGGAATTTTTCATTTCGTGCAGAATCTTTACAAACCGAAGAACTAAAACCTGGTGAATTCAGAAACATCATGCAAGTCACTAGCATAGCAATTGACAATGATATAGACAATGCGATGAAACTAGTACTTGATTTGAAAGAAGGTGATCGAGTTTCTTTTTCATCTGCTGACCCAAAAGCTTCCATCGTAAAAGTCAATCTTCAGCAACTGGGTCGAACTGCTTTTGTGAATAGCTTAACGAATGAAATCGCAACTCGTGACATGAAATTAACGGTCACTCTTTATTTAGCTGACAATGACGAAGCATTTAATATCTACAATTTAAATGTCAATGAGTTATTAAAAAACGATGACCTTTTATTTACTGACCTAGGCATAGGAATCGAACGGCAACAAAACAACATAATGGGAGGTGGTGACTTGTACAGCACAACAGTTCCTAGTTCAAGCGAAGAAACACAAAGCAATGAACCTGATCCATATGCTGCAATGATAGAACAAATGCAAGCTCAGGCAGAGGCAGGAAGTCAAAGTTATCAAGCAATGTTGGAGCAGATGCAAAATGATAATAGTTTGTCAGATGAGTATCAAGCTAAATTACTTGAAATACTATTGGAAAGCACAAAAGAAAAAGAGTATGTTGAAGTATATGCGGCGGGAGGAACAGATATTGAAGTGGATTTAGGTCCCGAAGGGAACCTATTCAAAAAAAATAAAAATGCAACAAAAGAAAGTAGACATTGTGAAGAGCTTAGCATACGACCTGGTGTTTACAACAAATGGTTTTATTGGATAGGTGTAGGTGAAAATGCTGGAGAAACATTTGTATTAGAAAGCGAAAAATTCAGCAAGTTAAATGGTGGAAGGAAAGAATTAATTCAAGCTAAAGCCGAATATTATTATTTCATGGGTGACCCTCAAAATCCGAGAGTAAATCCTCCATTTCCAAATTTGAGAAACTATCCGAAATATTTCACAGAAGATGTTGAATTTGCAATAGTAGACCTTCAAAATAAAGACAAATTTTTAAGGGGAATACCATATCGCAAAGTGAATATTTCAAGAGCAGAATATATAAAAGTTGATAGTGGATGGACCATTACTCCTCCCAATCCTGATACACTATATTATGTGTGCTTTCACAATAACAATGAAAGAACTCCTATAAAGTTGGTCTTCAAATATTTTACAATTGATATTGAAAAGTCTTTACGATGAAACGCAATTACAAAGTCCTCATATTCCTTTTCTCTTTTTTAATATGTAATCTGTATTATGTAGAAGTTGATGCCGCTCATCCTGTTCTTGAACGACTATCAAAAAGATATTTTAAGAAAAATAAATTAAAGAAATTAGGTAAGCGAGCTCAACGAGCTGCGATGGATATAGATTTAGAAGAATACTCCATAAAATTCCAACACGATATTATAGGTATGGAACCTTCATGGATGATAGAAGAAGGATATTATGCGGAACACTATTTTAATTTACTGTCAACATTAGTTGTCGGTGAATATGATATAAATCCATTAACAGGCTATCCAAGAAACAGTTCTGCAATGAACATGCATCTTACGAAAACAGCCAGGGATAAAAATGCAAAGCAAAACTACAATATCATTCAATCAGCAGATTTTAACAATTCAAGGATTAATTTCCTGTTGCATCTCACCTATTCTGATGACTTTGGTCAGAATAAGAGTTTAATAAGGAATAGTTTATTAAATGAAGCAGAGGTTTTCAACAATCTTACGGATAGTTTATCTAATTACTTCACACGACTTACAAAAGATTATAAAATTGCAAAAGAACGTACTGGACTTTATGTGCAATTTGATTTTGGAGATAAGAAAAACCTTAAAAGTTATATTGCCTGGTTAAAAAAAGTACACGATCAATTAGACGAAGAGCAAAAATTATATGTTGTTGTCCCTGCAAATATTAAAAGAGGATATGCCTATTCATATGATGAAATAACACAATTGCTTGAATTTGCAGATAAAATTGTAATCGATGCAACAAACTTTGACAAGTACCAAAAGAAAGTACCTGTACCTCCTACTAACTTCAGTCCTAAATCTGATTACAGCATATTTGGTACATTAAAACAGTATTTGATAAGCCCTGAAATGATTGATAAACTGCAACATGCTCAGGCGGGAGAATATATACGGAGTAATAAAATAGCTGAGAGACGAGCAAGGTTTGCAGTCATGTTACCATACTTTGGATTAGAGTACCAGATTGACAAAAAGAAGAATCAAATGCGAAAGGTAGGTCCTCTAACACTTGAAAATTTCTATAGCTATGAATTAGGAAAATCAGGTAGCTTAAAATATAGCACGAAAGTATTTAGTAAAAACGATAGCATTTTTGCTATGCTTAACATGCCGGTAGAAGGGACTAATTTTGAAAAACATTTTTTTGTTGATGATGGATTTACGCTACAGAATAAATATTTTTATTTAAAAGATACATTGGGTATTGACAATGTAGCGCTTAATAGTATATCTTACTACAAGACAAAAGACCGCATTAAGCCGATGTGGGCCGTATTAGCTTTGACATATGGCAAAGAAAGGGAAAAAATGGGATGGATCATTGCATCATTTTTGATGGGATTCATACCGATAGGTTTTGTATTCTCGATATATCGCAATTGGGAAGTAAGAAACGCTCTTGCAAAGTATGGTAATATATTTACAAGGTTTAATTTATTTTTTGTCTTGTTTTTATTTTTATTTCTAACAGCTGCTAATGTAGTTCCAAGAAAGACGGTTGCATTAGTAATTGCGGTTATAATATTAGGAGCATTTTTTATCTATATACTGATTAAGAAGATATTGATGCGATCTAAGAAGTATGTTAATATCGTAAAGTAAGTTTGTTATGAAAAGAATGTTTAGAGCAATAATACCGCGTATAATACCAGAGTTAATCCTGTTATTCACTAGGTTATTGCCATTAGCTTGTTTAATTTCGGTTATTTTCATAGTAGGAACAGACGCCGCTTATCAAATACGAAGTGAATTCAAGTTGATATTATATGGTGTATTACTCAGTTTAGCTGGGTTATACCTATTAAGAATCACAAGTTATGTTATATGGAGAGTTATTACTGGTATAGGTAGAATAATTCCAGATATATACTTTGACGAAACAAAAAATAATAAAGCAGCATAAGATATGATACACGAAGTTATACCCATTATAGCTGATGAGCTAAATGATTATTTGGAATCTAAATTTGATACAAGCGATGAGCCTGTATTATTATCAAACATTGTTAATCAAGATGGAACATTAGCAATACGAGAAGAAAATAAAGTTATCGTATCCTTGATCAACATAGAACGAGATGGGTCAAATCTTTATGGTGGAGGTGGTATGACTGCAGGAGATTTACCAATTCATGTAAATCTTTATGTATTATTCTCGGCATATTTTACTAATTATTTTGAGTCCCTCAAGTTCATTTCAGGAGTAATTGGCTTTTTTCAAAGCAATCCAAGCTTTATGATTGATGGAAATAATATATTAGCCGAGATGCATAATATCGATATAAGAGACATGAGTAATATTTGGACAGGATTTGGTGCTAAGTATATTCCATGTGTATTATTTAGATTCAGAACAATCAATATGGATGATGATAGAATCAATGATGAAATACCCCCTGTTTCAGGTTCTGTAATCGACCAATAATAAAACAAAACGAGAAAACAATTAGATGCAATCACGTATTGATATCGGTTTCAACTGGGATAAATTATTATCTGTCCAATGCCATCACGAATATTACACAGATGGAAAAGGAAAGGACTTTGAATTCATTCCAACGAATAAAACTTCAGTAATTTTTAAAAATTTTAAAACTTTTTTTAAGCCTGTCGATAATGGCTTTATCATTTTCTGCGACAACAAGCAATTCTCCCGTATTCATTCGCTTAAGAAGGTATCAGATCAGAAATTAACCTTCTTAATTAAGAACAAAAATAACCTCTTAGCGAACTATACTGACTTAAATTTTAACCATTTTGATGAAGTTTTTTACTTCACTAACTTGACAATTAAGAAAAATAAAAATAAATTGCTATTACATGCGGAAGAGTACATGAAGGATCAAGAAAAAATTAGAATCTTCAGTCCATTCCAAGTGTTAAAGTTCAATGAAATAGCGAAAGGTAATAAACTGATAGACCAACGAGGAAAAGTTGTAAAAAGAGAATATTGGTATGAAGAAAGATTTGACTTACATGTTGTAAAACTAAGAAGTCTTTCTGAGGGAAAATATACATTCGTAAATGGCAAGAATTCTTTAGAATTTTATGTTATGGATTATATAAAAGAACCAGTATGGGGAATACTTGATGTATTTCTTTATGACTTACCAAAAACTGGTGACTTTATTACAAAGGATGGATTAACTCCTGTTCAGTATGATATACATTTTCAATCAAGATCAACATATTGGAAATATTTTATTATAGGACAGAATAAAGAACTAAAGCTATCCTTAGATGAAGCAAAGATCAGTTACAATGGTGAAGATGTCGAATTTACAAAACCAAAAAAAGTAACCCTATCAAACGGTGTAGAAGCTTATTCAATAGAGTCCAAAAAGCCAATTGAATTGAAAGAACTACATCACGTTACCGATAAGCTTGAAATGCAACTAAAGCGAGACAATAAGTGGCAAAACAAAACCTATAAGGTTCCTAAGCCTACAATTGATCGTTTAAAACCAGATAAGAAATCGAATAAGATTTATTCGACCACTTATATATATGTTTAAAATTAAAAATTATTTCTTAACCAATTAACAATCGTATTATGGCTAGATTAGCAACCCCGGGTGTTTATGTTAGGGAAAATAATGCTTTCAGCAGTAGCGTTGTTGCTGCTCCCACTGCAATTCCTGTTTTCATAGGATATACAGCAAAAGCGGAAAGAGGGCATGAATCTTTAGCGAATACTCCACACAGAGTAGATTCGTTTAAAGAATTTCTCAACTTTTATGGACGCGGGCCAAAGATCTCATTTTCAATTAAAGCTAAAGGTAATTCAGACTATAGCTTGAAAGTAAACCCAGAAAGTCAATTTCATCTTTACAACAGTTTAAGACTATTTTATGCAAATGGTGGAGGACCTTGTTACATTGTATCTGTAGGAAACTATTCTTCAGGTATTAAATTAAAAGATTTACAAGCTGGATTAGAAGTTTGTATCGCAGAACAAGAGCCAAGCTTAGTAGCATGTCCTGACGCAGTAAACCTAGACTCAAAAGAGTGTATGGAATTTTACAGAGATGTATTAAACCACTGTGGTAGAGAGACAAGAGACAGATTTGCATTATTTGATGTTCCTGGTGGACACCAAGGAAGAACTTATGACAGCAAAGATGTTATTAATGAATTCCGTGACGGAGTAGGACACAATAACCTTGCTTATGGAGCAGCTTATTATCCGTTCCTTAACACAACTGTAGTTTCAGGTAGTGAAATTTCTTACAGAAACATCAGTAACAGAAAAGAATTAGCAAAAGTTCTTATCGAAGAAGCTGAGTACAGATTCTTAGGTGGACCATCAACTCCAGCGCCAGCACCAGCTGCAAAAGCAGGAGCTAAAGGTGCAGCTAAACCTGCAGCAGCAAAGGCAGCTCCTAAAGTGGATGCTAGAACTCAACAAAAATTCGATGAGGTTAAAAAAGAAATCGAGAAGCTTGTTAGCAATGACGGATCTCCTTCTGTACTTGACCAGAATTTAAAAGCTATAAGTTCAACTTATAACGCTATTCTTAGAGAAATCAAAGACCAAGTAAATCTTATGCCAACTGTTGGTGCAATTGCAGGAATTTATGCAAGTGTTGACAACAATGTAGGAGTACACAAAGCTCCAGCTAACATAGGATTGAATTCTGTACTTGCTCCAGCTGTAAATATTACAGGAGCTATCCAAGAAGATCTTAACTTGCCAGTAAACGGTAAGGCTGTAAATGCAGTAAGAAGCTTCATCGGAAAAGGAGTATTAGTATGGGGTGCAAGAACTCTAGATGGTAACTCGCAAGATTGGAAATATATCAATGTAAGAAGAACACTTCTTATGATTGAGCAATCTGTAAAATCAGCAGTTGAAAATTACATATTCGAACCAAACACTCCACAAACATGGATGAAGGTAAGAATTGCAATTGAAAATTTCTTAACTTCTATGTGGAAAAGAGGTGCTTTATTGGGTATTTCTCCAGCAGAAGCTTATGAAGTAGCAATAGGAATTGGTGATACAATGACTCCAGAAGACGTATTGGACGGAGTAATGCGTATATCTGTTTTCTTATCAGTTGCTAGACCAGCTGAATTCATTGAAATCACATTCGAGCAACGTATGCAGGAGCCTGTAGACGAGAGCGTAGAAGGTGAAGACGGTGAAGAAGGAGAAGATGGTGACGAAGGTGGTGAAGAATAATCATAATCCTTTCACTATTTAATTTTATTTTTTAACAATCAAAATTTCTAAATCATGGCAGCCGAAGATTATGAAGGCATGTGGCCCGTCGCGAAGTTTCACTTCGAAGTAGAAATAGACGGTACTCCCATCAGTTTTCAAGAGGTAACTGGTCTTGAATCTCAAACAGAAGTAATTGAGTATAGACACGGTGATAGCGAGATATTTAGTCCAAATAAATCAGCAGGACTTGTTAAAACAAGTAACCTGGTACTTAAAAAAGGTATTTTCCACGATGATGAAGATTGTCTTGAATTATTCAAGAAAATCACAGAGGAAAAAGCTTATTACACGCAAGATGATAGAATGGATATTACAGTAACTTTGCTTGATGAGCAAGGTGAAGCAGTAATGTCTTGGAATATTACAAATGCGTTCCCTATTAAGTACACTGGTACGGATTTAAAATCTGACGCAAACGAAGTTTCTCTTGAAACTATAGAATTCGCATATGAAGAAATCGAAGTAGAGTTCGAATAATATGCAAGCTAAAATACGATTATATCACCTTCCTTTCGAGGAAGGTGATTATAATTGTTCTTCTTTTCATAAACCACATTTTAAACAACAAATAAAAAATGGCAGCAAGAGATAAATTCCCAGTTCCTAAGTTCGTATTTGAAGTAAGTATTGACGGAACTGCTATCCCTTTTCAAGAAGTAACTGGTCTCGACCAAGAATATGAATTTCTAGAATATAGAAGTGGAGTAGATGCAGAATTAACTACAAGAAAAAGATCTGGTCTTTATAAATCTGGTCAAGTTACTTTCAAAAAAGGTATATTCAAAGGTGACTCAGATGTATGGGATCTTTTTGACAAATTGCTTAATGGTAAATCAGATAATCACAGAGCTGAATCAGACCCTATTGATATCGAAGTAACCCTTATGGATGAAGCTTCTGAACCTGTTGTTACTTGGAGAATTACTGGAGCCGTTCCAGTTAAGTTAACAAATGGCGACTTGAAGTCTGACGAAAATGCAATTGCAATCGAGCAAATTGATTTCGTTTATCAAAGAATTTACTCTGAATATCAATAATGTTTTCTAAAAGCGATAAATTTCCCAATCCCGCCTACTTATTTTCTGCTAGCTTATGGGGGCAGAATATTAAATTCCACGAAATCTCTGGCTTGAAAGCTGAAATGGGTTTCAAAGAAGTACGAAGTGGCGGGTCCAATAACCAGGTATATAAAATACCTACGGTTGCATCTTATGGTGATGTAACTTTTAAAAAAGGTATCATTAGTGCTGGAGATTCCTTAAGCAGTACTATGGATCTTTTTAGAAAAGTTAAAGAGTTGTTGCATATAAATGCTCCATATTCACTTTTAAATAAGTCAATTGGAAATATTATCATTAATTTGAACAACGACAAAGGTAACAGTGTTTGCACATGGGCTCTTGTAAATCCCTCATTACTTTCTTGGGAGATTAGTACAATGAATGCTCAAAATAATGAACTTGCCTTTGAAACTCTTGTATTTAGTTGTTCTGAAATCATTAGTTCAGTATATTAAACTATAGCCCAAATGGCGATCGAAATTCGTGAATTAAAAATAAAAGGCTATATTGACAGAACTAAAAAAGCAAGTTCTGGAACGATCGATGCACAACAATTAGATAAATTAAAGAGACAAATAATAAACGAATGTAAAGCTGAAATACAGAAAGCTTTAGATAGACAAAAGCGACGTTAAAATGGCAAATTATAGCATAGGTTCAAGTAACATAAAATTCGTGCCGAGTGTTCAAGACCCTTACGATGGTGGAGGTCCTGGTGGTCGACCATTTGAGGCTAAAATAAACCCGGAAAGCATAAAGCATTCCAGAGCTGTTAATGTCAACAGTGACAACAATTCGAATACAGCTTTTGACTCTTTTCAATTCAAAGGATATGGTAAGGAAACTGTATCTATGCAACTCATTCTTGATGGTACAGGTTATGTTAATGCATCAGCAGGTACAGTAGAACAACAGCTAAGTGAATTACTAGAATGTGTTTATCTTTTTCAAAGTTCTTCGCATAAATGTCACTTTATCCAAATACAGTACGGTGCAGCTTTCAAAAGCAAATGGTGGAATATAGAATCATTCGACATAAATTACACATTATTTGATTCAAAAGGTGATCCTCTTATAGCTGAAGTTGATTTAAGTTTTGTTATTCATAGAAATAAAAAGGCACTTTCACAAAGAGAACCTCCATTTTCACCAGATGTTACGCATATTTTCACTTTCAAAGAAGGAGATAGCCTCACTTCAATGTGTCAAGAAATATATGACGATGTAGGATATTATGTACAGATTGCAAAAATGAATGGTCTGACAAATTTCAGAGATATCCCTATAGGAACTAAATTGTTTTTTCCTCCACTTATCAATTTAAGTTGAGACTATGAAATCACCCCTTATTGACCAAACCACCTCCCTGGTTTCCTTTAAAGTATCAATTAATGGAACACAGGTTAGTGAAGAATATCAGATTTCAGAAATTGAGGTTGAAACTAATCTCAACAAACTGCCGTATGCGACTGTATACATATTAGATGGAAATCCATCCGAACAGCGCATGAAAGTTATGGATGACAACAATTGGAAGCCAGGTGACGAACTTAAAATTGAATTAGGTTATCATCAAGATGTCCAAACAGTATTTGAAGGAATAATTTCGAGCGTTGGTTATGGTTCTGATAGTGTAGTACACGGAAAGACCAAGATTGTAGCAACAGATAAATGTGTCGGGCTTACTCTTACTAAAGACAATGAATATTTTGCTGAAAAAAAAGACAGTGAAATAGCAAAACAAATTTTGCAAACTTATGGTATTGATTGTCAAGCTGACACAACTAATACTAAACATGCCAAGATCGTTCAATACAATGCATCTGACTGGGATTTTTTATTATCTAGAGCAAAAGCATGTGAAAGAGTAGTCATAGCAGAATTTAATAAGTATTATTTCGTAAAACCTGGTTCAGGTGGCAAACCTGTAAAGCTTACATACGGTGATGATATCATTAAATTTAAACTCGATGTAGACGCCAAAACCCAAAGAAAACAGATTGAAATAAAAGGCTGGGATGCCTCAGGGCATCAATTCAAAACAGCCATGTCGTCAGAACCTGACTTAGACAAACAAGGATCTGCAGATGTAAAAGGTCCAAAACTAGCCGAAGCTCTAAAATTAGAAAAAGAAACATTATACCTTCCTACAGCTTTAGATACAGATGAATTAAAAGATGTAGCTAATTCAAAACTCCTTCACAGCAGATTAGCAAGAACAAGGGGAGTTATAACAATGCAGGGTATTGCGGATTTGAGAATTGACTCTTATGTAGAAATGGAAAAAGTCCATGATTACTATAAAGGAGAAATGTATGTTACCGGAATTAAACATATTGTAGAACAAGGAAACTTTATTACTGAGGCAATTATTGGATTAGATGAACATTCATTTGATCCTGAACATACCGATGGTACAACACCAGATAATATGGGGTTGATGCCTGCACCAAGAGGACTTTTTATAGGGGAAATCACTAAAATGTCTGATGACCCTGATAACGATTTTAGAGTTCAAGTAAAGATACCTTCTTTCAAAGAAGATGATGACGGACTATGGGCAAAACTAAGTGGTGTTAGTGCTTCAGAAGATAGTGGTTTCATATGGTATCCTGAAGTAGGTGATCAAGTTCTCGTAGGGTTTTTGATGAATGATCCTAGATATCCAGTTGTGATGGGTAGTTTGTACTCTAAAACACACGCTGCATTTAATGATCATGAACCAAAATCAGGAAACAATCAAAAAGCGTTAGTTACTCGTTCACACATGAAACTTCTTTTTGAAGAAGACAAAAAAGATATAACACTAACAACACCAGGAAATAATTATCTAAAAATTTCAGATGATAAACGTTCCATCACCCTTGAAGATCAACATGGAAATAAAATCGTAATGGACAGTTCTGGGATTTTAATAGATTCACCAAAAAAAGTTGTAGTAAAAGCAGGATCAGAAATCGATATGGATGCTGTTCGTTCTTTTACTGCTAAAGGTTCCTCTGTAGAAATAAAAAGTAAGACTGGATCTGCTGAGTTTAAAGCGGCGACATCATTAACAGTAACAGGAGGAACAACAGGTAAGGTCTCTGCATCTGGCGTAATGACAGTAAAAGGATCTCTTTTAAAACTTAATTAATAGAATAGATATGTTTAATGGAAATTTTTTAGGTCGAGGTTGGACTTTTCCGCCTACATTCCTCAAAGATAAGGGATCGATCGAAATGGTATCAGATGTAAACGACATTGTCCAATCTATGAAAATTATTTTGAGCACTAGAAAAGGAGAACGACTTACCAATCCTCATTTTGGATGTGCAATGCATGATTATCTTTTTGAACCGATCAACGAAGTAACTAAAAATATGATTTCAGATGCCATTCAAAATGCATTGATCGAATATGAACCGAGAATTATTGTCGAAGATATAAAATTGGATTTCGCAGAACAACTTGAAGGTATTGTAAATGTTGAGCTTGACTATGTTGTAAGGAAAATAAATACAAGGCATAATGTAGTATTTCCATTTTATAAAATTGAAGGAACATTAGTAGACGAAGTGTAACTTTTTACATATCTTAGCAGTCAAAACCAATTACAAATGAATAAAGTTGCGCCAAGTAATGGTTCTACTTTTTTCGGTTATGGATCTGCAAGACATAAAAGAGCCCCAAAGTCTCTTGATCCTGATTTCGTAAGACTTGACGATAGATCACTTCCAGAACTTATCGCATACGCCGCCGAACTAAGTAAACATATACATTATTATAACGCTGATAATAAAAAAGATGGTTCGTGGGAACCTTTTTTTTACTCAGATATAAGCGTAAATATCGCGCTAATCATCTCTGTTGATTTAGCTTCAATAGATAAAGAAGCTACTAAAATAATCAATAGATTCTATAACACTCAAACCATTGAAGACAAAGCAAAGGAGTATATAAATCTCTTTATCATATGTAAAGAAATTATTCAAAATTTCAATGATTGGCATTCGTCAATAGTTAGACTAAACTTGAATCAAAAGAAATTTGAAAGCCAAGTCGAATTCGAATTATTCAATATAATCAATGATAAAGTCAAGCCTCACTTAAATGAACTTATTCATTTCAAAAAAGTAGGTGAAAAGATAAAACCTCTTCAAGATCTTGATCTTTATACATTCGACTCGGTAAACAAGCAATGGATCGATCCTGATCATGAAAGTACAGATCTTTTTCAAGGAAAAAATAACTTAGACAAGATCATCTCTGGAATGCTGGCACTTAGACTACAGTATAGATTTTTATTCCAAGCTTTAAATTTTACCGTAAATCATTTTAAAAGATATTTTTATAATTCACTGAAGTTTAAAGACAATCACAACCCTGATATTGCTTTATTTATCAGTTTTTTAAAAGTGTTTAAAAACATACAAAATGATTATAATAAAATAACTGAAAGACTTCAGTCATTTTACTACAAAAACATTTTAAATCTAGAGCCCCATCTGGGTGAATCCGACTATACTTATTTATTTTTTGAAACTGCTGATAGAATAAATAGACATTTACTTGAAAAAGGAACTCTATTAATAGGTGGGATAAATGAAGATGGTAAGGAAATATTATTTGAAACTTTAGATGACCTTGAAGTTACAAATGCAAAAATTGAGAAAATACACACCCTATATTCGAGTCGTTTAGATGATTTAGATACTAGTAATTATAAACTCACAAGCCACATTTATTCAGCTCCTATAGCTAACTCAGTAGATGGGTTTGGTAAGTTTAAAGAAATTAGACATCCTTGGCCGATTTTTGGTGAAGAACAGGAATATAAGGCGAGTGAAGAATCTAACATGGGATTGGCGGATCTAGGATTTGCATTTAGTTCTCCAGTCTTACACCTGAATGAAGGCAATAGGACCATAACTATAAGATTAGATTTTAATAAAGATTCAACAAGAATTTATAAAAGGCTTGTATACGATATTTACTTAAAAGTTAATAAAGATCGTAAAGCTAATGAGCCAGCAAAAATCCTTCAAGAAATATTTTATGATAGAATATTTAATCAAGTTGACAAAGAACGAAATTTTAGAATCTACTTAAGTTCAAGCCTTAAGTGGCATGAAGTTCAAGCAAATACGATAACATTTAAAGCTGTAGGTGATGGCGATTGGGTATTTGATACCGAGCTACCAGATGAAGAAAATATGAGTGTACTAAATTCACTTGAAATCTCATTTACTCTTCCAAATTCAGCACCACCTATTGTTTCATACGACCCGAATGTGCATGAGGGATACGTATTTGATAGTCCTGATCCAATGATCAAGTTTTTAATCAATGATAAAAAACAACCATTGGTCTATTCGTTTTTCCAATCCTTAGCTATAGAAAAAATCAATGTAAAAGTTGAAGTAGATAGAATACGTTCATTACGTATATACGATGAACTAGGTGCTATGTATGAAAGCAGAAATGCATATCCATTTGGTATGGAACCACAACGAGGCTCTCTGGCATATATAGGCAATCCTGAATTATTCAAAAAGAACCTTACTGAAGCTGCTATTTATATAGATTGGGATAAGATACCTGACACTGTTGAAGAATTCGAAGAACATTATAAAGGGTATGAAGATCCTCTTCATCCTTCACAAGTTAAAATTCAATTTGGTGTAATTACCAATTTTGAACATCAAATGCCAGGAGATGAAGCATTAGAGTTTCCACTTTTTACTACAACTGAAGGAAGAGAAGATATACATCCAGTTACAAAATTGGACTCTTCTGAATATGTTCTTGATGAAGATAAGCTAGCTTTATTGGATATTATTCCAAATTATGATTTACCAAATGACAACCCTTATGAAGACAACATGGAAACAGGGTATTTCATTATGCAGATCATTGAACCTAGGCATGCTTTATACAACAATATTTATCAAAATGAATTGCAAAAAGCAATCAATAAAAATATTGAGAATCCTGAAGAACAAAAGAAATTCCCAGAAGCACCAATTGTGCCATTTTATAAAAATGTTCATCTGAGTTATAAAGCAGAAGCTGAATGGAATATCCTTCATGGCGATAGTAATAAACCCGAAATGAATTTCCATATTCATCCTTATGGTGTAGAAACTGTATTCGCTGGAGGAACTTCTAAAAAGAACTTTTTACTTCCTGAATACAACAATGATGGCTATTTATTTTTGGGTCTTAAGGATGTGAATCCACCTGAAACTATATCGCTTTTCTTTGAACTTACGAGTGAAGAGACTACGGATCAAACTATAAAAAATGTTCCTCATATTAGATGGATGTATTTAAGCGAAAATAGATGGATTCCATTTGATGATAGTAAATTGATTTTTGATACTACTTATGGTTTTACTGAAACTGGAATTGTTCGTCTTCAGCTTCCGTTAACTATGACAGACGGAAATACCATTTTAGATGAAAATCTTTTTTGGATAGGCGCGTCAATCAATGGCGATGTCACTAAAATATGCAAAGCTATAGAGTTAAAAACAAATGGTGTTATTGCAAAATGGGTGTATGACAAAGACAATAATCACAGATTAAACAGTGAATTGCCAGCCCACACCATCAATGCACTGTACACCGATATCCCACAAATAAAAGACATAACTCAACCCTACCCTTCTTTTGGATCCCGAATCCCAGAAAACACAAAGGAATTTAATATACGTGTAAGTGAGAAACTAAGACATAAAGAAAGAGCAATTACACACTGGGACATAGAAAGAATTGTGCTTGAAAGTTTCCCTAGAGTTCAACAAGCAAAAGTACTTAGTTTTTTGTCGGACCCTGTAGATCATGACGATTCGGATAATAAAGAATATGTTTTTGAAAATGAGGAAGCAAATGAAGAACGATATGGCATAGAACATCTCAAAGGTATAAAAGTGGTTGTAGTTCCATTAAGAGAACTAAATAAACAGACCACAACTCCTAAATTCTCTCTTCATCGATTATTACTAATAGAACAACATATTAGCCAAAGGATTTCTCCTTTTATGAGTGTTCAGGTGATTAATCCTAAATATGAACATGTTCGTGTAATTGCTAATGTAAAATTCATCGAAAATTATAACAATGGACAGACTCTGAATCGATTGTTTGAGGACATCAATAAGTTTATCGCTCCGTGGCTTTTTGATGAAAATCAAGAAATAAAAATAGGTGGCAGTATTAATGAAAATGTGCTTCAGACCTACATTAAAGGTTTAGATTATGTGAAATTCTTGACTAAATTTTCAATCTTGCACATCATTGATGACGATGGAATTTACAAACTCCAAGATACGGCGATGGAAGAAGATATCGTAAGTTTCATTTCAGCACGTCCTTGGGGGCTATTAATACCAGACGATTTTCATGAAATAGATATGGTAGAATACGAAGAAGAAGAATTACCAGTTCCTCGTGTAAACTCCGATCAAATCATACGATTCCAAAATAAGGTCAATATCTTGGGAGATAAGAAATACATCAAAGTGAAAAATTCGAAATTAGCAGATGGTGATACAAAGTCAATTTCTAAAAAGAACCCTACGAGTAATTTTACAATAAGTATTTAATATGGCACAACATACGAGATCAGAGCTCTATAAAATCTATAAAGGAGGTTTTCACGACAAAGCCTTCGAGCACTTGGTGGACTCTGCCCTGAATATAAAGGATGATGGGATTGGAATAAACCCTGATAATGGACTTGTGCTAACTTCCAAAGGAGCAAATAAAAACTTGATGAGTTTTTATCAGCGAGTAAGTGATCGCTCTTCCCCTTTGTGGAACATAAGTTTAGATAGTAATGAAAACAGTCGTGGATTAAATTTCAATCAGAACGGAAGATCCTTGTTATTTCTACAAGATGATGGTCATGTAGGAATTAATACCGTTACCCCAAATTACGAATTGGAGGTTAATGGATTGATTTCGACTAAGGGGATTCTAGGAAGTTTCTCCAAGGGTTATTGTACTGCTGATGCAAAATGGCATACACTGGATGGATTAAGAAATTTGGATGGATGTGTTGCATTCGAAATTTTCGCTCACATTAATGATGATAAGGATCGCAGATATGGACTCACTTATGCAACAATGCTGATGACTCATACAAAACGAGGTCATAAGAATAAAATGAGAACAGTAGAAGCTGGTTCAAAATTTCTATTTGGACGATTTCTCAACAAGATTCGCTTTAGATGGGTATTGGATGATTTAAATAGTGAGCCGGGTAAACCCAAATATATGGTTCAACTTAGAACAAGATCGCACTATGGAATGAAAGACGGAACAACTAAAGATGTTTTTTACAGAGTTCGATTGTTATGGGATAAGGAATTTGAAAATGACTCATATCCAAAAGAATGGGTTGCTGAAGGCCCTGGCAAAACAATAAATAGAAGCGGTCCTGCTCGACCAAATGTTTCAGCACCTGCTGCTTCAAATGGAGCTGGACCAAAAAAACTAACCATAAAAAAAAGGTAGAAGATGAGTGATTCACAAGAGGTTGAAATATTATTGGACATGAAATTCACACTTGATGAAGTGAATACTATATTAAAAGCTCTTAGTAAAGAACCTTTCAAAGATGTTTTTGAATTGATAGGCAAAATCAATGAACAAGCATCTTTACAATTGAACGACCCTACAACTACTAACCAATAAATCCTGTCGATTATGGCAATACAAGAACCAAAAATAATCGTTAAGGGTCTTAAGCACCCCAAAAGCATGGACTTTGCTGAACTCAAAAGAGAAGGCGTAGCAGAAGTTCAAAAACTTTCCGGTAGGATATGGACCGATTATAACGAACATGATCCGGGTGTTACCATCCTAGAAAATCTATGTTTCGCCCTTACTGAACTCGGGTATAAAACGAATTTTGATATTAAAGATTTATTCTTTAAAAAAACAGATTCTGAAGAAAAACCTTTCTTAAAAACATTTTATTCACCTGAGGAGATCTTACCTCCCGCTCCTATTACAGAATTAGATTTTCGAAAGCTTGTAATCGATCACGTCAAAGGTGTTAAAAATGTTTGGATCAACCCAAAGAAACAAAGTCAAGTAGGTACTAGAATTAATGGTCTTTACGAAGTACTGGTGCTTGTTGACGAGACCGTTAAAAATCCAAATGAAATCTTAGATGAAGTAAAAAACCTGCTTAATGCATTTAGAAACTTGGGTGAAGATTTTGATGTATACAGACTATTAGAATTCGAAAACATACATTTTCAAGCAAACATTTCAATATCTACTGATGCTATTGGCGAAAGTGTTTATGCAAATATTCTTTCCATAGTTCAAGCTCTCTTCTCACCTACTATTCCTTTTTACAGCGAAGAAGAAATTTTATCGAGACCTGACGGACAAGAAATCATACAGAATCATCCACCAGTCAAGAATGGATATGTACTAGATCAAGATCTTGAACAAAGTAGACTGGAGCATATTTCCAAATTATTTACGTCTAAAATTATAAAAGCTATAACCGAAATAGAAGGTGTCGACGAAGTATTCGATTTTGTTTTCTATGTCAATGAAGAAAGGAATCCTTCTGAGATTATTCAATTAGAAGATTATAAAGTCCCTTCCTTGAATGTTGAAAAAATTCTGAATGAAGGCCTAGTGAATATTTTTGCTGGAGATATAGAATATTCTCCTGATGTTAATGTGGTCAAATATACATATGACATAGAGAAAAATAGAAAAGCACTTAAGCATAAAAGATATAATGAAAAGCCTACTGAAGAAATCATTTCAAACACTCACAAGAATGAAATAGCTGAATACATTTCAATTCAAAATAGCTTTCCAAAAAGTTATGGTATAACTGATTATGGATTGGATGGCAAAGTTTCTGACGAACGACTAGGACAAGTTAAACAACTTAGAGCTTACTTGTACTTTTTCGAACAACTTATGGCCAACTATTTAAATCAACTAGCAAATGTAGATCAATTATTTTCTACAGATAGCGAGATGAAAAATACCTACTTTTATCAACATCTTACTGATGTTACAGGGTATAAAGACATTTTTTCTTCAAATGGAACTGGTCATTTACCACTCGAAAAAATTAACAACAAGTTTGACAAGGCACAAGAAAGACGCAATAGAATTCTAGACCACATGCTTGCACGTTTCGGTGAGGAATTTTTAATGGAAGCCTATAACGCAATTCACCGAGAATCTTCATCTCTAGCAAAAGGCGAATTCACAAATGAAAACATAAAGGCGAAAATAAAATATTTAAATAATTATATCGATATAAGCAGGAATAAGGCAAAAGGCTATAATTACAAACAGGATTACAAACAAGAAGAAAACGTATCAGGATTAAAGAAAAAAATTGCGCTTTTATTTAATTTTAAATCATATGGCTTTAAGCGTCTTGATCAAGTGATCAACGCTAGTTTGAAAATTAATGAGAAAAAAACGAATCCGTCCAAGTCTAGTTTTAGTTTCAATTCAGAAGAACCAAACTTCCTTGCTGATGTCTTAGCGTATGGTGTAGATCGTAATAATTATTTAATTGAAAAAGGAACTTCTGTAGTTATTAATTTTAATAATCCAGCTACTAAAAAGCAATATCCTATTTACAAGTCTTCCAAACTGGTAGAAGCAGAGGAAGCACTTACAAAATTGATGGCTAATTTAAAAGAACTCAATGAATTAAGTGAAGGCTTTCATATGGTAGAACATATCTTATTAAGAGATGTGAATGCTGCCTTTCGTTTTATTTATATAAGTGAAGATAATATAGAATTAACGAGTGAGTTTGATTACAATGATTCTTCATACAGTAGAACTGAATTTACTTCAAACTTACTATCTACAGGAAAAACAAAAGCAAACTATACGGTCAAGAAAAAAGGGGATCTATATCATTTTATATTAACGAAAAAATCTTCAAAGTTTCGAGTAACTAGTGAAAATTTCAGCAGTAAAAAAGAGGCTGAAGGAGCAATTGAAGATCTTATTCATGAATTCGAGAATACTAAAATTATTGATTCTGATCTTGACTTAAGAATACATATAGATCAAGACATGTCGAATATAAGCATCTATGATGAAGATCCTTATTCGTTACAAGTTACTTGTGTGTGTCCTAGATGGAGTGGACGATTTAGATCAAAAAAGATGAAATTCCTTTTTGAAAATGTAGTAAAACTAAATGCACCAGCGCATCTTAAATTTAATTTCTGTTGGTTGAGTATTCCTGAAATGAACCAATTTGAAGAAGCATATGAGAAATGGCTGCAATTAAAATCGAATGAAAAGGATCGAAAAACAATCGACAAACTTTCAGCTTACATTTTACTACTTTTCAAAAAATTCAATGAGGGTGAACTTGATAAAGAAAGCGAAAAAACCCTCAAAAAAATGAAGGCTGAACTGAAAGTATGACAGTAAAACATACGATTCAGCAATTAGTATTTGAAATTGATGGATTCGAAAATAATTCTCAATTCCAATCGATCGCTTCAAGAATTAGTTCCTGGGTCAGAGTGTCATTGGAACCAATGCTGAATAGTGTCCTAAATGAATTTAATATTGAAGGTCATCACATTGTCATCGAAAAACTTGAGCTAGATCTCGGATTTTTAAATCAAAACAATCTTACTTTTAATATTGGCAGACTTTTACGTGCAGAACTCGTAAAAAAAATACGCCCAATTTACTCAAAGGCTATATATGAAGTAAAGCACGGTTCCGTGTCTACCAAAGATTATATACTTGAAAAAGATAAAACAATTGATAGAGTACTTCAACAAAAACAGGCAAGTACTCCGTATGAGCTAAGTAAAGACCCTACACATTATTTCAGTACCATAACACATTCTAAAGTTGTACCTGAAGATGCTCGATATTTCGATGCTGTTGTACACTACTTGGAATATGGCTGGTTACCAAGATATTTAGATATCCCTATGCAGCAATTTGACGAAATATTTGTCGAAACATTATCAAAGTACGGTGATGAAGTATCAAGTCATTTTGGGCGAAAGCCCGCCTACAAAAGAGAAAAAATAACAGAACGAATCTTTCGTCAAACTGCTAAAAATCGTTTTCTTAAAAAAAATAAAAAAGCAGTAAAGGCTCTTTCAAAAACAGTATTGGGAAAAAATGCAGACATTCAGCTACAATCCTTCATTGCCTTATTAGATTATGCAGCTTCAACTTCTCAATCTTTTACAAAAGTGGAAACTGAAAAACTTAAAGAATTAAGCAAAGAAATCGGAATTTCCAATCAATTGGTAAAAAGTATTAGTGGTATTAATTCATCTTCTTTTAATGCATTTGAACAACTAGATGAAAGAATAGAGGAAATTCTCAATGCTGAAGATAAAAGTTTATTCAACACTTTACTTCAATCCAATTTCTATAAATCTTTGGTACAATCTTATGTCCCGAAAACAGATTCATATGCCGTACTGATACGATCTTTAATCCCAGTTATTTTATATCCTGAAGAATCACAAAATTTACTTGCAGCAGCTCCTGAATTATTCGATACTGAAAATGAAATAATTAATCAATTATATGGTAAATCTCCCTTTATAGTAAATAAATTATTCCTTTCCATAAAAGAATATAGCGGAAGTGAAAAGGCCACTTTAGAATATATAACAGCATTTATAAATAAACTGTCAAAGAAACAAATCAATAAGATTTTTAATGCTTATTTCAGCTACTTTTCTAGGTTATCTCCTCAATTAAATAAAATCAACAAAGTCCTTTCGATTGAAACATATAAAATATTTTATTCTTATGTTATCAATTCAATAACAGGTAAAAAAATCCAATCACCGGCAGTCCCAAGTAAGGAAATTACCTTTAGTCACACTCAATTACTTGGCATAATTTCAATTTCTAATGAAACACCTGAAAAGATTCTGAAAACTTACTTTCAATCTATACAATCATTCTTTTCAATTACTTCTATTGATGAAATAAAACCTTACGTCGAATTGAATTCAGTATCCTTTTCACCTAAAGAAATCATACGTATAATTCATAAAAAGTCAAGTGACTTGTTATCAAGCAGTGAAAAATCTAAATTAGTCTCTCAAAAATTAACTACTCAAGAAAAAGAATTTCTACTAGACGAATACGGGAATCCCATTCCAAGCGATCATGAAACAAGCCAGGAAGATAGAGATGATCTTCGTATAAACCAAATTCGCGATGAAGCCAAACATTCTTTGTCAAGCTCGAATAACAAAGCAGATCAACAAGAAAACATCTCTGATAACATACACCAATCTCAAGATTTAGCCAAGCAACAAGATGCTTTTAGCTTCAAAGATGATGAAAATAGAACTGGGCAATTACCACAATCTAAAGATCAAAAAACTTCAGATGGTAATGAGATTCATGAATCTTCAGAAAGCAGTAAGGATAAAGAATCATCTGCTAGAAATAAAGATAATGAAAAGAAATATGCTGAAGATTCTGTGACAAAAGGTAAAGTCACGTCAAAAGAAGATCAAGAAAGAACAACTTCAACTAGTGGCTCTCAAAAATCAAACCAATCGGTTGAGGATAATATTCATGATGTTTTACAATTGGATACATCTATCAAAGGAAGGAAATTCACTAAACAAGAAGAGGCTGATGGAATTGTTTTCGAGAATTTAAGACAAGAACAACAACTCTTAAAAGAACAAAACAAGCAGGTAGCGCTTTACAGCTTGAACACGCTACTTAAAGACTACTATCTACCTACTTCCTTTTCAAAAGAAATAACAAAAAAACTAGGTGAATCAACAAAAAAAGTTGTTCAAAAAAACAAAGGTCGACAAGCCAGTTCAAAACAAAATACAAAAGGATCTAAGGAGAAGCTAAAAGAGTCAAATTCAAAACCAACATCCGAATTAAAACCACAAAAGCTTATTCTAAAGGACGTAAAACTAGAAACGAATGTAGCTAAGTTATTAAATGTTTTAGCTTCTTATAAAATCAAAAAAACAGAAATAAGATCTTTACTTTCCAATAAAAACATTCTAAAAAATCCTGTATTAGCTAGACTCGATAGAAAGTCTTTCAGAGCATTCATTAATTTAGCATTACCTACGAGCAAAGCCAGACTGTTTATTCAATTTATCGAGAAACACGAACGGATTTTTAAATTGAATGTAAGCCTTCAACAAGTACAATTAATATTCATTAAATTGATCAAGCATCACAAGCAAATCAATTCTGAGAATATTTTCAAATACTTCTATGAAGAATTAAAAGTTTTCAAAGGATGGACCTATGATATTCATAAAAAGAAATTAATCGCGCTGTATGAAAGCGGTAAAAGTGATTATTTAACAGAAGAGGAGAAAGAACAATATATAAAGTATGTTGATGAAATCCCTACATATCTAGGACTTGAATTACGTGATACAAAGAAAAAACTCGAAGAAGGAATTCCAGTAAAAAATGCTGGCTTATGCTTACTTTGGCCTTTCTTCAAAACACTTTTTTCAGTCAGTGGTTATCTAGACCCAAAAGGAGAATTCAAAAATGTTGAAATGCGGGAAAGAGCAACATTGTTGCTTCAATATTTAGCTGTTAAATCAACAGCAATTGAAGAACCTTACTTAGCTCTTAATAAAATATTTACAGGACTTCCACTGGAAGAATCACTTCCACAAGAAATTGTCCTTACCGAAAAAGAAAAAGATATTGCAGATGCATTGCTATTAAATGTAATCAAACAATGGCCCTCCTTCAATAACTCTAGTCCTGACAATCTACGTGGTTCCTTCATTATAAGAGACGGGGTTTTATTTTTCCGAGGCAAACAATGGGTTCTTCGAGTTGAAAACAAGGCGTTTGACTTATTATTAAGTAAGTTACCATGGGGTTTTTCAATGATTCGATTGTCTTGGGTTCCTTATATAATTAAAGTTGAATGGAATTAAAATTTATCGTATATTAAGGTTAATTTTGTACCCCTACCGCATTTTAAATCGTTTAATATGTGTATTTTGAACTAAAATGTTAAAAGATGAACCTTAAAACAATCATTTCCATCAGTTTTTGCCTTTTTATATTCGCCTCAGCATCTGGTCAAATTAATTTGAAAAACATAGTAAAAGATGTTGAAAGAAGCATAAACAATAGAACTGAACGAGCTATAGAAAACAAAGTTGATGACGTATTGGATAATGCAGAGGATAAAGTAAGAGGTAGAAATAAGAAGAAGAAAAACGATGGAGAACGTTACAATTCGAATGGTGAAACTAAAGTGATCAAAGAAGTACTTCCTTTTAACTTTAGTGGAAATTTAACCATTAACATTGATGGAACTGGGAATGTTGAAGATAACATCATTACGGTCGTTTCAGATAAATACGATATGGCAGTTCGTCCTATGTTGGTAAAAAAACCTCACAACCTAATCATATATAACAAACAAGAGGAAGCTGCTACTAAGATAAACACCGAACTATATGAAGATAAGGCTTTGAAAGAATTCCACATGTATGAACAGTACGAAGCTAACAATACCAAAACGGAAATGGAGCGTACTTCGGATATAAAAGAAATAGAAGGCTTTATTGCAAGAAAATATGTAGTCGATGGAGATGATTATGAAGGTGTTGTATGGTTAAGTGCAGAAGTAGACCTTGATTATGACCTATTTGCTTCTCTTATGGAATTTCAACGATTAGATCTAGGAACAATGTATGGTTTTCCTCTTGAAATGCACATAACATACAAAAGTGGTGACACTATGGACTTCTTTGTAAAATCAGTTGAAGAAGGAAACCCAGATAAAGCACTTTTCGATACAAAATCATATGACCTCATAGACATGACCGACTTGAAATCGGGTAATTAATGACAAGTAACCAAAAGAACAGATCAGAATTAAACGCCAACACTTTAGCAAAAGAATTTGTGTGGCTTCATAAAGTCATGACATTCAGATTTGCAAAGTACTTCGGTGCAGATACACCGTATAAAAGACTCTCGGAAATAAAGGCACCCGTTCTCACTAGAGATAATTCAGTTTATGCTCAGCTCGTAAAACGTCACAAGCTAAGTATAGAAGAACGAATTGTTATTTTACTTGCTCTTGCACCTCACTTATCACCTCAATTGCTAGATATGTTCTTCACAAAGAATGAAACGTATGGTCGAGGTTTTACTGAATTCGGAGGAGTTAAAGGTAATCAGCATAGTGGATTTTTGCCAACAGGTGAAACTGCTGCATTTGTAATTGCTGGAACAGACATTAACAAACGTTTCGAAGTGATGTCTATATTTGATGAGTCTTATATCTTACGAACGAAAAACATAATTAGTTTAGAAAGATCAAAGAGTACAGAACCTATTCTTTCAGGTATTTTAAATATTTCAAAAGATTATTTAAGTTTTTGTACAACAGGCGAAGATTATGTACCTCCATTTAATTCTGAATTCCCAGCGCAAAAGATAACCACAAAGTTAGAATGGGAAGATTTAATTGTCGAACCTTTCGTTTTAGACGAGGTTGAAGAAATTCTAAAATGGTTAGACTTCAGGCACCAGATTATGGATGAATGGGGTCTGCAAAAATTTCTAAAACCGGGATATAGAGCCTTATTCTATGGCCCTCCAGGTACAGGTAAAACACTAACTGTTAGCCTATTAGGAAAATCAAGTAAACGTGAAGTGTACCGTGTCGATCTATCGAAAATTGTTTCAAAATATATAGGAGAAACGGAAAAGAACTTAGCAAATATTTTTGATCAAGCAGAAAATAAAGAATGGATCTTATTCTTCGATGAAGCAGATGCCATTTTCGGAAAAAGAACCAATACACAAGATGCCAAAGATCGATATGCCAATCAAGAAATAGCCTATCTTCTTCAACGAATGGAGGACTTTCCTGGCTTATTAATCTTAGCAACTAACTTAAAATCCAATATGGATGAAGCATTTGCCAGAAGATTTCAAAGTATGATTTACTTTCCTCAACCAAGTCACAATCTTCGTTTAAAACTATGGAAAAATACGTTTAATAAGTTCGAATTTGATGATGACGTTGAATTAAAAGACATAGCTAAAAACTATGAATTAACAGGTGGTACAATCATCAATATTTTAAGTTATGTAAGTTTACGAGCAGCTGAAAAAGGATCAAAAACTATAAGTAAAAAAGATATCATTCAAGGTATTCGAAAAGAATTTCGTAAAGAAGGTAAAACGATTTAGGGCGTCCGGGCGCTACGATACAGTGCTCGCTATTCGCTCGTCCCTTAACTTTATAATTTTGAAATTAATCTACGCATTCTTAAAGTGCATACTCAAAAGCCTTATCAAAACACAAAAAACGGGATAAACACTTCCTCATCGCTGACGCATAAATTTATCTTAGATTCAACAATTTTACCATGATATTCTTAGCCGTACTTTATTGAAAAAATTGAAAAGATTATAATTCAGAAAATTGATCTTTCCATATATATTGACAAAATGAGGAAAATGATTTAAATTCGAGTAAAAGAAATCATTATGCCAAAACCAGCAGCACGGATAGGAGATTCTACGTCACATGGAACACCACTAGGAGGAATCGGAATAGGCTCCACGAATGTTTTAATAGGAGGAAGACCTGCATGGAGAGCGATTCCTATGGCCGCAGCTGCAGGATTACAAGCTGCCAAACAAACTACTAATATAACTTTACAAAGTTTGAAAGCAGCAAGAATTGCTGCAAGTGGTACTCCAGGAGCTCCAGCAGCTGTTGCTGCAGAGTTAGCAGGTCAAGCAACTGCCTCTGCGACCATGTCGTCTATGATTTCATCTATAGGTGCAATGTCTGACATTTCATTATGTCCTGTTCCTCTTCCTACCCCACCACATGGACCTGGTGTAGTTACTAATGGAAGCCCTACCGTTTTGGTGAACAATATGCCTCTTGCTCGAATGGGTGATACAATTGTAGAAGCTCTTGGTCCACCTAACAAAATAGTTTCAGGTGCTACTTCCGTCATGGTAAAATAATCTCATCTAAAAGATTATAGACTTTTTTAATACTCCCAATTATATTTCAAAAGGAGTAAACTAAGATTTAGTATAGATAATATACTAATACAAGATCACTATATTTTAGAAGGTCCTCAATTTTTACTTTAAAGATTTTATACCATTGAAATTTTAAATAGTCGATAATTACAAATAGGTGAATTCGACTTATAAATTAGAGGAATACCCTGAGCTTCTGCGAATTTTTCTAGAAAGAAATCACCTATTTTAATAAGTATATTTCCGAAACTTTAGAACGCAAATTGTTTGATACAAATAGTATTCATTCAAATAAAATCATTCTTTATCGTATAAAGCTCTTTTGGGCCCCGACCCAATAAAATAAAAGAATCATAAATACTTTCAATTTGTACAAAAAAAAAGGACCCGATCCAACTTTATGGACCGGGATCCTATCCCAAAAACAGTAAACAATCTTTTACCTGTCGGTATTATTTTAACACAACCATTTTTCTGGTTGCAGAATATTCATTTGTTTCTACTTGATAATAAAGTATACCACTCGCATCAAAGTCATTTACATCAATTACTACAGAATTTAATCCTTTAGCGAATGTATTTGACGTGCTGTATAATTTCTGTCCTGAAACATTATAGATCGTAATATTTACATCTGATGTTTTAGGTAATGAGAAGCTTATAGATGTTGATTGAGCAAATGGATTCGGAACATTCTGGAATACTTCGAAAGTAGAAGTAATTTCAGGTTGACCTACTTTATTTCTGAACTCTAGATTTACATCCATCGTTTCTAAATGCATATTATATGCTTCAGCAACGGTAACATCAGAAGAAATTGTGATATTATTAGCAAGATTACCTTCTGATAATGCAATGAAATCAAGAGTGAATAATATATCTTCTGATTTCAGTGTTTTCAATGTCGCATCAGAAACAGATACAGTTATCATTCCATTATCAAGTTGAACAAGACCAATGTTTGCATTTTCTACTGCTTCAAATATTGAAGAAGAACTTCCGTTATATTCAAGACTAGCCGTATTGAAATTCAAAGTAAATTGTGCACCATAAAGATTCACTAACTTAGCAACTCCAAAAGACATCTCTACTAAATCATCTGTCTTATATTGAGCATCATCAACTTGTAATGTCAATACCTCATTGCTTCTTGTAGTAGCATCTTCACTTGTTAAATTTACAGTAGCTGTATTGTTAATATCACCTACTTTTATAGATACAAAATCTACAGTCATGTCGTCAGTTAATTCGTTGATCACATACGTTTCATTAAAATTATCCAAGAATGGATTAGAAGGATCAAGGAATGTATAAGCCGCATCTACAAATCTCCAAGAATCATTATTAGGGAATTCATCATAATATCCAAGAAGTAATTTTCTGATATTGATGATATCATTTCCACCTATTTTAGAATCTTTATTGACATCAGCAGCTATCATTTTATAAGGACTATCTAGTAAATCAAGACCTAATATGTGCTTTTGTATCAAAATAATATCTGCTGTAGTAATACCATTTACTGCATCATCATTCTTCGATGGTTCAATAGTGTAATTTCCACCTGTTGGCATAGAAGGGAATGCATATTCACCAAAGTTATTAGTCATTGTGTGAAGTTCACTTCCTGTAAGATTAACATTTACATCACTAGATTTTTCATCCATCTCAGTCTTAACTTCTCCTTCCACTACTACAAGCATATTTGGATCCATACCATCACAAATACCATTATTAGCTTGAATATCCAGATTAGCAGTACAGAAATCAGAAAGAATATCACCATTTGGAAGCAGAGCATGAGCCC
>JAHDGD010000273.1 GCA_020627825.1 Saprospiraceae bacterium
GGATGGGTAATTAGAATAGGCTTAATCGTTGTAGGTGTATTACTACTTTTAGCTGGTGGGAGAGGACAAGAAGTTCAAAATCAGGAGGCAGAATAAGTTTTAAGTAAGAAAATATTTACCCGAACTAGAAATCTAGAACTTGGCAATACCCATTAAATATATCTTTGCTAGTAGTTAATTATATTTTTAGTTTATGATGAAATTCTTGATTTATTTGACGGTATATTTTAGCGTTTGTCAAGTCTACGCTCAAGAAGATATAACGTTATATATTTCTCCTTCAGGCGATGACTTAAATTCTGGTCTATCTGCTAGTTCACCATTTAAAACATTAGAACGAGCAAGAGATACTTTACGAACAATAGCAAGTATTGGTTCTGCAACAATCTGGTTAATGGATGGGGATTATTATCTAGATTCGAGTTTTGTTTTATCGAACCAAGATAGTGGAACCAGTACTGACCGAATAACCTACAGATCTTTGAATAAGCATAAGGCCAAAATTCACTTGAATAAGTTGGTCCCAATAAGCGCTTTTGAGGAATTAAGTGACCCGGATTTACTTTCAAGAATTGATCCTGTTGCAATGGGTAAAATTATGACTTTAGATTTGGCTGCACTAGGTGTTCAAAATATGGGTACATGGCCAGATTATTTTCCTGCAGATAATCAAGAATTGTTTAGAATCTATACTGAGTTAGATGGGCAATTACCGCTTTCAAGATATCCTAATGATTCTATGATGACTATGCAATCAGTTATTCAGAATGAAGATCCTGGGATATTTTACTACAAAGGAGATCGACATAGTAGATGGCTGGATGCTGTTGATGAAGGACTTTGGTTTCAAGGATATTGGAGGGTAGCATGGCAATATGATGCCGTCAGAACCGAATCCATTGACACCACTAACAAAATAGTAACTCAAGCTGCATCCGTTCCTGGGGGTATTGGTGATAAATACACTCGTCCAGAAGGAAACGGAATGGAACCATATATTGCTGTAAATCTCCTAGAAGAAATTGATAAAGAGGGTGAATGGTCTGTAAACTTTAATAATGATACACTGTATATTTGGTTGCCAGCCACTGCAACAGAAGTAAGCATTTTAGATAAAAACATTCCAATTTTCAAACTAGACGATGTAGAATACGTGGATATCATAGATATAGCGTTTGACTATGGTTTAGGTTCTGCTATTCAAATAAATGGAGGAAAAGATAATTTAGTTGCTGGATGCGAAATCAAAAATTTTATTGATGATGCTGTTCAGGTTTTTGATGGAAGTAATCATACCATCCTTAGTAATGATATTCATCATTTAGGAGCTGGAGGAATATATTTATCAGGAGGAAATAGACAAACTTTAATTGAAGCTGGGCATTCTGCGGTGAATAATCACATTTACGAATTTGGGCAAGTCAAGGTTATTTATGCACCAGCCATCCAAATTCCAAGAAAATATAGTGATAATAACGTGGGTATGTATGTTGCCCATAATAAGATCCATGGAACCCCACATGTAGGTATTGAGTTTTGTGGTAATAACCACATTTTTGAATACAATGAAATTTATGACATTTGCCGAGTATCTAATGATATGGGTGCATTTTATTCTTGGAATGATTGGACAAGTTATGGTTCCATATTTAGGTATAATTATATCCATAGTTCCCCTCAAGCACATGGAATGTATTTTGATGATGGAGATAGTGGTGATGAAGTACATAATAATATTTTTCAAGGGATCGATGTTGGTGTATTTATCGGAGGTGGACATGATGTGAATGCGCATAACAACCTGAGTATAAATTGCAAAAAAACGGTTCATATAGATAATCGTGGAGTTGACAGAGGATATAATTTATCAAATACATCAATGGTAAATCGTGTATTATCTGTACCTTATCAAGACCCACCTTGGAGTACGCAATATCCTACTATAGTAGATATATTGGAACCGGATTATCCTCATGAATTACCCAATGGTTGTCAAATTAATTGTAACGTAGGTGTCAACACGCCAACTATCGTAGATATTGATGAGCCTACAGCAATCGCATGGGGTGTAAACTTAGGTACTAATTATAATGATGCAGATACCGGTCTTGATTATGCCAATCTTTCGCAAATTGCAGCTAATACAACTTACTCTGGTAATACCTGTATCGGTAATATACCATATACACAAATTGGGTTAATTGACGATGAATATCGATTGACATGTATTGATACAACTGTTGTCGATACCATTATTGTTGGTGACTACAATGGTGGTTTACACGTACTTCAAGCGAGTAACTCAATAAGTTCTGATAGCAAAGTGGAGAATCCAACAGACTTGACTTATCGAGCAGGAAATAATATTGGTCTTAGCTCAGATTTTGAAGCAGAAACAGGTGCTGAATTTTTAGCTGAAATCAGAGAAGTTTGCCCTGATGATTCTTATCTAAATGGTAACTCAAATACAGAACACTCTGTTCAAAGAAAGAAGCATCAAAAAACGAAACGGGTTTTGCAAAGTGAGATAATTTATGTAGAAAATGGAAATTTGAAAATTAATTATCGAATAGCTGGAGATGAAATGGTAACTATATTCATCAGTGATATAGATGGACATACCATAAGTTACATTCTAAAAAATAAACTGCGACATAGAGGTGAACACTCGATCGAATTTAGTACTAGTAATTTACCTTTTGGAAAATATTATTACACCATTGAAACTAATAATGGCGGAGAAACTAAATCATTTGGTCTATAATAAGTCTAATTTATGTAGGCTACAAACTATTAAATTTTTATTAAAAAGGTTATGGGTATAATTTCTTAGTTAGATTCGTTATAACTTGTATTCATATTATTCATAATAAAAATTTTCCAAATGAAAATTCTACTTTCCTTAATTGCAACTACCATATTCAGTCTAACACTTTTTGCCCAAACTGAAGATGATAAAGATACCAAAACAACAGATAAAAAATTTGTTCGAGAATATTCCAATTTATCTACAAATAATAGTTTCGGTCAAACTTTTTTTAATGAACCAATCGGGAAATCGTATGAAGATTCAAGATTGACCTATCAAGAAATTAAAGGTAGTCCTTATCTTACTGATGAACCAACAATGGGAAAACTGGTGTTAAATGATGGTGCCATTATTAATGATGTTTTGTTACAAATTGACTTGTATAAAGGATTTATCATTATCACAAGAAATGATGGAGAGGAATTCTTTTTGGATAAAAAACAAATTTGGGAAGTAGTGTTATTTGATGATGAAAAGAATGAGACTTTATTGAAAAGAATGAATCCAGAAA
>JAHDGD010000274.1 GCA_020627825.1 Saprospiraceae bacterium
CCTTTGGGCTTAAAGCCCAGCCTTTGCAGAAATTTCAAGCATTCTATTAATTGAATCCACGCCTTTTTCAATAACCCAATCTTCTAAATGAATTTCGGGAGTTTCATATTTCATACATAGATATAACTTTTCCATTGTATTCAATTTCATATGCGGACAGTCATTACAAGCACATGTATTGTTGGGTGGTGCAGGAATAAAAGTTTTATGAGGAGAAGCTAATTCCATTTGGTGGATAATTCCTGCTTCCGTCGCTACTATAAATAGTTCAGCATCGCTTTCTTTGGTGTATTTTAATAATCCACTCGTAGATCCTATATAGGCAGCTTTATCCAATATATGAGCTTCACATTCTGGGTGCGCAATCAAAACAGCCTCAGGATGTCGGATCTGTAGTTTCGTTATTTTTTCATTAGAAAATATCTCGTGGACCATACATGTTCCATTCCACAATACAAGATCACGGCCTGTTTTTTTTATTAAATAGGCTCCTAGATTACGATCGGGTGCAAAAATAATACCTTGTTCTTTTGGAAAGCTTTCAATGATTTGAACAGCATTAGTAGACGTACAACAAACATCTGTCAATGTTTTTAATTCAGCAGTACAATTGATATAACTAACAACTTTATGGTCTGGGTATTTCTCTTTAAATTTTTTAAATAAATGAGGAGGGCATGAATCGGCTAAACTACAACCTGCTTTTAAATCGGGTAGTAAAACTTTTTTATGTGGACTTAGCATTTTAGCTGTTTCTGCCATAAAGTGTACGCCAGCAAAAACGATGATATCAGCTTCTGTTGTCGCTGCTTGTTGGGATAATCCAAGAGAGTCACCAATGTAATCTGCTATGTCTTGGATTTCACTTTCTTGATAATAATGCGCTAGAATAATGGCATTTTTTTCTTTTTTTAATCGATTGATTTCTTCTACTAAATCCAATGTAGGATCGAGATCAATATCAAGAAATCCCTTTTTTGCAACATTTTGCTTAGCTGTTTCTAAAGCACTCATTTATTCTATTTTTATTCTTTTAAAACACATCAATTTTTATTCCAGTTCTTAAAGACCTAAAATAAAAATTACTGGAATTTTGTCTTTGAAAGGAAATGTTCTTTTTTTCCATTCTTTGATGCTCATTGTTTTTATTTGTTCATGATTTCCAGTGATATCTCCAGCAATGCACAATTTAATATGTCCAGATACATGTTGGACGATTTCCTTAAAAATCGATAGGTTCCGATATGGTGTTTCGATGAAAATTTCTGCGGATTGCTTTTTTATAATGTCTTTTTCTATTGTTTTTAAAGCGTTTTTTAATGCTGGATTTTTATGTGGTAAATAGCCATGAAAAGAGAAGTGCTGTCCATTCATTCCGCTTGCCATAAGGGCTAGAAAAATAGAAGAGGGCCCTATCAACGGTACAACTTTTATGTTTTTTTGATGTGCAATGCTGACAAGTTGAGCACCGGGATCAGCAATTCCTGGACAACCTGCTTCTGATATAATTCCTACCTTTATGTTTTTCGTAATCCATTCTTTCAAGACCGATTGAGCATACAATGGATCATGTTTGTCCATTTCTATAACGTCGAGATCATTTTGCGAAATAGGATGTTCGATTTCTTTTAGAAATTTCCGTGCGGTTTTAGATCTTTCGACAATAAAATGCTGTATTCCATGAATTATTTCCTTAACATATGCCGGAATGGTATGCGTTGCGTTTTCCGAAATAGGACATGGAATCATGTACAGTATTGAGGACATATTTTTATTTTTGAAAGACAAAAGTAGCGAAAGTGTGCAGCTTATCTACTGCATTTTTATTCTTATTAGAAATTCGATGGTAATGTGTAAAAAATTATGGATTCCTTTTTTGTTGTTATATTGTATTGGTCACTTACATGGACAATCTGACGCATCGACGTGCTACATTTTTGGTCATAGTCTGATCGATCATCGACCCCCTATTAATCCGACTCCTTCCGACGAAACGACAGTACCTCATTGGTTGCAACTATTAGCTAATCATGCCGGCAAAGATTTTGCGGTGTCTGGAAAGTATGGGTTTTTACCGCAACACGCTAGTCAACCTATATTTTCTCAATGGGGATATGATATCGTAAATTCTGCATGGGAAAGTGATTATGAGCCTTTTTCTGACGCTGACTTTTCTACCATTATGATTACAGCAGGAAATTTTATTCAGTGGCAAGCCCATACAGAGGAATATTTCGGAGACCCTGGTGTTACTCCATTGTCTGCGACGCTTCAAGTGATGGATAATGTAGCTGGAGAAGAAGATAGCATGAAGTTTATTATTTATGAAAATTGGCCTGATATGGGGGGAATTGCTCCCGATTTTCCACCTACTGCAGCACAACTTGAAACGTATTATTCTTATACAGCGGGTGATTTTCATGAATGGTGGGTAGCCTTTCATAACGACCTTGATGCGAATAGACCGGACCTTCAAGTAAAGATGGTTCCTGTAGGTCCTATTTTTGCGGATCTTTTTACGAATACCAATTTAAAAGACATTCCTGTTACCGAGCTTTATGAAGACAATGCGCCACATGGGATGCCAAGTATTTATTTTTTGGCGAGTTTAGCCAGTTATATCGCAATTTATGAAGAAAAACCTCCACTAGATTTTGAAGTGCCATCGATCATACATCCTGCAATTGCTGTATTATACGAAGATATAATTGATCGCATGTGGCAGACTTGTGTTGAATTTACGTTTGGTGATGGAAGGAATAGGGTTTTCACCCAAAATGTGGTTTCAGTTCAGGATGAAATGGTGGATCTTACTATAGGATTCTTTCCGAATCCCGTGCTGGATGAGTTGGTTGTAAAAGGAAAAATGGAAGGGACATTACGTATTATATCTGTTAATGGAGATCTATTTAAAATAAGTCCTATAAAAAATATACGAACTGTGGATATGAGTGATGTACCTTCAGGAATGTATTTTGTTGCGTTTTTTGATGTTAATGGAAACAGAAAGTTTGTTAAACGGATAGTGAAGATGTAAATATTTTATTTGCATTTTTAGAACGCTTTGTTGGAAATACATACTTATGATTAAATTAAAAAATAGGACTAATTAAATAAAATAAATTATGAAAGGAATAATTGTTTTTATAGTATTTGTTTTACAATGTAATTTCGCAAAAGCGCAAGATACTTCTAAAGATGTTTTAGCATTAAATCATCTTGTAAGTTAACGTTTTTAATTGAGGACAGGAAGAAAAAATTGTGGGTTTAACAGATAAAAAATATATTGAAAACTGCTA
>JAHDGD010000275.1 GCA_020627825.1 Saprospiraceae bacterium
AAAGTGCTCTCTTTGGGTTTCCAAAGCTTATCAATGGGTTAAGTGCAAAGGTTATTTTATGACCATTATTTTGGTCAAAATCCCACATAATATGATAAAATGACCATTATAGTGATCAATATGAACGTGAAACTGGGAAATTGTATATAACGGACTTGGATAGGTGGCGTGACCAGCTTTTGCTGGCTAAGACCGTCATATACAATGTTGGCAGCTGGCTTCTTTTTATTCGTAATTTCTTATTATTAAACCTCTTCCTTTTCCCTCAACACTTCTTTTGTAAGCGTTTACGGCTTTAACCATTGGTACTGGATTGTGACCTGGAAAATAATCTTTATATTTTTCATAGGCATCTTCAACCATTCCAAGTGAAACAACGTTTACTCTGATTTCATTTTCTATTTCTAAATCAACCGCTCTGACGAAGCTGTGTATGGCTCCATTAACCATTGCAGCACTTGTAGTTTTTTCTACTGGGTCATCTGCAAGAATTCCTGTTGAGAGAGTAATAGAACCTTTACTATTTAAATATTTTCTGCCAATTCTTACTAAATTGACTTGTCCCATTAATTTACTTCTTAATCCTATGTAGTAGTCTTCTTCTGTAAGGTTTTCAAATTTATCCCATTTTGCTTCACCTGCAATACATATTATTGCATCCAACTTTCCAATTTCGCTAAAAGCATTTTCTATCGATTGACTTTTGGATATATCAATTTGAATATCGGAGTTTGTCCGTCCTCCAATTAAAACTTCGTATTTGGATTTGAAGTATTCAGTTACTTTTTTTCCAATTGTACCATATCCTCCAATAATTAGTATTTTCATTTTTTCTTTTTTTCCTGTGCGGGCGGTCTCGTGTATGTGGCGTTGCGAGCTTTTGCTCGCAATGAACATCATACACAATGTTAGTGGTGGTCTTCTTTCTTTTTCAAAAATTCTTTTAATTCAGTTTCCACAAATTGATTAGGTTTCCAGCCTTTAGCAATCTTATCAACAGCGGTATTATCAATTGCTGAAGTAATTGCACTTCCAATTGGAATTCCTCCAGCAAGAGCATCTATTATCATTCCCGCACCACCAAATAATGTAAATCTGGCAACTTTTCCAGGTGATTTCTCTAACCAACTTTTATCGAATAATTCATTGTAATAAGCTGTAATCAATTTAGAATCTTCATCCGCTTTGGAAAGCCATTCTCTAAACTTTCTTGATTTTTCAAGTAATTCCAAAAAGTCATCAAAACTCTTTTCTCCTGATTTCAGTATTGTATCTAAATCGGCACAATCATCAAGGACAAAATCTTGAAATGTATTTATCTCTTTTTCGCTTTTCGTTATCTTTTGAACTAAATCATCAAATTTGATAGATAGATACGGATTGTTTCTTAAATCTGAATAAACCTCTGATTCAAGATTAGTAGCAATATTGAAATCTCCTCTTGAATTTGCGATTCCTCGCAGACAATCGTTCAAATTGAGAATATGAGGAAGGAGTTCATTGTACTTTTCATTTATTTCTTCAAAATTCAGATTTGTATCAAAATTGAAAAATTCAATAGGACCATTTTTTACCGAATCAACTAATTCAATATTAAATTTAGAAGTATCTAATTGATGAAGATATGAATTGATATATGCCCTTAAACCTTTGCTTAGATATTGTTTATCATTCCACTCATCTAATATATCGGTTCTCAATTCTCCGAAATATTTGAACTCACTCGTTAATTCAAGAAATCTTCTTTTTAGTTCTTGTGCTTTCGATTTTTTTCCAGTCTTTTGGTAATATACTTTAAATAAATCCTCACTTAAATTTAATGCTTCACTTGAAAGGATAAATGGAGCATAAGCAATTTGGTTATCAACTTTGTGTTCTCCAACTCCAATCGTATTTCTGAGGATGTGAATATTTAAAAAGCCTTCTTTAACTAAATACTCAAGTTGTTCAATTGTAAGAATTTCGCATAATTCAGTAATTACAAATTTATCAACCATTAAATCAGTAGTATCGTAAAACAAAAGGCTTTCAGCCAATTTGCCAATATTTACTTGTCTCGATTTATCTCGACTTGATTTTATGAATATTCTGTTGAACATTTTTTGTTTTTTTCTGCTGACCGCTAACGACGGATGATGATATCTATCGTATCTCTGAGGAACGAAGAGATATGATCTGATATCTATTGTTAGACTCCGTTATTTTAATTTGGCTAAGTTTTCAATTTTTTTTATTGCATTTATTGCTGTATCGCAGACATTAATTTCTTGTGGAGCCCAACCTCTCATCGCTTTTGGAGATTTTTCATATAGTAATTCAACATGTCTTTTCTTTGAAGCAAAATAAGATTGAAATTTAAATAAATCATAATTGCTTGTAAATAGTGAAGCTAAATTTGATCGTTCATTCTTGTTAAGTAAGAATTGATCATCTTTATCTTTTTCATTAATCATTTTTGTATGAGTTGTTATGAAACCGATAAACCTTTTTTCAAAATTCAACGTGTTAGAATCAATGAGAAAAGAAAAGAAGTCGCTCCAATCCTTACTTATATCTCGACCTCGTTTTTCACTATCTAGCATTGTTGCTCTCCAACTTCCGAATCCAAATATGGCCTTTAGTCCTCTATAATTAACCCTTCGTTTCTCAAGTTTGAGATTTACCTTCTCGATATCATTATCGAATATCTTTTTCTGTGAGTAAAAGGTTTCTGTTATGCGTTTTTTCAATGTATTTGATGAACCTAATTCTATTTTATTTTTTATTTCATTTGAATTCAATGTAACTGTTTGACGAGTAAGTGATCCATCTTCTGACACTTGATTTCTTGTTTTGTCTCCATCTTCTTCTACTTTATTAAAAGTTTGTCTTTTGGAAGTTTGAATATCTTTTTTTATTGATTCTGCTGATTTGCGAGTGGCTTTTTCTAAGTCATCAATTGTTTGTCCAAGTTTAGTCGCTTTTGTACTTAAATTGGAAATGATTTCATCTGAACTTGTTTGTATTTTATCTATTGTTGAGTCTGTTGTAGTATTTATTCTAGAAATGGCTGCTTGCTCTACTGAGTCAAGCTTAGTTTTCATTTCTTCTAAATTGTCCTGAGCTGCGATTCGTGCTCCTTTTTGAATGAAGTACCACGTAACACCAATTAGAATTATCCCTATCCAAGTGTATATGTTCATTGATTTGTATTTCATTTTTTTAATCCTAATGGAGTCTAACTCGATTATACCTGATCAAAACCTATGTTTTTGATCACTTTTTAGGCAT
>JAHDGD010000276.1 GCA_020627825.1 Saprospiraceae bacterium
ATACGACGATACTTCAGCCGAGCGGCTTTCGCATCGCATATCATTTTACGTTACATGCAAGCTGATGAAAAATGCTCAACTCAAAAGCAAAGAGTCTTTCAGACACATTGCTTTTAAAGCCAACTCACTGGCTTTAACTTACCACCACCCCAAAAAATACATTATTAAAAATGACTATATGTGAAGTCAATTGATTAAATTTGCTAAAAATGCATCAAGTCATAAATATGTCAAGTTTCGGTAAATACATCAAAAGGCAAAGAGAGGAAAAGAATTGGACTCAAACAGAGTTTGGAGCACTAATAGGGATTAATACAAGCGCAATCAGTAGAATTGAAAATGGATCTCAGAAATTTTCTAAAAGCAAACTAGAGAAATTGTCAAAGCTATTCAAAGTCGACAATCAAGAAATAAGAGATAAGTTCTTCGCTGACAAGTTTGCGAGAGAAGCTACAAAATATGGCTGTTCAGATTCAATTTTCAAAGTTGCGGAAGAAACTGCAAAATTCCTCAAATCCCAATCACGTAAAGAACTAGTATAATGAAGAAGAAATATTCAAGCATAAGAGAAAAACTAAAAATTGTCGTAGATAAAAAGACTACAGATGAAATGGCTAGTCTGACTCATTATTTGCATAACCACAAAAACGGAGTTTCACAATACTATAAACCTCGTGCAGAAGCCTATTTAAATATACTACACGAAGAACTCGATATTGTTGAGGAGCCAAGTTTTCAAGGATACTTACCTATTGATTGGGATATTCCATTCCCTACACCTAAGAATCCTAAATTCAAATTCATCGATCTATTCGCAGGTATAGGAGGAATTCGAATGGCTTACCAAAACATTAAAGGTAAATGTGTTTTCTCCAGTGAATGGGATTCATTTGCTAAGAAGACTTATGAAGCAAACTATGGAGAAGTGCCATTTGGTGACATTACAAAAATACCTGCAAACGAAATACCTGACCACGACCTTTTACTTGGTGGTTTTCCTTGCCAACCATTTTCCATAGCCGGTGTCTCTAAGAAGAATTCACTTGGGCGGCAGCATGGGTTCTTAGACAAAACACAAGGAACATTATTCTTTGATATTGCTAGAATAATTGAACACAAGAGACCCAAAGCATTTATGCTGGAGAATGTAAAAAACTTAGTATCGCATGATAAAAAGAAAACTTTTAGAGTTATTACCGAAACACTAGAAGAAATTGGATATTCAATTCACCACAAAGTTCTAGATGCAAAATATTATGTTCCGCAACATAGAGAAAGAATAATCATTGTTGGATTTGATAAATCAATCTTTAATGACAAAGAGAAATTTCAATTTCCTAAACCGCCAGATACTGAGTTGGCAATCAAGGATATTTTGGAGAAAAAAGTCGAAGAAAAGTATACTCTCTCTGACAAATTGTGGAATTATTTACAAGAACACAAAAGAAAACATCAAGCAAAAGGGAACGGATTCGGTTACGGCTTAACGGATATAAATGGAGTTTCAAGAACTATAAGTGCAAGATATTATAAGGACGGTTCTGAAATATTAATACCACAAGACAATAAGAATCCCAGAAGGCTAACTCCTAGGGAGTGCGCCAGATTGCAAGGGTTTCCAGACAGCTTTATTATACCAGTATCTAATAATCAAGCTTACAAACAGTTTGGAAATTCAGTTGCAATGCCGCTAATTCAGGCAGTAGGAAAGAGTATTATTAAGGAGTTAAAGAGAGCCAATGAACTTAGATAATCTAAAATCTCTATTTACAGACAATGGTTGCAAGAAGATCTATATCAAGAAATTATCTCCTAATGACAATTCTAAAAATCAAGTTTATCTAGGCGGAAACTGGGACATCTTGAATATCTTCCCGTTGTCAGAGATTATAGCAGAAGAAGCAGGAGATTGGGAAAAGGAAAGATTTAAAGCTAAACTGAATTTTGCATGGATAACAGATGAAGGAGAAATTAGCCAAGCTCCAAAATCACAACTAATACTATACCCTAAATATCCTGAAGTTAGGTTTTCTGGTTTTTTACAAGGATGTAAAAATTCCCCTTCTGAACTTATGGCCAACAGACTTGAAGGCAGAATATTATTCTTATCAATAGCATCGAACGGAACTGTCTTAGGATATGTCTCTTCATCAGATTCAGTTGTAAGTCGAGAATTTGTGGCTCTAAATCTTCCAACAGAACATGGAATTTTTTCAATTATCAACTTGCCAACTATCGCAAACAATAAGGCAATCTTGCTAAAAGAATTAAAACGAATTCATAATCTAGGATGGATTGATTCGAAGAGACTCCATAAAAACGGAGATATACTTCCATGCAATGCTTCAAATTGTGGAGGGTATACACTAGAAGCAGAACTTGGAATCTCAGCGAATGGCTATTCAGAACCAGATTTTATGGGTTGGGAAATTAAACAATTCGGTGTATCAAAATGCCACCTTACTAATTCTAAAGCTATAACTCTGATGACCCCTGAACCAACAGGTGGTTTTTATAAGGAAGAAGGTGGAATAGAATTCGTTTTGAAATACGGATATGATGATAAAAAAGGTCGACCCGATAGGAAGAATTTTGGCGGTACTCACTTTGTAAACAAAAAACACCATCTGACAAGTCTTGAACTGAAAATCATTGGCTTCGACTCTGATGCAAAGAAGATCAGAAATGCTAATGGTTGTGTAACATTGATTGATGAACATGGAAATCAAGCAGCTTCTTGGAGTTTCGCATCATTACTTAAACATTGGAACAAGAAGCATAATCAAGCATGTTACGTTCCTTCTTTATTAGATAAGGAAGCGACAAGAAAGTATTCATATTGTAAGAACATCACTCTTGGCGTAGGAACAGATTTTCAACTTTACTTGAATCAATTGGCATTAGGTAACATTTATTACGATCCAGGAATTAAAGTGGAAAACATTTCTACAAAACCGAAATTAAAGCCAAGAAGTCAATTCCGTATTAAGTCTAGACACATTGGATCATTATACGATAAAAATGAAATAGTTGATGTTTCAGAAATCTAAACTTTGCAGCACACTGCCGTCCTCGTACCTGCGGGCGACAGAGAGCTACAAGCCAACCCACAAAAGACCAAGTAAATGAAAAATAAATCACAGAACAAAAGAGAGCCAGCATGTAACAATAGGTGATGACAGCATATCTCTCCTCCGTCGAGAGACGCTGCATACCATTATCCGTTATCTCTCATGAGCAAATGAAAAAAGCAGTACAAATAGGACAATG
>JAHDGD010000065.1:0-9463 GCA_020627825.1 Saprospiraceae bacterium
TAAAGATATAGTTGGACCTCGGTTTACGTGCTATAAACTTGAATTATGTTGGTTAAACAGTCGTTATCGCTACGCTGTTGTTAATAAAGTGTTTTTATTGTCTTTATATGGAATCTTTACGTGCAGCATGCGTTATCTTTATGGTGTGTTTTTGTAGAATTGAAGCATTAGATTATGGCAAATACAGATAGTTACAGTCTATTGATCCAAAAACTGGATCAATTTATTCGTAAATACTACATCAATAAAGTGATACGTGGAGCACTATATTTTATAGGGTTTTCCCTTCTTTTATTTCTACTATTCAGCATAGCAGAACATAACTTTTACTTTTCGAAAGCCGTGAGAAAAGGTATGCTTGTTTCTTTCCTAGCAGCATCCGGAATCTCATTATTCTATTGGGTTTTATTTCCACTAACAAAGTTTTTTAAGCTAGGAAAAACCATATCACATGATCAGGCTGCATCTATTATAGGGACACATTTTACAGATGTACAGGATAAGTTAATCAATATACTTCAATTAAAAAGACAAGCAGATCACACACCAAATACAGATCTTATTTTAGCGAGTATAAATCAGAAATCTGATAAAATAAAACTGGTTCCATTTAAAAATGCAATAGACTTAAGAGCGAATAGAAAATATTTGAAATATGCCTTGCCTCCGTTGCTTTTATTTTTGATCATTTTATTTGGAGCACCAAGTATAATCAAAGATTCTACATTTAGGATTTTGAACAATAATGAAGATTTTGAAAGAGCGGCGCCATTCAAATTTTTGATGGAAGAAGATGAATTCCAAGTTGTTCAATACAGTGATTTTGATCTAAAGATAGCCGTTGATGGTACAATTTTACCAGATGAAGTATTCATCGATGTAAATAATTATCAATACCGAATGCAAAAAGACGAGGTAGATCAATTTTCATACACGTTTAAAAATGTACAAAAAGATACACCATTCCGAATCTTTGCAGGTAATGTTAAGTCTGCACGCTTTGACTTAAATGTATTAGAAAAACCGAATCTTGTAGATTTTTCTATGTTTCTTAATTATCCAAGCTATACAGGAGCAGTAGACGAGACCATTAACAATACAGGTGATGTTTCTGTACCTGCAGGAACTGTTGCAAGTTGGAATTTCACAAGTGAACATACAGAAAACATAACGATGGCTTTTGGGTCCCAACCCGCAGAAACAAAAAGAAAAACAGATACTGAATTTAGCTTTTCTAAAAAATTAAAGAAAAGTCAAGGGTATAAGGTATACTTAAGTAATGATGAAATCCCTTTTCCGGATTCTTTCCTGTATACGATTAATGTTATTCCAGATCAACATCCTAGTATTCAAGTTCAGAAATTTCAGGATAGTGTAGAAACGAATATCTTATATTTTGCTGGTAAAGCAACCGATGATTATGGGTTGACGTCACTCAGTTTTCATTACACGATCAAAGGAGAAAACGGGATGACAAAAACAAGTCAACAAACTCCTTTAAACATCGAAAAAGGGAAGACTACATCGTACGATTATATTCTGGATATAGAAGAATTAAATCTTGAACCAGGAGATCAATTGTCTTATTACTTCGAAACGTATGACAACGACCAAGTAAATGGAGCAAAGTCTGCTAAAACGGGATTAATGACCTTCAAAAAAGCATCAATAAAAGAGATAAAAGAGGAAGAAGAACAGAGTAGTGAAGATGTGAAGAAATCTCTAGATGAAGCATTAAAGGAATCGAAGAAAATCCAAGAAGAATTTAAAAAGCTAAGAGAAAAACTACTCCAGAAAAAAGAAATGGATTGGCAGACTCGAAAAGATCTTGAAAAGTTGCTAGAAAAGCAGAAAGAGTTGCAAGAGAAAATGAATCAAGCTAAAGAGAATTTCGAAAAGAATAAGAAGAATAACGAAATGCTCCAAAAGTCAGAAGAGATTCAGGAGAAGCAGGAGAAAATGCAAAAGTTGTTTGATGAATTGATGAACGATGAAGCAAAAGAATTGATGGAGAAAATTCAAGAACTCATGCAAGAAATGGAGAAAGATGAGGCACTTGAAATGATGGAGGATATGGAAATGAGTGATGAAGAAATAGAAACAGAGCTTGATAGATTACAAGAATTGTATAAGCAGCTTGAAGTGGAAAAGGAAATGGAAGATATGATAGACGAGTTGAATAAACTCGCGGAGGAGCAAGAACAATTAGCTGAGGAAACAGAGAAGGGAGAAAAGAGCAAGGAAGAAATACAAGAAGAGCAAGAAAAAATAGAGGAAAAGTTTGATGAGTTGAAGGAAGATATGAAAGAACTAGAGGAGAAGAATAGTCAACTCGAAAGACCGAAAGAAATGGGTGATGATAATGAAGAGCAGATGGAGGAGATTTCGGAAGACATGGAAAATGCTCAAGAGCAGATGGAACAGAATGATTCACAAGGATCTTCCAAGTCTCAAAAAGGTGCAAGTGGGAAGATGAAAGAAATGGCACAGCAAATGTCGGACATGGCGGCATCTGATGAGATGGAGCAAATGGAAGAAGACCTTCAAGCGATTCGTCAGTTATTAGAAAATATCATAACCTTATCTTTCGATCAAGAGAATCTTACAAATAAGGTTAATAGAACATACGAGCAAACGCCACGATATGTTGAACTTGTTCAAGAACAATTCAAGTTGCAAGATGATTTTACATTGATTGCAGATAGTTTGCAAGCGCTTGCTAAAAGACAAGACCAGATAGAATCTTTTGTCTTAGAAAAAGTAGGGGATATCAAAGGAAATCTTCGAACTGGGATTAAGAGACTAGAAGAACGAGCTAAGTCTCTTGCAAATGAGAACCAGCGTAAAACGATGACAGGACTGAATGATCTTGCTCTTATGCTGAATGAATCGATGCAGAACATGCAACAACAAATGAGCAGTATGATGCCAGGTAGTCAGATGTGTAATAAACCAGGTGGAAAAGGAAAAGGAGGAAAAGCAGGGAATAAACCAAGTGATAAGATATCTGAGGGGCAGCAAGGAATGAAAGAAACCTTGCAGAAGATGATGGAAAATGCGAAAAATGGAAAAGGAAATAGTTCGAAAGATTTCGCAAAAGCTGCAGCAAAGCAAGCCGCACTTCGAAAAGCATTGGAAGAGATGCAAAAGGAAAAGGGAGAAGATGGTAAAGGATCAGGAGATATGCAAGAAGTTATTGATCAAATGAACAAAATCGAAACCGATCTTGTGAATAAAAGATTGGATGCTGAATTGATGAAAAGGCAACAAGACATCATGACGCGTTTACTGGAAGCTGAAAAAGCAGATCGTCAACGAGAGAAAGATGAGAAACGAAAAGCAGAGAATGCCTTAGATAAAGAACGCAAGTTTCCTCCATCATTGGAACAATATATTAAGAAAAGAGAAGCTGAAATCGACCAAGTAAAAACGGTTTCGCCAGCTTTACGTCCTTATTATAAATTTTTGGTTGAACAGTACTATCAATCGTTAAAAAATGAATAGCTTTAGGTGTAGACCCTAAAAAACAATGTATACTCATTTCGTAAATATTGAGTCCGACATTCAAAACATCGGCAAACTCGAAACCGTAACACGACGCATTCTGGACAAGTATGAGCTTGATCAAGAATTGTTTCCATCGATCCTTATTGCCCTTACAGAAGCAGTAAGCAATGCAATTTTGCACGGGAATAAAGAAGAGAAAGAGAAACAAGTAGAAGTTTATACGTTTCGGTCCGACATCGGATTACATGTGCGCGTAAAAGATCAAGGGGATGGATTTGATTTTTCGAATTTGCCAGATCCTACTTTGCCTGAAACAATCGAAGAAGAAGGAGGCCGTGGGATTTTATTGATTCAAGAGCTATGCGATGAATGCACCTTTGAAGAAAATGGAAGCATCATTGATTTGTTTTTTAAACACAGTTAAGTGGAATCATCCAGTGACATTTCTTTTTATTATGATGACGTTGATTTTCAGTTAAACGACCCGCAGACTTATCGACGGTGGCTGATGGAAATTGCTGCACTTTACAACAAGGAGATAGGAGAGTTGAGTTATATGTTCAGCTCGGATGAAAAGGTTCTCGAGATCAATAAAACCTATCTCGATCATGATTATTACACCGATATTATTAGTTTTCCTTACGAGAAACAACCTATAAGTGGCGATATCTACATCAGCATAGATCGTGTTAAGGATAACGCAGAACACTATACCATTGATTTCGAACTTGAATTATGCAGAGTTATTGCACATGGGTTATTGCATTTTATCGGATTTGACGATCACGAAGAGGAGGACATTAAGGCAATGCGACAAGCCGAGGAACAAGCGATTGAACAATATAAAATTTTGGGTTTAACCCAAAAAGGCATATAATAGGGCAAAAATACTTTTTAGACAGATTCTAAATAAGGGATTGAAGCCAAACCGACCCGTACATTTTAGCATTCAATACATAGATTTGCATAAAGAAATAACTGACTTATGAAATGGTTAACTTCATTATTGACATCGAGCATAGGGCGTAAACTCATTATGGCTCTTACTGGGTTGTTTTTATGTTCTTTCCTTGTTATTCACTTAATAGGAAATTTACAGCTTTTAGTAGATGATGGTGGCGTTGCGTTTAATGATTACGCGTATTTTATGACGCACTTCTTGCCCATCAAAATTGTTTCTTATGGATTGTATGCCGGTATTATATTACATTCTATAATGGGTATTGCGTTATGGCTACAAAATCGTAAAAAGAAAGGAGTAGGGTATAAAGGAGGAAAAGCACAAGGTTCATGGGCTTCAAAGAATATGGGTTTACTAGGAACCTTGATCTTAGCATTCATTTTCATTCACATGGGTGACTTTTGGTTTAAAATGAAGTTTACCGATACATTAAAAATGGTTTCTTCTGAAGCGTTGGGTCATGATGTAAAAGATTTATATAAAAGAGTATCTATTGCTTTTGAGAATCCACTAATCGTGATTGCATATGTAATAGGCCAACTTGTTTTAGCCTTCCATTTATGGCATGGGTTTGCAAGTGGATTTGTTACACTAGGAATAAACAACAAGAAGTATACACCGATTATAGAAACGATAGGAAGAGTATTTGCAATTGTGGTACCTGTAGGGTTTGTGATCATTCCTATTTTACATTACTTAGGAATAAGCTTTTAATTAAGAATTCAATAAAGAAAAAAAGATGAAACTACATTCGAATGTACCAGAAGGGCCATTAGCCGAAAAATGGACAGAATATAAGTCTAAAATGAATTTGGTTGCTCCGAACAACAAACGGAGAATTTCGGTCATTGTGGTTGGAACGGGATTAGCAGGGGCGTCTGCCGCATCAACTTTAGCAGAACTAGGATATAATGTAAAATGTTATACCTTCCATGATTCTCCAAGAAGAGCACACTCTATTGCAGCACAAGGAGGAATCAATGCAGCTAAAAATTATCAAAACGATGGAGACAGTGTCTATAGATTGTTTTACGATACGATAAAAGGTGGGGATTACCGTTCAAGAGAGGCGAATGTACATCGTCTTGCTGAGGTAAGTACGGACATCATCGACCAATGTGTGGCGCAAGGTGTTCCATTTGCAAGAGAATATGGAGGCTTATTAGCCAATAGATCATTTGGTGGAGTTCAAGTAAGTCGGACATTTTATGCAAGGGGCCAGACCGGACAACAATTATTGATAGGAGCTTATCAAGCACTTGAGCGTCAGATTTCTTTAGGTAAAGTAGAAATGTACAACCGTCATGAGATGTTGGATTTGGTATTAGTGGATGGTAAAGCTAGAGGAATCATTACGAGAAACTTGATCAATGGAGAAATAGAAAGACACAGTGCGCATTGTGTGGTTTTAGCAACAGGAGGTTATGGAAATGTATTTTATCTTTCAACCAATGCGATGGGTTCCAATGTAACAGCTGCATGGAAAGCAGTGAAGAAAGGAGCTTTAATGGCGAATCCTTGTTTTACACAGATTCACCCTACTTGTATTCCTGTTTCGGGTAATTACCAGTCGAAGTTAACGTTAATGTCGGAATCGTTACGAAATGATGGACGAGTGTGGGTTCCTAAGAAACTCGAAGATGTAAAGGCGATACGAGAAGGAAAGAAGACAGGAAACGACATTCCAGAAGTAGATAGAGATTATTATTTAGAGAGAAGATATCCTGCATTCGGAAACTTGGTACCTAGAGATGTTGCTTCGCGTGCAGCAAAAACAGCTTGTGACGAAGGATATGGAGTAAATAAAACAGGACTCGCAGTTTATCTTGATTTTTCAAGTGCCATCATTCGTTATGGAAAAACAGAAGCACATTCACTTGGTCTTCATAATCCAAGTGAAGCAAAAATTAAAGAGCTAGGAACGAAAGTAGTAGAAGCAAAATATGGTAACCTTTTTGAAATGTATGAAAAGATTACAGGAGAGAATCCATATAAGTTGCCGATGAAGATTTATCCTGCTGTTCACTATACGATGGGAGGTGTATGGGTAGATTATAACTTACAAACAAATGTACCAGGATTGTTTTCGCTAGGAGAAAGTAATTTCTCTGATCATGGAGCGAACAGACTAGGAGCTTCAGCCCTAATGCAAGGATTAGCTGATGGCTATTTTGTGATTCCTTATACCATCGGACAATTCCTTTCTGGAGAAATACGAAACGATGTGCCTTCAACAGATCTGCCTGCATTTGCAGAAGCAGAAAAAAATGTTAGAGATCGAATCAATAAGTTTTTAAGCATGAAAGGAGGTCAATCCGTAGAGTCTTTCCATAGAAGGCTAGGAAAAATCATGTGGGAATACTGTGGTATGTCAAGGAACGCGGAAGGATTAAAGAAAGGACGTCAGATGATTCGTGAATTAAGAGATGAATTTTATAGAGATGTATTTGTTCCTGGAACAAATGAAGAATACAATCCAGAACTAGAAAAGGCGAATCGAGTAGCAGACTTTTTAGAATTGGGAGAGGTCATGATTCTGGACGCACTAGATCGAGAAGAATCATGCGGTGGTCATTTCCGAGAGGAGTATCAGACAGAAGAAGGTGAGGCATTAAGAAGAGACGACGTATTTACATATGTAGCAGCTTGGGAATGGGATGATGAAGAGCCAAAAGTGCACAAAGAGGAATTGGTATATGAAAACGTTGAATTAAAAACGAGAAGTTATAAGTAGACTTTCTTAGGAAAGGTAGACAATACAGCTAAAGAAAAAATTATAAGTGATGAAGCTTAAATTAAAAATCTGGAAACAGAAAAATCAAACAGCAGAAGGAAAATTTCATGATTACAATGTAGAGGCTGACGAGCATATGTCATTCTTGGAAATGCTTGATGTATTGAACGAAGGTTTACTAGAAAATCAACAAGAGCCTGTTGCATTCGATCACGACTGTAGAGAGGGGATATGTGGAACATGTAGTTTGGTGATTAATGGAAGACCACATGGTCCTATGCAAGGAACAACAGCATGTCAATTGCATATGCGTCATTTTAAAGATGGTGATACCATAACGATTGAGCCTTGGCGAGCGAATGCCTTTCCTATTGTAAAAGATTTAGTGACGGATCGAAGTGCTTTTGATCGGATTATTCAGTCAGGGGGATTTGTATCAGTGAATACTGGTCAAGCAATGGATGGAAATGCAATTCCTATCGAAAAGGATGTAGCAGGAGAAGCATTTGAAGCAGCGACATGTATAGGATGTGGAGCATGCGTTGCAGCGTGTCCTAACGGATCAGCAATGTTGTTTACTTCAGCTAAAATCAATCACCTTGATCTCTTACCTCAAGGTAAAGTAGAGTCCTCCAAACGTGTAGTAAAGATGGTAGAAAAAATGGACGAAGAAGGATTCGGAAACTGTTCGAATGTAGGCGCATGTCACGTAGAATGTCCGAAAGAGATAAAATTAGAGAACATTGCACGAATGAATAGAAAATACTTTGCTGCAAAGTTGAGCGCAAAATAAATTCTTTAATACGAAGAGTACTAGAGACGTTGTAATGAAAATTGCAGCGTCTTTTATTTTACTAGAAGTTATAGTTGTGGAATGATACCAACGATATGCTATACTTTAAATGGTCTTTCAAATTAGGCTCTTATACTATTTGCATTTTGGAGTACAAATAGGATGAACCCCTTCTCCAAGATTGGAGAAAGATGGGTTAAGGTTGAAAAAGTCGAACTTATATCTTTGAAATTTGAATTTACAGGCGACAATCTAAAATGTAAATAGTATTATTTATAAGTTGTATGTTAACCACAGACTAAAAATTAAATGGTATAAAACTATATATCGCAATAGGGTGTTATATTTGCACAATAAATAAGAAAAATGGAAGCAATAACTAAGAATCCGGTAATGTTATACACTGAACAAACACCGAATCCGGAAACCCTTAAGTATGTTCTAAATGTGAAGTTAATGGATGGTCTTGCAGATTTCAGAACCAAAGAATCTGCAGAAGAATGGTCACCATTTGCAACGGCATTGTTTGACTTACCATACGTAAAAGGGGTGTATATAAATAATAACTATGTAACGGTAACAAAGGAATTCAATTTCCCTTGGGAAGACATTATGTTGCGTTTAAAAGATTTCATCAAATCGTATGTAGAAGATGGAAAAGAGATCATAAAAGAGGGGTATCAAGAAGCGCAAAAGGCAATAGAAGAAGAGGCAATCAAAACAGAGTATACTGGTGAAGATGCGGAACTTGTAAATAAGATCATCCAATTAATCGACAAGTATGTGAAGCCTGCAGTTGAAATGGATGGAGGGAACATCGAGTTCAAGTCATTCAATCAAGGAACAGTATCTGTTGTGTTGCAAGGTGCGTGTAGTGGATGTCCGTCATCATCTGTAACGTTAAAAGCGGGAATAGAGGGTATGTTGAAAAGAATGGTCCCAGAAGTAAAAGAGGTAGTTGCTGAGATGGGATAGACTAATTCACGTAAATTAAAATAAAAAAGCCCTTAAAAGAATGGTTATCTTTCAGGGGCTTTTTTTATGCATCAATAAGGATGTTCCATCTCTATTTTAATCCGCATTATGCAATAGAAAATCTATTAACCTGAGTTCGGGATTACTAGCTCGCAATTGATTATTTTTTATACGTTTGAATGTCAATAAATTATTTATTTGTTGAATAATGTCTTTTCCTGATAATCAAACTTTATTTCACTCATTTTAATGGAAATCAAAGAATTCCACTTTCTTCTGCGTTGTTTTATTTCAATGTGGATAGCCACATTTTCAACAAAACGCCTTGAATAAAACGTTTTCTTTGATTTTTGCATTCGCAATTAATCCCGAACTCAGGTTATTATGACCTAAACTACCCTTGAAATAAAGGCTACGCCAACTTTTGTTCACTCGCCATAGTGTTGACTATGATTCATTCACATAAGTCGTTATTTCTTCTGCATTTCACGTC
>JAHDGD010000065.1:9563-20203 GCA_020627825.1 Saprospiraceae bacterium
TAGTGTTGACTATGATTCATTCACATAAGTCGTTATTTCTTCTGCATTTCACGTCTCTTCACGAAGTTTTATTACCTAACGCGATTTCAATCATCGCTTCTCATACCTCAATTCTGATGCCTTGATTTCATATGTCCATTGTTCTTCCCCTTCTGTATTAAAAATTGTCAAAGTCAATACTCGATTCGTTCGTTTTCCTTTCACTTTTACAATCCCAAAATTTCTATCGTAGAACGTTTTATCTTTTACTTGTCTCGTGTTTTTTTCATCGCGTGGTCTATGCGTTCCACTTGTCAATGGAGAACAGGTAATGTCGATTAGTGGGTATGCATCTTGTCTTTCCATTTTCGAGATCTCAGTATGGTGCCGATCGCCACTCATAAACAAAACCCCTTCTATTTTTTCTTCAGCAATTCGATCAAATAAACGTTGCTGTGCAGCTGGATAGGTCGCCATGTTTTCGTAAACCGCAGCATTGCTTACTACTTGTCCTCCTATACATACTATTTTGAAAGGTGCTCTACTTGTTGTCAAGGCCTGAATCAACCAATCTACTTGCGCATCTCCTAGATATTTTTTGTCTTTTGCTCGTGAGCGATTCGAATCTCGGAAATAACGGTCATCAAGTAAAAAGAACTCTACATCATTCCATAAGAAATGACTTGTAATTCCTCCTTCACCTGTAGCATTTGTATTCAGGTTTCCCCAGTAGTCATTAAATGCCTTTTCAGCATAATGCTTATGTACATAGGATCGATCCGAATCATTCGGGCCATAATCGTGATCGTCCCAAATGGCATAATGGTGCACACTCCCTAGCAATGCTTGTAATTCTGGTAACGCTCTGGAATATCGATTTCGATGGCGTATTCCTCTTTCCGTCAGAAAATCAGGTTCTCGAAGGTAGATGTTATCTCCTAACCATACCATAAAATCTGGATCTTTCGATCGGATGCTTTCGAAGATTTCGTATTGTCCACCATATGGTTTGTTCGGACGATCATCCTTTGGCTCATTTACATAGGCACATGATCCGATCGCGAAACTAAAATCAGGTGGATCCTTTCTCCATTGCCACAACTCTTGAATGTGAAATTCTAGCGGATATGGACGCTCTACATAGACCTCATTAATGTATAACTTGTAACTATACGTTTTACCGTATTCTACTTCGCTGGGAAATAGTTTAACAATAAAGTCTTGGTCTTCTGTTGCTTGCTGGGGCGTTGTAAAACGCTCAACTTCTCCTTCGGCAAAATAGCCAATTTTTACATTGGCTTCTTCTGTTGTTTGCACCCATATAAGCGCTTCACGATAAGCGGAATACCCTACCATAGGACCAGATTGCAAAAGCGAATTTTGGGCGAAAGCCCCGCCCATCATACAGAATAATAGAAAAAGAGTATAATACGTTTTCATCAAGCTATTGTTATAAAGTTCAGACTCCGATAAAGATATCCATTATATCGAGATCAATGCAAAGATCAATTTAAACTTTTCGTTATTTTTTTGTTTCTTGTAGTATGGTTCAATTAGAAAATACATGTCAGGAAGTACTGAAAATTGTCGAAAAAACGTCGCAGTTTATAGCGGCAGAATTCGGTAAAGTACGCGCTGATCAAGTCGAAATCAAAGACCATAATTCATTGGTTTCATATGTCGATAAAAAAGCGGAAGAATTATTAGTTGATGGATTGTCGGCATTAATTCCTGGTTCAGGTTTTGTAACGGAAGAAGATACGATTGACCGTAAAGAAACGTATACATGGATCATTGATCCGCTTGATGGCACAACAAATTTTCTTTATGGCATTCCACATTTTTCTGTAAGTGTTGCCCTTGAATATAAGGATGAATTGATTCTGGGCGTGATAGGGGATGTGATGAATAAGGAGTTGTTCTATGCGTGGAAAGGCGGCGGTGCTTATATGAACGGTCATAAAATAAATGTAAATCCTGCAACGAATTTTGCTGACTGTGTGATTGCGACAGGTTTTCCATATGAATCCTATTACAATAAAACGCCATACTTTTCAATGATGGAAAAGGTAATGAATGAAGCTCGAGGTTTACGGCGATTTGGTTCAGCAGCGCTGGATATGGCTTGGGTTGCGAATGGAAGATTTAATGCGTTTTACGAAACGTCACTGAATGCGTGGGATGTAGCAGGTGGGATTGTGATATGCCAAGAGGCTGGAGGAATATTGTCTGATTATCAGGGAGGGAAAAAGCACGAGACGGGATCCAGTATTATTGTGGCGAATAAAACGATTCATGAAATATTAGTAAACAGTACAAAGACGTTTTTTGATTTCGGTTAATCGAAAGACTTGAATAGAATTTGTTGAACTCTAGTGTTTTATGCGACATAGTTTTTTTGGGCTTTAAGCCCAAAAATTATGACAATGTATGTAATTTCAATTTACAAAAAACCAATCATGATGAGATATGTAGTTCTAGTCCCTATTCTATTTTTTATAGCATGTTCTTCGCCTGTGGAACCACCCAAAGGAAAAACACTCGAAGAGAAGCATGTGCCCTATGATTTTGATGATATGAAGTTATTCGGTGTAGATCCCTCTGCTGAAGATATCTCCTATTATCATACGTCTGTAAAAAATGCAAAACAACAGATTGCGGTAAGAAGTGATCATTTTTCAGATGAATGGACTCAGCAAGGGCCTGGAAATCTAGGAGGTAGAGTGAATGCAGTCGCAGTCGACCCTGGAAATGATGACATTATTTATGCTGGATTTGCGAGAGGTGGATTATGGAAAACAATAGATGGAGGTGGAACATGGGAACCATTATGGGACGATCAATTAACTCAAGCAGTGAGTGCGATTACTATTGACCCTACGAATTCCAACATCGTTTATGCAGGTAGTGGAGACATCAATATTTCCGGAAATGTCTATTTAGGAAATGGTCTTTTCAAAAGCGAAGATGCTGGTGAAACATGGATTAATATAGGATTGGAAGAAACCAAAGTAATTGGTAAAATCATTATCAATCCTACGAATACCAACGAAATTCTAGTAGCGACAATGGGTAATGTTCGCATAAAAGATGACAATAGAGGCGTTTACAAAACAACAGATGGTGGCCAAACATGGGATAATGTATTATTTGTAGCAGATGACACTGGTGTGCATGATATCGTTTTTCATCCTGATAATCCAACTGTGATTCTGGCGGCGGCATGGACACGATTCCGAAATGGGCATGAAAGTAGAGTATCTGGTGAAGATTGTAGAGTATATATGTCGGAAGATTTCGGAGAAACATGGGCCATTTCGGATATGAATATTCCTACTATTGTTGGAAGACCTGCCATTACCTTCAAAGACGATGATCCGCAAGTTGCATATGCCATGATGATGAACAATAGTCATCGTTATATTTCATTACATAAAAGTGTGGATGCTGGAAAAAACTGGACGATGATTGATTCCACGAACGAATCAACTCCGACGATGATGGGAGGATTCGGGTGGTTTTTCGGAAGGATAGGGGCGTATAAAAGACCTGAAAATGGAGAAGATCGTGTATTTCTTTGTGGTGTCGATTTATGGTCCTTTAATGAAGAATTTGCTTTTTGGGAACAAGAAACACCAAGTTGGTGGGAATATTCGGTTCATGCTGATAAGCATGCCATCATTACGGATTCCAATAATAATTTACTATTGGGAACAGATGGAGGCTTGTATAAAAAAGAATGGGGATCGACAGAATGGACAGATATAGAAAATATTCCGAACAATATGTTCTATAGAGTAGAGGTTTCCCCGCATAATACAGATTTGTATTATGGAGGGATGCAGGATAATGGAACAACGGGTGGGAATCTTTTAGATATTAACAATTATCCTAGGCTGTATGGCGGAGATGGCTTCCAAACACGGTTTCACCCATTTAAACCTGATGTACAATATTTTGAAACACAAAACGGCAATATATACTACACCAGTTACACTGATTTTGCCTATTTAGATTTTGGTCCTATGCAAAGTGATCGAAAAAACTGGGATATGCAATATATCTTAAGCCCCCATAATCCAGATATTGTCTATACTGGAACGTTTCGCCCAGTGGTATTTGATGTAACGGATCCTTATGCAATTATTGTCGATACACTAGGGCCAAGTTTGACTGATCCTCTAGAATATATATCTGGCTATCACACCATTACATCGTTAGATGAATCGGCGCTGGTAGAAGGATTATTGTATTATGGAACAGCTGATGGAAACATATGGAAACGTCAAGATGGAATATGGGAACAGATCAATAATGGAATAGAAAAGCATTATGTTACGTCCATAAAGGCGTCACCACATGATGAGGCGACGGTGTATGTGACCTTAAGTAATTACGCTTTTTTCGATGATTCACCAAGAATTTACAAGTCCACAGATTATGGAAATACGTGGGAATCGATTCACAACAACTTGCCAAGTGGAGCTGTAAATGACATCATTATTTACGATGAATTTGAAGATAAGTTATTATTTGCGGCAACGAATGTAGGGGTTTATGGTAGTATTGATGGTGGAGCCTCATGGGAACGAGTAGGGTCAAATATTCCGTATTTACCCGTGAATGATATGGTGTTTAATAAACCGCAGAATGTGGTCGTTGCAGGAACTTATGGTCGTTCAATTAATACGTATGATCTCACAAAAGCGCTTGTAGCACTAGATCCTAGTTCCAATGCCGACTATAAATATGCTACAATCAACGTATACCCTAACCCTACTTCTGACAGGATCACCGTAGCATCAGATGTTCCTGTTTCAAGCGTAGAAATATATACAGCTGATGGACGTTTGGTGAGTGTAACGAATAGCTTGCAGATTGATGTGTCAAGGATGCCTTCAGGATTATATTATGCTACTTTAAAGGATGATGATGGGAACGAAATCCAAGTAAAAAAGTGGATTAAGAATTAATTGTTGGATTGGAGAGATTCTAAGGTGATGGTATCTACTAAGCGCTTGGGTCGTTGTGGCCTTTCGGGCATGATGTCGGTTTCACCATTCATCTTAGCGACTAAAAAGTACATGATGGAATCTACTTCCAGGGTGATTTCTTCCATCATATCCGATTGACATCTTTTAAGTCTCTTTTTTGTATAGGTCTTGGTCTTTTTTTCTAGTTCTCTATTGATGACAAGATGACGAGGTTCTTCCTCTTTTATACAAGAACATAAAGCGCATAATATGACGACGTAAAATAGTTTTTTCATTTTCCTCGAATGGCTTCTATTTCTTTGATGCGCACACTGATTAAAGAATCTTTTATAGATTGATAATGATCGGTGCGATTTGCTAGGCAAATAGAGTCTAGCATGGTGTCGAGATCAGGAATTCTTTGACTGAAGATGGAGTCGATGTATTTCCGTTCTTCTTTATTTAATCGAACCTTCGGCGCTTCTGTTTTACACGAAAATAAGAAGCTCATAACAAAAAGGATTGTCAATAAACGCATCATATTTTCTTTCGTAATTCGAATTGACTACCGAGGTATAATCGTCGTGCTTCTTCATCATTTGCTAAGCTCTCAGCGGTTCCTTCTTTTAAGATTCTACCTTCGTACATCAAGTAAGCTCTGTCGGTTATTGAAAGTGTTTCTTGGACATTGTGATCGGTAATCAGAATGCCAATGTTTTTGTTTTTCAATTTAGCAACGATTTGCTGGATGTCCTCCACTGCAATAGGATCGATGCCGGCAAAAGGTTCATCAAGTAAAATAAATTTTGGGTCAGTAGCAAGTGCTCTTGCTATTTCGGTACGCCTTCTTTCTCCTCCACTGAGGGTGTCCCCAAAACCTTTTCGCACTTTATGGAGACTAAATTCATCTAAGAGACTTTCTAGTTTTTCTTGTTGTTCCTTTTTACTAAGCGAAGTCATTTCAAGAACAGCTTTTAAATTATCTTCTACCGTTAATTTACGAAACACCGAAGCTTCTTGAGGAAGATAACCAACTCCTTTCCTGGCTCTTCGATACATGGCTAATGTCGTTATTTCTTCATCGTCCAAAAACACCTTGCCACTATAAGGTTGTATAAATCCTACGACCATATAAAAAGTTGTCGTCTTCCCAGCACCATTTGGCCCGAGTAATCCCACAATTTCACCTTGTTTTACTTGTACAGAAACACCTTTTACAACTTCGCGTTTTCCGTATCTTTTCACAAGATTTTCAGAGCGTAAAATCATTTTATTTGAAGTCATCTCCATTTATTTTTACATCCAAAGTCCAGTTCGGTTTCAATGACTCAAGGTCTTTAGAAATCCACCGCTCGGATTTTCGCCTAGTAAAAAAATCACCAGGGTCCCAACGACCATTTTTATTCAGGTCTTCAGTGACTCGAACGGTATATTTACCAGGTTTTAGGCCCGATAAAGTTACACTATAACTCGATGTGTTTTTAACTAAACGTATTATTTTATTAGCACCTTGTGAAAATTCGACAACGTACCATACGTCTTTATTTAACGAGTCAAGCTGAAAAGCTATTTCTCCTAATGTCTTTTTTAAGTTTACCCCAAAGGTCTGCTTTATAGTATCTTTTCGAATCCCAAGGTTTGTTTCAATTGCCTCTGGTAAAATTTCTAGTTCATGATTTTCACCTTCTATCCATCGAGCTTTTATTTTGAAAATTCGTGGATCTTTATTAGTTCTATGAATGGATATTTCCATTTTTTGCTGAGCGGTATCATATACAGCAATCAACTCCTCATTTAAAGAAAGAATAGGGGCATTGCATTTGATGGTTAGTGAATCATATGGGCTCATGGGAGATGCTTTTGAAACGTTTGTTAAAGCATATCTATTAGCTTTTTTTGCCAGTGTTGAATCTGCGTATGCAGCTAATGTGATGGAATCAGCAAGTCCATCGGGGTCTAGAGTAATCTCTTGTTCCGAACTGTTTTTGTGCCATATATATACAGTATCTTGTGTATAAAATGGAGGGAGTATAGCGGTTGAAGTGTCTGCTATAATCTGTAAGGAATCAAGTTCTTTGTTTACCGTAAGTTTTACTTCACCTTTAGTTTGTGTCTTGGAAATAATTCGCAAAGCAGGTTCAGGTGCAAAAACACCTATTTGGATATTGTTTTTTATAGAATCTAGGAAAAAAGCATCATCATAAAAGCCTATTTTTTCCGATTCTTGGTCTTTATAAAAGTTTAAATTTTTATCATCTAGCGCAAAGATATTGAAACTATCTTTTCGGATATTTTTTATACGGAATCTACCTTGCTCGTCGGTTCTAGTAAAGTATAAAGGACGCTGTTTATATACAGCTGAATCTTGAAGATCAGCATATAAAGAAACCAATAGATTCTCTTGAGGTTCTCCTGTGAAATCATCTGTTACTTTACCTGATACGGATAAGGAATCAAGATAAGCGCCGGTCGAAAAAACATAAGTAAAATTTGACATAGGATTTCCTACGGTATAATCGACAATAGATTCTCCCATATTGATGGTGTAGGTCGTATTTTCGTACAATTCTTCTTTTTCATCGAAGCTCATGACGAGTGTCTTTTTTTTCAATTTGACCTTTAATCCATGTTCTAGTGGTGGAGAAACGATAATTTGATTTTCATTCTTGAGGGTTACCCATTCATTGAATACCAATTTGATATCTTGTTTTTCGAAGAATAACTGATTATTCGGAGACGAAGCTAAAGAATCAGGCATAGGAGGGGTCACATCAGCCGGACCTCCAAGGGGATCAGCTTGAACAGCGCACGAATTTACCAGGAAAATAATGATTCCTGTTCCAAGCAAAAAACAGATGAATTGTTTTACATATTTCATTTTTTGGGCCTCGAGCCCTTTACTTACAGTGAATGAACGAAAATTAAATTAAAAAGCGCTTTCAGGTGCACAATATTATGATTTCTTTTACAATTAAATGAGTAGCTTTCCGCTTAATAACTATTTACATATGAGATATAGATCGGTTTCGACGATTCTGGGTGCCATTTTAATTTTTTTATTCGCAATCATGCTGTATATATTTTTCACTTATGGTGGAACTTGGTATTTTGCATTTGTCCCTTTTGCAATTGCTGCAATAGCCTTGTTGGTGTTTAAATCACCGATTGATCGCTATTTTTTTAAATTTCAAGATGTTGGTTTTGTAGAAAAAATAGAAAATATGTTAAAGGTGGAATACCCTATCATTGCTACATATTCTCTTGAAAAGCAGAAAGAATTTTTCGATCGCCTATTTTTCTTTATGTATGAAAGGGAATGTTATCTTGTAAAAGAAGAAAGTGATGAACTGGATTTATACCATAGTTTAATCATCAATGCACCAGGGGTAATATTGGGAATGGAAGGACCGGTAGATGAGGCAAGAGATGTTGAACGTATTGCAGCCTATGCACATCCTTTTCCTTCGCCTAAAATGAAGTTTCTTCACGCTGCAGAATATGACAATGAAGATGGGGTAATTATTGTTTCTCTAGAGCAGATGACGCTTTCCCAGCGATTTCCAGATCGATATTTTCCCATTAATTATTTTATGTGGGCTCAACGAAAAGTGGCTTATCAAGATGGATTTCCTGATATTCCAGCTGAATTTGGAGAAGATTTTGAAAAAATTTGGGGGTTTACACCCAAAAGCGTCGAGCAATTCATGGGGTATGAACTGAATGATTTTCCCGCCGTGGCAATATGTGCGTACATTTTGCGAAACGAAAAACTGCAACAATTATATCCTACTTTTACTGCTGAGATCACAAACTATATGCGTGCATAATGCTAATATTGCAACTTAAGAGTGTATCAACTGTTTTATATCAAGCGGAAAAAATAGAAAATGAAAGGGAATAAAATGGATTGGAATTTGCTGAAACGTGTAGTGCGTCAGGCTCGTCCATATCGATTTTTATTCTTTTTTTGTTTGACCTTAGCGATTGTATTAGCACCGCTTAATGTGCTTCGACCCTACTTGATCAACATCATGGTAGATGATTACATTCTGACAAGTGATATAGCAGGATTGTCAAGAATGTCTATGCTATTTATTGGGGTTGTGTTAGTCACTGTATTGGCGCGGTATTTATTCACCTACAATGTTAATGTACTTGGTCAATCTGTTATCAAAGATCTACGTCTCAAAGTATTCAAGCATCTAACAAGTCTTAAATTAACCTATTTTGATCAAACGCCTATAGGTACGTCTACGACGAGAACCATTAATGATATAGAAACAATCAATCGAATTTTTACTCAAGGAGTAATTACGATAATTGCAGATTTATTTTCTATGGTGGTGATCATTGCTGTTATGTTTATAACCTCTTGGCAATTGACACTTATATGTCTACTGACGATGCCGTTAATGATTATTGCAACTTATATTTTTAAGGAAAAAGTAAAAGTAGCGTTTCAAAAAGTTCGAAATCAAATTTCAACAATGAACGCTTTTCTGAATGAGCGTATAACAGGAATGCGAATTGTACAGATTTTCAATAAAGAAGAACAAGAGAAAAAGAAATTTGACGAGATCAATACAAAATATAAACAAGCCAATTTAGATTCTATATTCTATTACGCAGTATTTTATCCAGTAGTTGAGATTATTTCAGCTTTGAGTTTGGCTTTGATGATTTGGTGGGGAGCAGGAGCGTATATTCAAGACCAAGTTACCTTTGGAGCATTGGTTGCTTTTCAGGTTTACTTGAGTATGTTATTTCGACCATTGCGAATGTTGGCCGATTCATTCAATACCTTACAGATGGGTTTAGTAGCTGCTGATCGGGTATTCAAAGTTTTGGACACAAATGAAATGATTAGTAATGAAGGAGCAATTGGTGTGGAACGATTTAGGGGACAAGTAGAATTTGATTCTGTTCGATTTAGCTACGATGGGGAGTCTGAAGTTTTAAAAGGAATTAGTTTTCAAATACCAGAAAACAATACACTAGCGATTGTAGGGAGTACTGGCTCTGGTAAAAGTACGATTATCAATACCTTGAATCGATTTTATGAAATCAGTTCAGGTAGTATAAAGATTGATGGGATAGATGTAAGAGAATATAGATTGGATGCTTTGCGAAATCGAATAGCAACTGTGTTGCAGGATGTATTCTTATTCAGCGGTACATTAATTGAAAACATTACGTTAAGAGATCCTTCTATCTCGAAAGAAAAAGTAATTCAAGCTTCCAAGCTTATAGGAGCGCATGATTTTTTCGTTAAGATGCCTGGGGCATATGATTTTAAAGTACTTGAAAGGGGAAATAACATGTCGATGGGACAGCGCCAGCTTATATCTTTTGTTCGTGCTTTGGTTTTTGATCCCGACATTCTTATTCTGGATGAGGCAACTTCTTCAATTGATACAGAAACAGAAGCCATTATTCAGCATGCCATTGAAAAATTAATCATCAATAGAACATCTATTGTCATCGCACATAGATTATCAACCATTCGGAATGCAGATCGCATCATGGTTCTTAATCAAGGTGAAATCTTGGAGTATGGTACACATGAAGAATTAATTCAGCAAGAGAATGGGCAGTACAAAAGTATGCATGATCTTCAGTTTCAAGCCCATTGATACCATTTAAAGGTATAAGTCCTGATTCAATATTCTATCTAACTAGAACTTTTTT
>JAHDGD010000277.1 GCA_020627825.1 Saprospiraceae bacterium
CATATAAGAAAGCATTACCTGACATTGTAATCAAAGAAATCAAGATTAAATAAAAAAGGGTCCCATTTGGGACCCTTTTTCATTTATGCCTTACTATTGTTCTTTTTCTTCTTTATCTTCTTTTTACCTTTTGTCTTCATGGCCAATTCGACAGCTTTAAGTGCATTGACCATTCCTCCCGAAACTGATAGTTCGCTAAACTTCATCTTTTCTCCATTCTTGCCTGGCACGACCACCTCCATATCTGTTTTGATAGATGAATTCATCAAAATGTCTTTTACTTGATTAGCTTTTAATGTAGGGAAATAAGACCTCAAAATAGCAGCAACACCGGCTACAACAGGAGAAGCCATACTTGTTCCTTGTAAATAAGCATATCCATTTTCTGGAGTCGTTGCATATATTTCCTGACCTGGAGCAAATATATCCACGTTTTCCTTCCCATAATTAGAGAATCGAGCAATACTATTTTCTTCGACATTATGAGAAAGTGCACCCACTTCAATCCAGTTTTTCATTTTCTTCTTCTTCCAAAACAAAAACCCACGAGCCTTTTCATACTTATCATTTGGAAAATTAAAGTCGATGTCATTATTCTGCGCACTGTTTCCAGCAGCATGGATTAAAAGAACATCATTTTTCTGAGCATAAGCAATGGCATCATCTACCGCTTTTTTATCAGAGCCAAATCCTTTTCCGAAACTCATATTTACTACACTTGCTCCATTATCAACAGCATATATAATCGCATTAGCTACGTCCTTATCTCTTTCATCACCATCTGGAACTGCTCGAATGGACATGATCTTTACATTATCAGCTATTCCGTCCATACCGATATCATTATTTCTAGTCGCTGCAACAATACCCGCTACATGTGTTCCATGGAAAGAATCCGGTCCCTTGCTATCATTATTCCCATAGCCCTTTTCATATGAATCTTCGTAATTGTCACCAATAATGTCTTTCCGTGGTTTAAATTCTGTGTTATATGCATAATCCAGTCTGTCTTGAGTTCTCTTTCTCCCGCCATCAAAACTTTCTTTAATTAATCCGTAGATGTCATCAAAGCTCTCCATACCTTCTTCTCTGCTTAAAACTCTTGACATAATTCTCTTACCCGTCACTAAACCAGTATTGTCTGTAGCATCGATAGAATCAATGTTGGCTACAGTCATTTCTTTATCACCTAAGGCATCTTCCACACTTTTGACCGCATCCATTATAGTCTTCTCTTCATTATCAATATTCGCCAATTGTTTTTTTGCGGACTCAATATTTGCCTCCACATCTTCTTTAGCTCTTAGATATACAGCATATTCTTTTTTCTGTTCTTTATTCAATTGAGATTCAACAGCGTTTTCATACCTGTATTTATACTTTCCATAAACTCTGGTCGCTTCGTAGGTATCCTTATTGATGTTTTTACCACCAGGGCCTCCAATAAAATTCCAACCGTGAATATCATCAACATATCCGTTCTTATCGTCATCAATTCCGTTATCTGGAATTTCATCTTCATTGACCCACATCACATCTTTGAGGTCTTCATGTAAATGATCTACCCCAGAATCAATAATGGCAACAATTACCGTTTGAGAATTCTTACCTTTTAACAAAGTATTATAAAGTTTATGGGCAGATACACCGTGCATACCGCTTTCATCAGGATCTGTGTGATACCAATCTTCCGCAGGATGTTGTGCATTTAACTGAGTCCCAAATAGGAAACAAATCAATAGAATAATTAATCGCATGACTTTACTTTTATTTTAGTTTCTTAATAGTGCGTTCAAAGTTATTAAAACCATTTTATTTCAGTAATATTTTAATAGAATAGTGGCAATAGCACTTTACATGTGTCGTTATTTAGTATATAATATTTTTCAATATTAACATATTAGAAAAATAAATAATGTATCTTTGAGGTGATCTTTAGGTCACAAGAATAAATAACCAAGAAAATACACGTCATGAGACATTCATTTGTTGTAGTAGCAATATTGCTTCTCATTGGCCCCTTAAACACAAACGCACAATATCATGAATTAGGTATCTCAATAGGAGGTACTCAATATTCTGGTGATATGGATGCACCTGAATTCTCTACTAATTTTCAACAAACTAGGTTCGGATTTGGATTGTTTTATAAATACAACATCCAAGGCAGATACTCTATAGCTGCAAGTTTTCTACGAGGTACTTTACAAGCGGATGATGCCAACTCCAGTGCTGATTGGCAATTAGAACGAAATCTAAGTTTTAGTACCAAGGTGAATGAACTAAGCCTTGTCTTTGAATACAATATTTTCAAATTCGACATAAGAGATTACGAAGATATTATCGCTCCATATGTTTTCTTGGGTGGTGCCTATTTTAGATTTAATCCTACCGCGGAATATGAAGGTCAGACCTATGACCTACAACCTTTGGGTACGGAAGGTCAAGGAATTCCTGGCTATGGTGATAAATATAGTTTAGGTCAATTTTCAATTCCTTTTGGAGGTGGTATTAAATTGAGATTGTCTGAAAAAATGATAATTGCATTTGAGATAGGTGCGAGAAAAACATTTACAGACTACATTGACGATCTTAGTACGGTCTATCCAGATATGGACGCCCTACAATCTGCAAATGGTGAACTTGCGGTATTACTATCTAATCGGACAGGAACTATGATCCCTGCCAATAGCCAAAGAGGTAAAGAATCTGTCAAGGATTATTACTTTGCAGGTTTAGTAAAAATATCTTATCGATTTGATAAGCTATTCAATTTTGGTGGAGGAAGTGGCTATGGATGCCCAACTTTCTAAAGTACTGATTACGATATGAACTTTTTGAGGTATTCATCCTATAATGAATGCCTTAAATATTTTAAGATCACATTGGGGTTATAGTGAATTTAGACCTTTACAAAAGGACATTATTACTTCTGTGATTAGTGGTCAAGACACTATCGCATTGTTACCTACTGGTGGAGGAAAGTCTATTTGTTATCAGGTTCCTGCGCTTCATTTTTCGGGAACCACCATTGTAATTAGCCCTTTACGTGCCCTTATTCAAGATCAAGTCAATCAATTGCTTAAACGAAACATCAATGCTTCAGCATGGCTGGGTGGTCTTGAAAAAACTGAGGAACGGCAATTGGTCGAAGACATAAAAAATGGTGCTATAAAATTACTCTACGTATCTCCAGAAAAACTTCTTCAAAAAAGAACCATTGAATTACTCAAAAAAATCAACATAA
>JAHDGD010000066.1:0-8436 GCA_020627825.1 Saprospiraceae bacterium
TCTATTGGTTCCATACCGAAAATAATCCGATGCACATTTGCATCTTTTTCTTGTAATTCGTCAATATCGTAAGATAATTTATCAATGAATTTCGTCTGTTCAGCAAGATGAAGAGACATATCATCGATGATTCTTTTTTGAATTTTTTCTTGAGGGCTGATAATAAGTTGATCAATACCAACGTAGAAAAGAAAACCTGTACAAAGTACAGCAATGGTGTAGCCAATTGTTTTTAAGATGCGATTCTTCAGCGGAACTTCTACTTTCTCATAACGCAAGGTTACAGGATTATAGACGTATTTTTCATTTTTCATCTATTCAATCTTAATCTTATTAGTACATTTGCCTTTCCTTAGGAAGGAAATATGTACCACTGTTTTTTGGATTTTCTGATTTACAAGCGTCAAAAATACTCTAGTTATACCGAAATCCAAAATTTTTACATAGAAAATATGAATTTGTCAAATATTTATTTTTGATACTTATAAATTATTGAAAAGCAATTAATTATAGTAAATTTTTCATCTCATGCAAGCAAAAGACATACGAAAAAAGTTTTTAAACTTCTTTGAATCGAAGCAACATAAGTTAGTAGCTTCTGCGCCAATTGTTCTCAAGGATGACCCTACATTGATGTTTACCAACGCTGGGATGAATCAGTTTAAAGACATCTTTTTAGGTAATAAACCCCCACAGGTTCCACGAATTGCTGATACACAAAAATGCTTGCGAGTTTCAGGGAAACACAATGACCTAGAAGAAGTTGGTGTTGATAGTTATCATCATACCATGTTTGAAATGTTGGGAAATTGGTCATTTGGTGATTATTTCAAACAAGAAGCAATTGACTGGGCTTATGAACTTTTGGTAGAGGTGTATGGTCTAGAAAAAGATAGATTATACATTACTGTTTTCGAAGGTGATGAAAAAGATGGAGTAGAAGCGGATAAGGAAGCATTTGATATGTGGAAGAAATATTTTCCTGAGGATAGAATATTGTATTGTGACAAGAAAGATAACTTTTGGGAAATGGGCGAAACAGGTCCATGTGGACCCTGTAGTGAGATACATATAGATCTTCGATCAGACGCAGATCGAGAAAAGGTGCCAGGTCGATCTTTAGTTAATATGGATGACCCACAAGTGATTGAAATATGGAATCTTGTTTTTATCCAATACAATAGAAAAGCTGATGGTTCGCTTCAAGAATTACCGGAAAAGCACGTTGATACTGGAATGGGATTTGAACGACTATGCATGGCTATTCAAGGTAAAATGTCCAATTATGATACGGATGTATTCACACCATTTATACGAAAAGTAGAAGAGTTGAGTGGTAAAAAATATACCGGCTCATATGAAATACATGCTAAATCGGATATTGCTATGCGTGTAATAGTTGACCACATTCGTGCAGTGGCCTTTACCATTGCAGATGGTGAACTTCCTTCCAATACAGGTGCTGGTTACGTGATTCGTAGGATTTTACGAAGAGGGGTGCGCTATTATTATTCGTTTTTGGGCGTAAGCCAAGCGATGATGCATGAACTTATTCCGCTATTAGCTGATGCATTCTCAGATGTTTTCCCTGAATTGAAAACACAAGAAGAATTTGTAAAGAAAGTAGTTTTACAGGAAGAGAAATCCTTTCTGAAAACTTTAGCTGGTGGCTTGAAACGAATAGAATCTTTGCAGATAACTGATGGTAAACTTGAGGGAGAGATTGCATTTGAATTATATGATACATATGGTTTTCCTATCGATCTTACCAGGTTAATTGCTTCAGAAAAAGGATGGGAAATTGATGAGTTTGGGTTTGAGAATGCATTACAAAAACAAAAAGAAAGAGGACGAGAGGATAGTAAAAAAGTGATGGGAGACTGGAATACGGTCCATGAAGGGAATGAAGTAAATTTCGTAGGATATGATCACTTGCAAGTTGAAGAAGCGAAAGTGCTTCGATATAGAATTGTAACGGTAAAAGATAAACCGGTCTATCATGTTGTTCTTGATCGCACACCTTTTTATGCAGAAGGAGGTGGCCAAGTAGGTGATACAGGATTGTTGTGGTTCGGAGACCAAAAGATTGAAGTTTTAAATACGAAGAAAGAAAATGATCTCATTATCCATTTTGTAAAATCCTTACCGGATCATTTGGAGCATCCTGTTCGTTGTGAAGTCCATGCTCATAAAAGAAAATTGACTGAAAATAACCACACTGCAACTCATTTGGTACATGCGGCATTACGCCAAGTTCTTGGAGAGCATGTTCATCAGAGAGGATCTTTGGTAAACGAAAAATACCTAAGATTTGATTTTTCTCATATTTCCAAAATGACAGTTGAAGAAATTGCACGTGTGGAAAAAATTGTAAATGAAAAAATCCGAGAAAATATTGCATTAATTGAAGACCGATCTATTCCTATTGAAGAAGCAAAAGAAAGAGGTGCAATGATGTTGTTCGGCGAGAAATATGGTGATCAAGTACGGATGATTACATTCGATAAAGATTATTCAGTAGAATTATGTGGAGGATGTCATGTCTCTCATACAGGAGAACTAGGTTACTTCAAGATTACTTCGGAATCTGCAGTTGCAGCTGGAGTAAGACGTATAGAAGCAATTAGTTCTGTGCAGGCTGAAGCTTACTTGAATAAAGAATTAGAAGAGTTAAATTCGATCAGAGGACTTTTTAAAAATCCGGTTCATACGGTAAAGAACATCTATAATCTTCAAGAAGAGAATAAGAGCTTGAAAAAGCAAATAGAACAATTGATGGCTGCACAGTCTGCTAATTTGCAACAATCAATGAAGAATGATTTTGAAATCGTCAAAGGCATTCATTTTCTAGGTCGTCGACTGGAAATTACGGATACCAATGCTGTGAAAACACTTGGTACAAATCTTCTTAAAGATAAGGCTGAGAGTGTTATTGCATTTGGGTTTGAGAAAGAAGGTAAAGCGCAATTGATGATTCTTGTAAGTAAGGACATTACCGATACATTTCAAGCTGGCACTATGATCAGAGAGGCGGCTAAGCATATTCAAGGTGGAGGTGGCGGACAAGCATTTTTTGCCACGGCAGGAGGAAAGAATCCAGCAGGTATTGAAGATGCAATAGCTGCTGTAAAAGGTATGATTTAAATAAAAGAAGGAAGGATTCTTGATTAATTAACAGAAGACAACAGTACTTGTGGTTTTGGCTTAACCATTGATGTGCAAACTTTAAATGATAAAAGAAATGAATAGCGGAGCAACTTTAGTTGCTCCGTTTTTTTATGATTGATCTCGTTCAGCTAAGACAACTGTGTGTCTTAATTACCTTAAACCCGAATTATGTAATAGCCTGAGTTTGGGATTACCAACTAGCAATTAAGTTGGTATTATAAGCATTGAATATCAATGGATTATTTATTATCAGAATATAGGTTGTTGTTAAAAATTAAACATTATTCTAAACGTTTTAAGGCAAATCAAAGAATTCCACCTTCTTCTGCGTTGATTTATTTCAATGTGGCCCGCCATATTTTCAACAATACGCCTTAAATAAGGTCTTTTCTTGGATTTTTGCTAAGCAATTAATCCCAAACTCAGGCTAATAGAAAATTTATTATTACCTAAACTGTTTTAAAAAAAAAGGCTTCGCCAACTTTTGCTCACTCACCATAGTGGTGACTATGACGCATTCACAAAAGTTGTAATTTCTTCGACATTTTAGGTCTCATCACGAAGTTCTATCACAACATGCGGGTTATACAATTAATTAAAAGCAATAATAATTTTTATGTAAAAAAAATTGTATATGTATACTTTTATAATATACCTTTGTGAAAAATTTCATTCACCTTTTAAATAGGAAATGTTATGGATTTGCAGAATATACATATCATCTTTTGTGACCGCTAGTAGTAGGTAAACGTCCTATTTTACTATATTCTGCCTGGTCATTCGATTAGGCTTTTTTTATGTTTATACTTATGGTTTTTTGATCTCTAATGATTTTTATTAGGGCAATCTGCTGCTATTTTTCTGTCACTAATTTTCATTTTAAATTATTGTTGCTGATGCTTTCAGTGACCCAACATTTTAATGCTTTATGGCAAATAAACTTAGAAGCAAAGACTTCAAAAAAATAGGAATTAATTCCAATAAAATCATCTCGATTGCTATGTCAATCTTGAAGAAAAAGAATTTTAAAAAACACACAATTGAAGAAAAACTAGAATTGATACAGAATGTGAAATACACACCAATAGATTTTTTAGGTGATGAATTTTTCGATGTGTTAGCTAGAGAATTTCATGAACCAGATGAAACTGCCGAAGTAGAAATAGAGCTTCATGAGGAAGAGATAGAGTTAAATGTATTCGGGAGACCGTTGATAAAAAGTAATGCTTATTTGCAGATGAAACAGGCAATGAAATTACCTATAGTAACTGGTGGTGCTTTAATGCCTGATAGTCACCTAGGATATGGTCTTCCAATCGGGGCTGCACTTGCTACAACAAATGAGGTTATCCCCTTTGCTATAGGAATGGATATCGGCTGTAGAATGAGTTTAACAATTTATGATGTAACAGAGCGGTTTTTCAAGATGCATGAGCATAAATTCAAGCAATCCATTTTGGATAATACAGCTTTTGGGCTTACAAATGTTGTAAATATTAATCAAGAACATCCTTTTCTTGATAGACCTGAATTGAATGAGACTTCCTTTTTGAAGAAACTAAAAGGAAAAGCTGCTAAACAGCTCGGTTCTTCTGGTTCTGGAAATCATTTTGTAGAGTGGGGGATAGTTGAAATCAATGATTCATTTGATTTAGATATTTTGCCTGGGAGGTACATTGGATTACTTGCTCATTCAGGGTCAAGGGGATTTGGTGCTAGTATAGCAAGGCACTATTCTGACTTAGCAAAGAATACATCTTCTTTACCTTACAATATGCGCCATTTAGCTTGGCTGGATCTCAATAAAGATGAAGGTAAGGAGTATTGGCTTTCTATGAATTTAGCAGGGGATTATGCAAAAGCTTGTCACGATCAAATCCATAAAAATATTACTAAATCTTTGGGCTTAAAGCCCGTACTAAAAGTAGAAAATCATCACAACTTTGCTTGGAAAGAAATAATTAGTGGAAAAGAAAGAATTGTCCATAGGAAAGGTTCAACACCTGCTTCGAAAGGAGCTTATGGGGTTATTCCTGGCTCTATGACTGATCCTGGATATATTGTAAGAGGGAAAGGGAATGAGAAAGCTCTGCATTCAGCTTCACATGGAGCTGGACGAAAGTATAGTAGGAAAGAAACAATTTCTAAAAATACGAAGAGTGAAATGCGTAAAGACTTGAGGTCAAAAGGTGTGACACTTCTTGGCGGTGCTTTGGATGAATCGCCGTTTGCCTATAAAAGCCTTGAAATGGTTATGTCTTTTCAGGAAGAATTAGTTGAAAAAGTAGGGAAATTTTACCCTAAGATTGTAAGAATGGATAGAGATAAATAATATGAAAAAGTATAGATATATATTGTTTACTTCAGGAAGAGGTCCTGCAGAATGTAGTATGGCAGTTCATGGTATTCAGCGAAAGTTTAAAAAAGAACTGGATCGTTATGAAATTGAATATTCCATCGTAAAACAAAGCCTTGGACAAGTGTATAATTCAATGGATACGATAGTCTTTAAAGTTGAAGATAATAAGATACTTGACAGCTGGTTGGGTACCATTCAGTGGATATGTAAAAGTCCCATCCGCAAGTTTCACAAAAGAAAGAATTGGTATTTGAAATGCTGTGAGGTTAAGCTTCCAGTTGATGAAAAGAAGAAGGATGATGATTTCATTGTCCAGACATATAAAGCTTCTGGTCCTGGTGGACAACATCGAAATAAGGTCGAGACAGCTGTTCGAATTATTCACAAAAGTACAGGCATAATTGTGACAGCTTCGAAATCTCGTTCCAAATTACAAAATCTTAAAATAGCTCATTTAAAAATGGCAGAGAATTTAAAAGACCGAAATAGAGCGCTAGAGATGAAATATAACTTCAGCGAATGGGAGAATAAAATTGAAATAGAAAGAGGTAAACCAGTGAAAGTATTTTACAGTGAAAAATTTATTGAGTTATGAAAAGAATGGAACGAAAACAGATGATAGAAGAACGGATCAGTTATGTGAGAGGCCTGGAGCAGGAACTCGATAAAATTCATAATGCGCAAATGGATCTTGGATACATTGTTTTAGACAAACCAATAAGGGATGGATACTATAGAACCTTGAAACTTCGGGATGATATCGCTCGAAATAAACGTGCTAAATATTTCGAAGAGATTCTGGAAGCTGTAAAAAAAGAGATTTGGGGAAGAGAAAAGAAATATGCTGATAGAAATTGGAAGAATTATTTTAAAAATTCAACTTATTCATATTCTTCACCTGGAATAAAGAGATTAACTCAAAAAGAGTTTAATTCACTCTCATCTTTTGCAAAAAATTATTTTATTTCAATTACGCAAAAGACCTTCAACAAGTACATTACTTATTATTCCTGTATAGTTCCTAGGTATTATTTTGAATCTACATATCGAAAGGCATATATTACAAAAATTCGCATTACTTCTCCTGATTTAGAAAGTAAGGAAAAAGAGATTATGAATATATTAGCTCATCCTAATCTTAGGAAGTATTCTATATACTATTGCGATAAATATAAATATTTTGATCTGAGTGATAGATCCTGCAGGTTATATTACAATAGGAAATATCCAATTTCTTTTGTTGATGTAGAGATTGAGGAATATTTATCGAAAAAAGGGTAAAAGATTCTTGATTAATTAACAAAAATGCGCTTAATAAGTAGAAGTTTATTTTTACAGTTCATGATGACGGATCATTGAATGTGGTTTGTGTTTAAGGATGTTAATTAATTAATTTTTTTTGGGCTCGAGCCCAAAAAAGAAACATACTAATTTCCACTAGTTGCATGCAGCTGCATATAATCTATAGTCAAATGACATAAAGACCGTACCCCCAACTTAAATCCGCTTTCATCAATAAAGAAGTCAGGGGTATGGTGCGGAGCAGCAGTAAATGGATCTTGTCCTCTTGGCATACCACCAAGAAAGAAGAAAAAGCCCGGTACTTCATTTGCATAAAATGAAAAATCTTCTGCACCGGTACGTGCTGGTGTCAACTGGACATTTTCTTCACCGGCTGTTTGAAACAGGGTAGGGATCATAGTTTGTGTTAATGGTATGCTATTGAATGTTACAGGGTAGCCAATTTGAATATCTACTTCAGCAACAGCTCCGTGACTTTCGGCTATTTTAGTTGCTGTCAGATGAATTTTTTCATGAATCATCTTTTGCATTTCTTTATCTAGTGTGCGAATTGTTCCTATCATTTCTACTTCTTCAGGTATGATGTTATTTCTTACACCACCTGAAATTTTACCAATGCTTATGACTGCAGCTTCTTTTGTTAATTCTGTTTGTCGGCTAATAATTAACTGTAGTCCTTGCATGATTTGTGCAGAAACGATAATGGGATCAACACCTTGCCATGGACGAGAACCATGCGTTTGCTTTCCTTTTACTTTAATCACCAAACGGTCAGCAGCAGCCATAGTTCCACCGGGTTTGTACCGAATTTTTCCTGCTTCTAAACTTGAGATGATATGTAAGCCAAAAATCACATCTACTTGTGGATTTTTTAAAACACCTTCTTTTACCATCAACTCAGCACCACCTTCTTCTCCTGGAGGAGCACCTTCTTCAGCTGGTTGAAAAATAAATACAACAGTGCCTGCTAGTTCTTCTCGCATATTTGATAATACCTCTGCAGCTCCCATGAGCATAGCTACATGTGCATCATGACCACAAGCATGCATGACACCAACTTCTTCACCTAAATAGGTGGATTTTACTTTAGAAGCAAAAGGAAGATCAACTCTTTCAACAACAGGTAATGCGTCCATATCAGCTCGCAAAGCAATTACAGGTCCAGGCTTTCCACCTTTTAAAACTCCAGTCACTCCAGTAAAAGCAATGTTTGTTTTTACTTCCATATCCAAAGACCTTAAATGTGCTGCGATTTTATTTGCCGTTTCGAATTCCCTATTCGATAATTCAGGATTTTGATGTAAATCTCTTCTCCATTCGATAACTTTTGATTCAATTTTATCTGCAGCAAGATCAACTTTGTTCTTTAGTTCTTGAGCTGAAGAATATGTAATGAACACAAAAAAACATAAAAACAGAAGAACAAGATTTTTATTAATAGGCATAGGGAAAAAGTTGGTGAACATATTTTTTTGTTAAAAATAGTAAAATGTCACTAGATGGAAATCAAGTTTATAGCTACACTCAATTTTGTTAAAATAAAGAAAGTGTCTCGTACTACGAGATTCTGTAAGTGCTATCATCATTGTGTTTCAAGGATTTTTTTT
>JAHDGD010000066.1:8536-15551 GCA_020627825.1 Saprospiraceae bacterium
TTTTTTTCATTTTTTAAGGAGTTTATGAATTGAATTTTGGACAAAAGCCCATAATGGAGTTTCATTGTGATTTGTGAGAGAAGGGGGTTATTTATTGATGTCGGTTTTTCGTACTACGAGATTCTGTAATCCAATGATTCATTGGGTTTAAGCACTTTTTTTTTCCTTATATTTACAATGAATCGCTTTTTGGGTTTAACCCAAATCCACTACAAAATATGATTATAATGACAGATAGGAATTTAAGCTGGAAAGAATTTATGAATGTGGAAATGCGTGTGGGTACTATACTAGAAGCTACTCCATTTGAAGAAGCTAGAAACCCATCGATCAAATTAAAAATTGATTTCGGTGAAGGAGATGTTCGTAAATCTTCAGCTCAAATTACAGACTTTTACACGCCTGAAGCATTGATAGGGAAACAAATTATCGCTGTTGTTAACTTTCCTCCGAAACAAATAGCTAATATGATGAGTGAATGCCTTGTTCTCGGCTCCGTGAACCCATATGGAGAAGTAACCTTACTACAGCCAGAACGAAGGGTGAAAAATGGGGAACGCATAGGTTGATGTTGAAAGGATGTTAAAACAACTTTAATGAAAACGATGATAAGGAATCTTCATTTTACTGTTAAAAGTGCTCAATGTTTCGTTTTTTGCGTTGGGTGCTTATTTATTTTATCATGTTCTTCACAACAAAAAATGGAGTTGCCAGAGGTTTCTTCAGGAGATATTGAACGGTATCCAGATTTTCAATCTCAATATGTTGTTCCACGATCAATTGATGTGTGGGTGCCTGAAACATATGACAAAAAGAAACAACATGCTGTTTTGTATATGCATGATGGCCAAATGTTGTTTGATTCAACTCGATCTTGGAACAAGCAAGAATGGATGGTTGACGAAGTGATGACGAAGTTATCAAAGCAAGATGTCATCCCCACCATAGTAGTTGCAATTCATAATACTACATTTCGACATTCTGAGTATTTTCCGCAAAAACCATTTGAAAGCTTAGCTCAAGAGATTAGGGATTCTATCTATCAAGATGGGGGTAAAGAAAATGACCAAGCATTATTTAAAAAACCAATTTGTTCCGATGATTATTTACGTTTTATAGTCAAAGAGCTAAAGCCTTTTATAGATAAGACGTATTCTACTTATCCAAATGTTGACCATACCTTTATAGCAGGTTCAAGTATGGGAGGCCTTATCTCAATGTATGCTCTTGCAGAATATCCTGAAATTTTTAAAAAAGCGGCTTGTTTATCTACACATTGGATTGGGGTATTCGATACATTGAATAATCCGATACCAGATGCATTTGCTACATACATGAATGAAAAATTGCCAAATTTAAAAGATCGTTATTTTTATTTTGACTACGGAACTGAGACACTTGATGCCCTATACGAACCTTTTCAATTACGTATGGATCGTATGGCTAAGCAACATGGTTTTACTATGACCCATTGGAAGAGTTTGAAATTTCCGGGAGCCGATCACTCAGAAAGGGCTTGGGCAGCACGTCTAGACTATCCATTTCATTTTCTGATGGATAAGAATCTTTCTGTCGACGGTCCAGCATTGATTAACGAGAACAATCGGTAAGGAATTTAGAATATTCATAAAAAGGTATAGAATATATGACTTTATTTCAGCTTGAAATCAATGCTGATGACACCACATTGTTTTTCGAGACTACTAGATGAGAAAACATATTGTCGTGCAGCTTTCTCTGCGACATCAATCAAACTAAGATCAGTAGTTGAGCTTCCTTTTTGGGTATAGTTTGCTTCTGTAACTTTGCCCTTGGCATTTACGCAAATACGAACGACTACGACTCCAATTTTTTGTGAGTTTTCGTTGATTTCAGGTTCGAAAACAACACCACGATCAGCTAGTCCAGTTCCTATGTCTGCTTTTCCACTAATCAATCCATCAAGAGGAGAGCCTTGAGGTTTTCCATTTTCATTCCCTTGTTGAGTAGGATTTTGTTCGTCTCCAGATCCACCAAAAGCATCAGTAAATGATTTTTTTGCTTCTTCTTGTTTCTTTTTTCTGGCTGCTGCTTCTTCCATTTCTTTTTTCTGTCGATCAGCTTCTTCTTTTGCTTTTTGTTCAGCTTCAATATTTCGTGAATCCTCAGCTTTATGGTTTGTTTTTACTTTTTTAGAAGGTTGCTTTACGGCTTTACTTGTAAGGATAGTCGATGGATCATCAGCTTGTGCTTTGATGGGAGCAAATGGTGTTTTTACAGCAGCTTTTTCTTGTGACTTTTCAGCATCTTCGGGCTCAATTTTAGCACCTTCTTCGGCTTCTTGTGATTCTTTGTCTTCGCTTTTGGCGGAAGCCACAGCATCACCACCTCCATCTTCAGAGCCAAAGGCTAAAAGAATTCCAGTTTTTTCTGGTAAAGGAAATGTGTAAGAAAAAAGGGGGATACCTAGTACAAATATCCAAAATAGAATGGCCAATAAAATAGCCCACCTTGCCTTCTTTCGAATGGTCGGGTCGTTTTCAGTTTGTGTATATTGCATCGCTGAATTACTCATAGTTATCTTTTTTTCAGCTGATTATTCGGTTTTAAGGGTATACCAAAAGAACTCTTACATGTCTCACATATTTAATTTTAGTTTCTTAATTTTTGAACTAAACACGCACTAGAAAAATGTACGATCAAATTCTTATGACACATTCTAAGATTAAATTGGTGTTATTTCATGACGGCTTGAATCTTAAAGCGATAGGCAAGGTCCATGACATATACGACATGTTCGTTGGACGCTTTCGGATTCGGTTGTATAATGATAGTCGCTTTTGAACGGTTCTTTCTCTGTTCTTGACGAACAGCTTTCACTAAGTTTTTTTTGCTGATTCTTGTCCCATTTAATGTCAAGGTTCCGTCTGCTCTTATACCTACAACAGGAGGAGGTGTATTTACTTTAATAGAAGCAGGAGTTGTTTTACCAGGAATTTTCAGATTCAATGCATTCGGTACAACCATAGAGGAAGTCAACATGAAAAAGATCAACAAGAGGAAGATGATGTCCGTTAAAGAAGACATGCTAAATTCTGCAGAAACTTTACTTTTTTTACGTAATCCCATTAATTTTTTCTTGCTTTTGTTGCCATAATAGCTCGAATTTTCAAGCTTTTAGCAATGTTCATAATAGGGTCAATTCTCTCCCATTTCACACCTTTCTCTGCGATGATCGAAAGTGTAGCATTTTCTTTATTCTCTGATTTTGCAATATCGGAACGTACTTTATTCTTAATCTCACTTTGACGAATCTTTTTGCCATTGTAGGTTAAAGATCCATCTAGTTTCAACATCACGGCCATATCGGTAGGGGCTACGGTTTGTGAATTGGATTCAGGAAGGTCCATACTGATTTGTACCATGGAAGATGTCAACATGAAAAAGATTAGCAATAGGAATATGATGTCCGTCAAAGAGGACATACTGAATTCTGCATTAACTTTTGCTCTTTTTTTAAGTCCCATACTTAGCTTGCTGGTTCTTGTAATAGATCCATGAATTCCATTGTGGTTCTTTCCATTTTAAAGACTACCTTCTCTACATTTGCGACAAGTAAATTATATCCCGCAAATGATAAGATTCCTATAAATAATCCTACAGCTGTTGTGATAAGGGCTACATAAATACCTCCTGCTAAAACATCCGGCGTAACATTTTGCTCAGTTGCCATTTTACGGAAAGCTAATATCATACCTGTTACGGTTCCGAAGAATCCAATCATAGGAGCAGCTCCTGAAATAGATGCCAATGAGGATAGATTTTTTTCAAGTTTAAATAGCTCTAGATTACCCACATTTTCTATAGCTGCATCAATATCTTTTAGTGGTTTTCCTATTCGCTGAAGACCTTTTTCAACCATCCTAGCAACAGGAGTATCTGTAGTCTTACATAATGCTTTTGCACCCTCTATATTTCCAGCTGCTACTGAAGCACGAATATTATTGATGAAGTTTTCATCTATTTTCCCTGCGCGTTTAATGGTGAAATACCTTTCGAAGAAGATGAATAAACCAAGAACTGATAGTACCAATAATATAGCAACTATGATGACTCCTAGTGTTCCACCTTTTAATATTAGTGAAAGAAAATTTTCATATTGCACCTCAGGTTCTACATCTGCCTGAAATAAGAAAAACAAGTTATCGAGCATTGTTTGATTTTTAAAGCTTGAAAAATTTTGAATAAAACGGCATGGAACTTTAAATTCGTATGCTGAATATCCAATTAAACGAAAAAATAATATTTATTCCACCTCAGAATAAACGGGTTATCTCAAGTAACAAAGGTAATAAGAATAATTTATATATTATAAAAAATTATAATAAGTTAACGATCAAAGTTGTGAACTTAGTGTCACAATATATGTTTTGCATAAAACAATTAGGATGAAAACATTGGTTTTTGGTGCTTCTTTAAAGGAAGAAAGGTATAGCAATAAGGCGATTCGAATGCTTTTAGACTATGGACATCAAGTTGAAGCTATAGGAGGACGTGCAGGAGAAGTTCAAGGAATTCAAATTAAAACTGGACATCCTTTTCTAGATGATGTGCATACTATTACTATGTATATGGGAGAAAAGCGGCAAAAAGAGCATATGGACTATTTAATAGGGCTTTCGCCCAAAAGAGTACTATTTAATCCTGGTGCTGAACATGCAGCTTTTGAAATGATGTTACGAGATAAGGGAATTCTTGTTGAGCGTGCATGTACGCTTGTTCTTTTAAGGACAGGACAATATGACTCTATAACAGAGTCAGCAAAAAAGTAGTACGGAGAACATTTTCATTGATTTTATATCGTTATTGTACCTTTATTGTGACCTCTTTTTCTAAGCTGAATAATTTAGGTCATAAGATTTTTTTGGGCTCGAGCCCAAAAAACAAAATTCTTTATTTCCGTAAATGACAACAGTTGCACGTACAATAAGTCATGATGAACTATCTAAAATAATGTATTTTTAAAGTGTAATACAATAAAGTGAGCAATTCCTTACTTCATCTATGTCTTCGTAAAATCGTAATGATTTTGTTATGTGCTTTTAGTTTTCATCTTGCTGCACAAATAGAAATTTGTGACAATGGAATCGATGATGATACTGATGGACTCGTAGATTTAAATGATGACGACTGTTCCTGTATTGTCATTGACCCTATTTCATTGATTCCTAATCCTTCTTTCGAAGAGATGGATTGTTGTCCTTCGGATAGAAGTCAGTTGGACTGTGCGACGGACTGGATTCAAGCATCAGAACCAACAACAGATTATATTCATTCTTGTGGATGGTTCGGTTGGGATCAATTTCCGCCACCTACTCCTTTTCCTGATGGTGAAGGTATCATGGGATTTCGAGATGGGAGAGTAAGGGGTAATAATGATCCTGAACCTTTTTGGAAAGAATATGCTGGTGCTTGTTTGATCAATCCTCTGGAGGCAGATTCTACTTATCGAATTCAGTTTGATATAGGATTTGTTAATCCACAATTATCACCACCTATTCGTATATCATTTTTTGGAACTCCTGATTGTAATGCTTTGCCTTTTGGTGTGGGAAATCAAAATTTTGGTTGTCCATCCAATGATCCAAATTGGATGAAACTTGGTGACGTTTTGGTTTCAGGAGGTGAAGGTAATACATGGGTGAACTCATTTATAGAAGTTACGCCTACTGAAGATATTCAGGCAATTGCAATAGGTCCAGATTGTCCCATAGTTTCAAGTCCTGTAAGTATATATTATTTCTTTGATAATCTTTTATTAGCCGACATCAATAAATTCGATCTGTTGGTAAAAGGATCAACACATCCATGTGCAGATGAATTCAGCTTATTTGTTCCAGGCAATTCAGATTTTCAATACCAATGGTATAAGGAAGGCATAGCCTTGATAGGTGAAACCAATTCTGAGCTTTCCATGATGTATGGTGAAGGATTGTATGAAGTGGTTATTTTTGATGATGAATCATGCAGGGTTTCCACGGTATTTGAATATAGTATCCCCGTATTTGAAGAGCCTAGATCCGTTAGTATTTGTGAAGGAGAAGAGTATAATTTTGGAGGGGAAGGATTAAGCGAATCAGGAAGCTATTTGGATACCATAAAAACAGTAGATGGGTGTGACTTAGTTATTCCTTTAATCTTAGAAGTAATAGGTGAAAAGTATGATACATTGGATGCAATCGTCCTAGAAGGTGAGGTATACGAAATAGGAGATTATAGTTTTAAAGATGAAGGAGAATATCCATTGGAATTCAATACATTACAGGGGTGTGATAGTTTGGTCTTATTGCGATTGCAGCATTTTAATGTTTACATTCCGAATGTTTTTAGCCCGAACAATGATGGGATTAATGATACGTTTAAGCCCTTCTCAGCTGACGGTATTATACAAACAGTTGATATGAAGATATATGATCGTTGGGGAAATAACGTATATAGAGGTGATGAATGGGACGCAAAAGATTACAGTCCTGGAGTGTATGCTTACTTAATCGATGTGTTGTTTTCAAATGATGCAACGAAGCAATTTGTTGGAACAGTGACAATTATGAGGTGATAATTATTTGGGTTAAAAACATGAATAAAGACAATGAAAAAAAAGACACCAATACCCTACGATTTTATAGTAAATGAACTATATGAACTTGAACCTACAATAAAGAGAATGTTTGGTACGCATTCTATTTATATTGGGGAGAAGATATATTTTGCATTACGAGAGAGCGAAAAAAATGCAATTGATAATGGTATTTGGATTGCAACAGAAAAGAAGCATCATCAAAAGTTATTTCAATTGTTTGATTCTTTGCGTTATTTTGAAACGATACCTATGAAAAAATGGATTTTATTACCTGCTGATGTAGATGATTTTGAAGAAATAGGGATGGAATTATGTCAGATGGTAAAAGATAATCATCCTGCTTTAGGCACTATTCCTACATCGAAGAAAAAGAAATAGTGTGTCTATAAACTTGAG
>JAHDGD010000066.1:15651-19794 GCA_020627825.1 Saprospiraceae bacterium
CCTGAGCTTTTTCTAAATTTTCTAAGGAAGAAATCATTTATTTATAGAAGAATTTATCCGACAATTTATGATTTAAATGGTATGAGTGCCAAAAAGGTTTAGCCCTGCATAAAACTCGCATGAGATATTCCCTCCACTTGGTGTTTTCGACAGTCTAATCATTCGTTTTTCAGTCCATCGAGAATTGCTCTACATCTTCCCGCAATAACCACAAATTTCGGTCATTTTACTGCTCGAACAATTATTTCTGGCGATTCAAATTACAAATGGTATAAGTATTTTGAAAAATGTGTTCTACAATTTAGAGTTTAAAAGGTCTTTCTTCTGTGTTGTTTTATTTCAATGTTGCACGCCACATTTTCAACAAAACACCTTGAACAATATGTTTTGTTTAAATTTTGCTTTCGCAAATATTCCTGAACTCAGGTTATAAACTTTCAACATATGTTTTAAAGTGTTGTAAAATATTTTTCCAGCCTTGTTGTTGCACTTCAATTGGATTGGAGTTTTCAGCTTCAATTTCTTGAGTAATGTACACGCCATTTTCTTCTTGTATAAAATAGGTACTCACTTTGCGACCATCTTCTGTAAAATATTCAATGAACTTATGATTTATTATTTTGGTATATGTTCCTTTAAATGGGAAAGATTGCGTCCCATATTTTTCTGCGAATAAAACAGTAAATTCACCACCTTCGAAAAAAGCTGAACTTGCCTTTGGACAATGCCATTCTGGAGAAGAAAAGAACCATTTTTCCATATGATGTGCATCCGACCAAGCATGCCAAATAGATTCGATATGTTGAATAACAAAAGTCTCTACAGTAAAATTCATAGCTTAAAATTAAAGTCTTTTATCAATACTTTTCTATTTAGATACGTTTCTTAAATGACACATTTTTTTTATGAATCTAAAACTTGGTATAGAATTTTTTTAAGGAACAACATTCTACAAACCAGGTAAAAAAACACTTACTCTATGAAATTATCACTTTTCATTACATTTTCTTTTCTGTTTTCTTTTATGGCTTATGGTCAAGAGTTTCAAACCAATAAGAAAAACTTTATCTCTTTTGAATATGGGAATTCTGCTTCGGACCTACATGTTTTATCGAGTAATAATGCTTTAAATGCTGATGAGATTAAAGAGCTGAATCAAGAAAGCACTAAAGGATTGGGACTAAATGTACGTTTTTTGTATATAAAAAAACTATCTAATTATGTGAACTTAAAAGGTGGTATTGAATTAGCGAGCCAAAACTATGGAGGTCCAAAGCAAGAAGATTTAAGATGGCCAAGTGAATCAGATGGAATGGGAGGGTTTGTATTAAATCCAGATTATATTCACGAATACAAACCACATTATAATTCCTTGAATGCATTAATACCAATAGGGTTAAGAATTCAATCTCCATATAAGAAAACTTCTCCTTTTGTAGAATATTTATTTTCACCTGGGGTTGAATTTAGAAAAAGCTCTTCAACTCTTTCAGAGACTGAGATCGGAAGAGATATTGTTTGGGAAAATAATTTTGTCCTCTACCATACGCTATCTGCTGGCTTTTCTTACCATGTAAATGCTGATAATATGGTTTTCACTTCCCTTTATGGTCAAGTGCAAACTCCAAGAAATATTTCAACGGATTTAAATGGAATGTTCTACAGTTTCGGTATAAACTTTGGGGCTAGGAAAGCCCTATAAAATATTTATAGTAATGTAACCTCTTATGGCTTCATGAAATCTTTTTTTGTGAAGCCATTATTGAACTTTATTTCAGTCCATGTTACGTGTGTCCAGGGTTTGTCTGTAACTTCAGCTTCCCATGACGATCTTTTATATTTTCTTATGGAAGGGATGTATATGTTATTGATTTTATTGTATTCAACTTTCATCAGAAGGGGATTATCCATCACTCCATAATCTGCCACTGTGAATAGGAATTGATCAATTAGTAAAGTTTCTTTGTTAATAAAAACTTGATAAGTGTCAATTGCTTTTTTTCCATGTGGTTCAAAAGTCACATTTACAATATCATATTCTTTTCCATCTATTCTTCGATTTCCCTTGTATTCATATAATAAACCAGGATCAAGAAGCTTAGGAAACATAGCAAACCAATAAAAATTAGTTGGTCTGTTAAATGTTGTTCTGTTTATGATGTCCTCTTCATCTGTCAATTTTCCCGCTATACTGCACCAATAAGATATACCATCATATCCTTGCTTTATAATGCCTTCTCGATCCGCTAATGTACGTTCATGTTTAATATATTTCCCATACGATAATTCTCCATCGAAAATATAGCGTTCAATAGATCGATCTTCTTTACCATCAGGAGTTGTATAGGTATAGGTATATTCCACATCTTTTAATGTTTTCAAAGCTTCATATGTGCCTATTTTTTGTACACTGTTATATACCAACTCATGTGCTTGATTCTGAAAAACGGGTTTAAGAATTTGATTTTGTGATGTATTTTCAGAAGGACTGCATGATGTACCAATGATTATATGAAATAGAATAATAAGATAGAAGTATCGCATTGAGTTAATTTTTATAGTTGTTAGAATACCGTATATAAGGCAAGTATAGACTGTTTTGTTTTGTCGCCTTTTTGCATTTTTATGTTTTGTGAAATGGATGGATTAAGTGATGTGTTCTTAGCACTCTGAATTTGAGGTAAATTGTAGAAGCAACAATCAAAGAAAAAACTTTATTCGCCAATCAGATTTCGTTTTAGCAAACTTACTATGGTCAGTTGATATGATTTTTTGGGCTTAAGCCCAAAAATAAAAAGGTTCCGTTTTCCAAATCTCAATCAAAGTGAAATATTTCTGAAATAGTAGAAGATTTTTAAATGGGTAAAAAATTAGAAATCAGAGAGTTAATTGTAATTGAACTGAAGTAGTAAAAAACTGACTTTAAAAGTGTCTGATATATTACATAAAATATGTCAGGCATAATGTATTTTTGATCATATAATGAAAAATATAAATATGAACATACCTATAAACTTGTTTCAATTGATAATATAGTCGGTTGACTAGTTAACGACATAAGAAAAGGGGTCCATTCGTAATTAGGGTAATACTTGTTTGGTTTTGTACTTTTATCTTGCATGAAAGTCAAACTAAAATTGATGGGTATTTATCAAGTGTTCCTAAAATCGATGGGCTCTGTTTTTTCCCATTTATTTTTTAAACCGTTGGTAATATATTCAAAATACAAATAAGGGAGTTCGGTTAATAAAATTGAGGAAATGCCAGAGCTATTTCTAAATTTTAAAAAAGAAATCACGATGCAACATTGAAATGGATGAGGATTTAATTCATACCTCTTGCTATTTCAGAAGTCGATATTAAATTAGTTACGGCATTTGACAGGGATATAGAGATAGATACAAATATAAGGCTGATTTTGTTTTCCAAGCAACGCTCTTTTCTTTGTGTATAAGTTATATATTAAACTATTTACAATCATTAAATTCATGTCATTTTTACAGAAATTTTATGCAGTTGCACAAACTGAAGAATTTCCTCTTTTACATCCTTTACATGTTGTGTTAGGCATTTATGAAGTCGTAAAATAAGTGAACTGATAAATCAAGCCTACAAGTGTACTAAAAATGTGTCATTATATTAAAATTATTTGCAATATAACAGGATGTTTTTACAGGTTATAAAGCGTTCATTTTCAATATTATACAAGATGTTTTAAAATAAACAGTAAAAAAGTGGAACGAAATGAAGGGTTCATTACACTAATAGAGAAAGAATCTATGTACGTATTCGAACTACAATGTGGAGGCTATTATAGAATTGAAAGTTTGGCTTCTTCCAGAAACTGTTATTTTGAAAAAGAAGTTGAGATCGAAAAATGTAAATCCTTATTTAAAAGATATTTATCGAGCTATATTGATGTTCATAAAATGTATTTTTCTAGTTCTGGATATCAAGTATTATTGAGAGTAAAAGGAAAGAAATCAATAATCAGCACCTACGTTGCATCATGCGAAAAACGCGGCAAAAATATAAGTCAGCATTTTATTGATGAGCCATGGAGAATAATAAGTGAGCAATTCAGAATTTTCCATAGTGTGTATGCGAAATGGGTAAACAAATTAAGAGACAGGAGCGGAGGGT
>JAHDGD010000067.1 GCA_020627825.1 Saprospiraceae bacterium
AATTGATCATTTGCAAGAATTTTATTGGATTCTAAATTAATTAGTGATTGAATATAGGATTTTAAATCTTTATTTTCTTTAAATTTCTCTTTATTAAAGTAGTTTGTTAAAGCATTAATTTTGTTTATATTCTGTTCAGTGTAATTAACCTTTTGGCCTGTGAAATAATAATGATGTTCAGGGTATTCTAGTATGTATTTCGTAAATGCGGCTTGAATCCCCACTTTTTCATTTTCATAGAATATAGGCTTAAGCTTCCTTTTGTGCTGCTCAAGATGTACAAGATACAGATGCTTTAAGGAATCAATTTCTTTACTAAATTCATTTTGTTTTTTTGAATTTAGAAGATAAAAATTTGAATTTAGATATGTAAAAATAGGAGTCCCTATTTCTTCTTGTTCTTTAAGAAAGATTTCTTTATTTTCTTCAAACTGTATTTTGCTTTGCGAATAGCAACCAAAAAGAAATATTGCACTTAGTATGACAATGTATCGTATTGTAATCATTTTTGGTTTATTGGGTTTAATTTAAGAATAATTTAATAGTAACGTATTGAGCTGATATATATATTTTCTTAACAATTTAAGGACGAATCTATTTTGTGAAAGTTTCGGTGTCCTATTAGAGTTGGTACATTTTTTTTGGCTTAACGCCCAAAATAAATGACGAACCTATTATTGTTTTAGTTCAATTTCCATTTTTAGTTGAATTGGTCCAAGTTAAACTTGCTAAACATGCACCGACTATAGGTGCAATTATATAAATCCATAGATAATTTAAGTTAGTTGAAAGTAAAGCTGGTGCAAATGACCTTGCTGGATTCATGGATGCGCCTGAAATAGGACCTCCGAAATTAGCTTCAAAAAAAACAATCATTCCGGTAGCCAGTCCTGTGAATTTAGAAAGCTCTTTTTTTTGACTAAAGATAAGAATGACAAGCATGAGTAGATAACTCATTAAGATTTCCAGAAAGAAAGACTGTTTCCAGTCTCCTTGCGGAAATGTTCCGCCTAGTGTTTTATGTTTCCCAAAAAATATTTTTAGCAGACTAGATGCTAGTATAGCTCCTATAAACTGAGCAATAATATAAGTATAAACATTTGTATTTTTAAAGCGATCTGTAAGTGAAAACCCAATAGTTACGGCTGGGTTGATATGTGCTCCTGAAATGGGTCCAAAAAGATAGATCATTGCAGCTACTATTATTCCGAATGTAATAGCAATTCCAGTGTTAGAGATCATTCCATTAGTTGTATCATCTAGTATTATTGACCCAGTACCAAATAAAACTAAGGCAAATGTTCCAGTTAATTCAGCTATAAACTTCTTCATTGTTTAACATTACTCATTGCAAACATGAATTCTCTCCCTATTTGTCGTACGCATTGATCGTAAGCAGATGCTTCTGAATCCATACCATCTGACTGTTTTGGATCATTAAATGGAAGTGCAAATCTATATTTACAACCATTTATAATAGGGCATGAATCATCAGCAGAGGAACAGACCATAATTGCAATGAATTCTTCTTTTGGATTTATAGGATGGTCATAGGTTTTGGAAAATGCTTTATAAGGAGGCTGATTCATTGACCACGTTACGAAATACGTTGGATTTTCAGAAATATTGTCTGCTGATATTTTAAGGCCTATATTTTTCAGTGCCTTAATACCATTTTTATGAAATGCTGTTGTTTCTGTTCCACCTGAATATGTTAATAAATTGTGGATATTGTAATATGCAGCACTAATTGAAAGCCAGAGTTGACCAATATGGCTTCTTCTAGAATTATGGGTGCATATAACTATTATCTGAGCTTGCTGTTCTTGACCCAGACAATCCGAAATTGATTTGCTTAATCGTAAAAGTAGTTTTTTGCGATTAGTTGGAATAAGATGAAATTCTTCAGTTAGTTTTGAACAAAAGTTTTGTATGGGATTTAACAATGGAGTTGAATTCATAATTTATTTTAACATGAAGAACAATTTTCATTAAATTAATCTTATTCTTATCCTTTTTAATATTAAATTTAGTTTAAGAAATGAATCTATCGTTTAATAGTTATTGTTAAACAATAAGTTGGAATACATTATCTCATGAAAGTTGGTTTATTTATATAGTTTATTTTGAATATTCCTTGAAATGATAAGACATATACTTTTATTCTTATTTGTTTGTTTATCTGTTAGTTTCTGCCATTCCCAAGATGCTAATTTTCATATATATCTAGCATTTGGACAATCCAATATGGAAGGACAGGGAATAATAGAAGACGTTGATACAATTGCAGTTCCAAATTTTTTAATGTTACAAACTATTGATTGTCCAAATTTAAATAGAGTTAGAGGAAACTGGTATTCAGCAATACCACCTATATGTAATTGTACATCTGGTTTAGGTCCTATTGATTATTTTGGCAGAACAATGGTTGAGAATTTGCCAGATAGTATCACAATAGGTGTTCTAAATGTTGCAATAGGAGGATGTGATATTCGATTATTTGATAAAGATATATATTCAGCGTATGATTCTACTTATATGGAGGATTGGTTTATCAATAAAGTTAAAAGTTATAATGGAAATCCCTATCAATATTTAGTAGACTTAGCAAAGATTGCACAAAGAAGAGGAGTTATAAAAGGTATATTATTACATCAAGGTGAAACCAATACAGGAGATCAAATGTGGCCGCAATATGTGGAAAAAATTTATAGTGATCTCCTTATTGACCTTAAGTTGGATCCTCATTTAGTTCCCATTCTTGCTGGAGAAGTTGTTTCTGATACAAACAGTTGTTGTGCTTCAATGAATGAGATTATAAATCAGCTTCCTAATGCAATTGAAACTGCATACATTATTTCATCTGATGGTTGTACGTTTCAAGATCAGGCGCATTTTGATTCGGCAGGTTATAGAGAAATGGGTAAACGGTATGCTATTCAAATGTTAGAATTGCAAAACTGATTCTTGTATCTCTGTTATACCATTTAAATTATAATGTGTCGTTTACATTCTTCTTATACTATTTTGGAGTTCAAATAGTATTAATCCCACATTATGCAATAGACTTAACGGCATTTGAAATAAAGGCTATGTCAACTTTTGCTCACTCACTATAGTTGCGACTATAATTCATTCTCAAAAGTTGTTATTTCTTCGGCATTTCAGGTCTCATCACGAAGTTCATTACATTATGCGGGTTAAAATATTTTTAAGCCGTCCAGCTCTTTTTTTAGCGAGTTCCTTTGTTTTCAGAATCACAATGTTCGCGTGAGCAACCTGGAGTACCAGCGCCCAAACGGAAGCTGGGTCCGAAGGACGGAACTACGGAAGACTGCGACCTTGATCTGATAATCCTATATTTAATATATAAATTTCAAATTATAATTTCATTCATGTTTAGTCGATATCAACATGTGATCAAGGGCACGCCCCACTAATTATTTTACTTATTGTTCATCAAAGAAGCCTAGTATAGACTGCTAAAAACATGTATTTCGACAAATTATAGATTGTGCCAAGTCCTTAATTCGGCATTTAATTCTGCGTCAGGTAGCGTTTTTGCGGCTTGCAGCATCTTGCAATTGAGAACAAGTGATTCAATATTAAAAACCTCGCACACAATACTTTCCTTTCTCATATTTTTTAACTCTAAATAAACTATAATGTATTTATTAAAGTCTACTACTAAACTATTATGCTTTTTACTATTAATTTTTTTGTATAAACCATTGACAGCTCAAAAACACTTGGAGGTCATGGAGGATAAAAATTTAACCTACAAACAAATCATTGAAGAAACTGAAAAACATTATGAAATTGTCGGTAAAGGAAAAGGAGTGGGATATAAACAATTCCAAAGATGGAAATATTGGGCTGGCAGAAACCTGGATGAAAACGGAAAAGTGCGGAGTGATAAAGACGCTTTGTCAGATTATAAGAAATTTTCGAAACAGTATGGAGGTAATAATAAGAATGTTACTGGATCATACATTGAAATGGGACCATTAGCTACGACAAATACGTCAACTTGGTCTTCAGCTTTAGGTCGGGTTAGTGCTATAGGACTTGATGAAAATGATGATAATCATATTATTGTTGGTTCTCCTACAGGAGGAATATGGAAGACTACCGATCTAGGAACAACATGGACTCCATTATATGATGACGAAGCATTGATTGATGTTTATGCTTTGGAGATTTCACACATAAATCCAGATCATTACTGGGCAGGGCTTTCAGGAGGCATCGTTCGTAGTATAGATGGTGGAATAACTTGGTCAGCTGTAAGTGGTGTAAATACCTTTAGATTATACAATACGATAGAAATGCATCCTACGGATGCAAATATTCTTTTTGCTGTAGATCAAAATGGTGGTGTTGTATACAAGTCATCAGACGGAGGAAATTCATTTAATGTTGTGATGGATCATAGTTCAAGAATGTATGATCTTGAATTCCATCCAACAAATTCATCCATCATTTATGCATCTGGAACAGATGCTTTATTTAAGTCAGTTGACGGAGGTGAAAGTTTTACTGAAATTAATTCTGGTCCTTGGAATGGATCAGGCAATGAATTAATGATGGCAGTAACACCATCTGCTCCTTCTAGTTTATATGTACTTGAAGAACAATCTGGTGGATTCAATGGATTGTATTTATCTGTAGATGAAGGCGTAAATTGGACCACGCAAACTGCATATGATGGCACGAATAATTATATGGGATATAATCAAACAGCTCAAAGTGGTCAAGCACCACGAGATATGGATATTATTGTTTCTCCTACTGATCCCGATATGGTTCATGTTGCAGGAGTAGAAACTTGGAGAACTGATGATTTAGGAGGGAATTATTTTCAAACTACGTTTTGGAACAATCCAGGTGGCAGTGATTTTATTCATGCAGATATAGATTTATTGATTCATGAAGATAATCGAATTATTGCGGGGACAGATGGTGGTATCTATTATTCAACAGATGATGGAATAAGCTGGACCGATATTACATCAGGACTTGGCATTCGACAATTTTACAGGATAGGAGCATCACAAACAGATACAGATAGAGTGTCAGGAGGATCGCAAGACAATGGAACAGGGACAGTAGTCAACGGAACATGGTTAGACTGGGTAGGAGCAGATGGAATGGAAACTTTTATTGATTGGAACAATGAAGATATTATTTATGGAACAACTCAATTTGGTGGAATGGAAAAATCAATTGATGGAGGAATTACAAGGACAAGTATTGCTTATCCTCCTGAGTCAGGAAATTGGGTGACACCCTTGGAACAAGATCCTATGAATTCTGCTACTTTGTATACTGCTAGATCACAGGTATATAAAAGTACAAACGGAGGAGCTAATTGGATAGCAATCTCGAGTTTTAATGCTTCAGGCAATGCAAATGAAATGAAAATAGCCCCATCAAATCCAAATTATATCTACGTTTCTTATGGAAGTACATTATATAGAACAATTGATGGAGGATCAAACTGGACTTCTTCAAGTTTTCCAAGTGGTTCTGCAAATTATATTACTGTTCACCCTTTTGATCCTTTGAGAATATCTGTTGCATTAACTAGTAGTTCTTCAAAAATTGTAGAAAGTTTCGATGGAGGTGAAACATGGAATAATTTAACAGATAATATACCTTCAGGGGTTGCAATAGAATGTTTGGTGTATGATTATGCAAGCACAGAAGGACTTTATGCAGGGGGTAATCCTGGAGTTTATTATACGAGTTCCACCACTAGTCCTAGTTGGGCTGATGTGTCTACGAATCTGCCAAAAGTTCGAGTTACGGAATTGGAATTTAAGAACACTGTTTTGTATGTAGGGACTTACGGAAGGGGATTGTGGAAATATGAGTTTCCTTGTGATGCTTCTTTAGAGGGTGTAGCATGCAATGATTATGATCCATGTACTGAGAATGATGTGTATGATTCAACTTGTAATTGCGCTGGAACTTTAGTGGGGGATGATGATGGTGATAGTGTATGTAATACATTAGATCAATGTCCAGGTTTTGATGATACTATTGATGTGGATATGGATGGGATTCCAGATGGTTGTGATTCCAGTATTGATTGTAATAATTGTCCAGCGACTATAACTACTTTCCCATTTGTTGAAGATTTTGAGAATGGAACTGGTGAAATTTGTCAATTTACGTCAGAAGAATTGAATTGGATTATATTTAGTGGGGCCACTCCATCAAGTGGTTCTGGTCCATCAGCTGCATTTTCAGGAAATAATTATTTTTATATTGAGGCAAGTGGCAGTAACAGTCCAGCTAAAACAGGTGTGTTTAGAGGAGGATGTTTTGACATGACTTCTTATGATTCTGCTAGCATACAGTTTTATTATCACATGTTGGGGACGACTATGGGTACTTTAAATTTAAATATCTCCACAGACGGAGGTAGCAATTGGGACACTGTATGGACAGTAAGTGGTAATCAGGGAGATCAGTGGAATTTTTACAGTCATGATCTATCATTATATGCTGGAGGGGAGCTTACATATGCTTTTAGTGGAGTTACAGGAACATCGTGGTCAAGTGATATTGCTCTTGATTTAATAACTGTTAGTGCTTCTTCAGATTGTATTGACGAGGATAATGACGGAATATGCGTTACAGACGATTGTGACGATAACGATGCGTTAGTAGGAGCGGTTGGTTCTAGCTGTGATGATGGGGATTCGTGTACGGTAAATGATGTGTTGGATAGTGCATGTAATTGTGTGGGAGTTTATGAAGATGCAGATGGAGATGGAGTTTGTTCTGGGGATGATTGTAACGATAATGATGCTTCGATAGGAGGAGTCGGTTCGAGTTGTGACGATGGCAATTCGTGTACTTCGAATGATGTATTGGATAGTTCGTGTAATTGTGTGGGCGTTTTGTCTGATGCAGATAATGATGGAGTTTGCACATTGGACGATTGCGACGATAATGATGCGTCAATAGGGGCGATTGGTTCTAGCTGTGATGATGGGGATTCGTGTACGGTAAATGATGTGCTGGATAGTTCGTGTAATTGTGTGGGGGTTTATGAAGATGCAGATGGAGATGGAGTTTGTTCTGGTGATGATTGTAACGACAATGATGCTTTGATAGGAGGAGTTGGTTCGAGTTGTGACGATGGCAATTCGTGTACTTCGAATGATGTATTGGATAGTTCGTGTAATTGTGTGGGCGTTTTGTCTGATGCAGATAATGATGGAGTTTGCACATTGGACGATTGCGACGATAATGATGCGTCAATAGGGGCGATTGGTTCTAGCTGTGATGATGGGGATTCGTGTACGGTAAATGATGTGCTGGATAGTTCGTGTAATTGTGTGGGGGTTTATGAAGATGCAGATGGAGATGGAGTTTGTGATGCGGATGATATATGTGCAGGAGGTGATGATATGCAAGATTCAGATGGAGACGGGATTCCAGATTTTTGCGATTGTACTGAAGTTTCGAATTCATTTTCTATAAATCCACTAACTCATTCTGGATCGGGGTCAAGTTCTACCAGTATTACTTTTTCAGGTACAACACAGGGAGCATCATTTGATATCAATAATTTAGATTCAAAGTTAAATGGTTCTCCAAATGGAAGATATATTGATTTGGTAACGGTGACTTATTTAAATGAGCAAGGGAATACCATTTTAGAGGGAAGTTACTCAGGAGATGTGAATAGTTCAGTTTCAATCAATATTGATGGAGTTATACAATCGGTGACAGTTAGCTTGGAAGATGGATACGATGGGAATTTTAGTGGTACTTTAAGTATAACAACCACTGATGTTGTAAGTTGTCAAACCCTTAATTGTTCCGATAGTGATGGAGATGGTGTTTGTGATGAAGCTGATCAATGTCCAGATCTTGATGATGCATTAATAGGCACAAGTTGTGATGATGGTGATTCATGTACGGTGAATGATGTGTATGATGAAAATTGTCTATGTTCTGGTTTATTTGAGGATAGCGATGGAGATGGTGTTTGTGATGCAGAAGATGTATGTGAAGGTGGAGATGATACAATGGATTCAGATGGTGATGGTATTCCAGATTTTTGTGATTGTACAATTTCTACTTTTAGTTTTAGTCCTAGTACGTTAAGTCATATAGGAACTGGAAGTAGTACAGTAAATTTGACATTTCCAAATCTTGTTCAAAATGTAGAATTTACGATTAATAATATAGATGCTGTTCAGAACGGAAATCCTTCTAAGAGATATATAGATTTAGTTGAAGTACAGGCTATTGATGGTAATGGAAACACTAGTACAATAGGAGTTTACAGCGGAGCAGATCAAAGTTCTGTTTCTGTTACGATTCCAGGTGGGGTATTAGAAGTTTCAATAAGTTTAAGTGATGCTTACGATGGGGATGCCCCAGCTATAGAGATTGATTTATCGACTGTGACAGCTTGTTCAATAGATGCTTCAAATCCATTGGAAAGTCAAAATAATGCGGTACAACAAGATAGTGAGTTAGGAATTACTACTAGATCATCAGGGAATGAAATACTTTATAAAGAAATGTCTATTTATCCTAATCCAGCTAGTGATTTTATATCCGTAGAATTTAATAGAAATAAAGGAGAAGACTATATCTTGATGGTTCAAAATCAATTGGGTCAACAATTATTAAAAGTAAAAGGAACAACGACCGATGTAACAACAACTGAAATTTTAAATATCGAGGGTTGGACATCTGGATTTTATGTTGTGATATTAAAAAGTGGAGATGTGATTGATTCGAAGACGTTTGTTATCCAAGAATAAACTACATAATAATGTAATAAGAAGGGGCTGATTATACAAGTAATCAGCCCTTTTTATGTTGTCTGAGTTCTGGAATACTAGTCGCAATTGTTCCTGAACTAGGGTTAATGCTATTGTACGAAATGTTAGAATTCATATTGGTTTTTTTAAGGCATTTTTTTTATTCAGCGGATAAGATTGATTTGATATTGACCAATACAATTAAGATAATTTTGAAAATCGAAACTGTTGTTGTGTGTTTCGTTATCTTAATGAAAATAGATAGAATGAATTTAGTTCAAGCTGGAAATTTAAATTTATATATTAAATCGAATTTTATAAGTGAGTATTTTTTTATTCATCAAGTTTATATATTCCAATAAATAAGGTTAGGATGATTTCGTTTTCTTCATTTAACAAGTCCCATTTTTGAGTAATCTCTCCTTCTTTTGTCAGAGACCATTTAATTCGATGATAAACGTTCACATTTTCTCTTTTAAACAATTCACTTTTTAAAACCATTTCCTTGTTTACTAATTCTCCTTTTAATTTTAAAACATTTCCTGCGTTATCTACCCAAACTTGGTGCCACTTAGAATCAATTTTATTATAAAAATTTATACTAGTTCCAGTTGTGCCACTATCGCCTATCCAGTTTTCTTGGAGAATGCAATTATCTTGAATTTTTCTTAGCGAATTTTTACCTAGACGATTTCCTATTGTATCATATACAGTCCATTCTCCTATCCAAAAATCAAAATCCGAATACACTTTCGAGCAGCAACTGCAATTTGTATTATTTGAAGTATCAATCATTCCTTCTGAATTTAGATCTTGAGCTGAAAGAACAGATAAATACATTAAGAATGATATAAATAGAATGTTTTTTAAAATTTCTTTATACATGAGGATAGAAATTAAGTATCATTAAAAATAATATTGGTTTATTACAATTAGTTATTCATGTAATTTAAATTATTCTTTGAATAGATCAGAGCTGAGATAGCGATCGCCTCGATCACAAATAATACAAACGATTATTCCTGATTCTAGTTCTTTCGCAAGTTCTAGTGCAATTTTGGTTGCTCCCCCACTGCTCATACCAGCCATGATTCCTTCTTCTTTTGCAAGTCTTCTTGTCGTCATAATTGCTTGCTCTTTATTTACATAACGAATTTCATCTACTCTTGAAAAATCACATATACTCGGTACCATATCTGGGCTCCATTTCCGAATACCTGGAATTCTAGATCCTTCTTTTGGTTGGACTCCAATAATTTTTATATCGGAATTTTGTTCTTTCAAATACCTTGAAGTTCCCATTATAGTGCCCGTGGTACCCATTGAACTTACAAAGTGTGTAATTTTTTTATTGGTGTCATTCCAAATTTCTGGACCTGTTGAATTGTAATGTGCAGCTGGATTGTCCTGATTTCCAAATTGATTTAGCAAGACATATTGATCAGTTTGTGCCATTTCTTCTGCTAATTTTCTGGAATATTCGATTCCTTTTGCTCCATCAGTAAGGATGAGTTTAGCACCATAAGCTCTCATTGATGCTTTGCGTTCCTCAGTTGCTGTCTCTGGCATCAATAAGGTAATAGGAATCTTTTTTAGAGCAGCTATCATCGCTAAGGCTATGCCAGTATTTCCGCTTGTTGCTTCAACTATACTTTTTCCACCATTTAATTCTCCTCTTTTAATGGCGTTTGTAATCATATTTAATGCAGCTCTATCTTTTACGGATCCGCCTGGATTCTGTCCTTCAAGTTTTCCGTAAACTTTGACGTTAGGATTTTTATTTAATATCTTCAACTCAACTAAAGGTGTATTTCCTATTAATTCTATCATACCTGTTTTTTCTTCTTTTTTACTTGATTGTTTTCTGGTTTGTAATACACTATGGAATAAGGTTCGACACTTTTAGTTATCCAAGAATTTCCACCTATTACACTATGCTGTCCTATTACGGTTTCTCCGCCTAAGATTGTTGCATTTGCATAAACTACAGTATGATCTTGGATAGTAGGATGTCTCTTTTTGTTTGCGTCTATTTTCTCAACAGAAAGTGCACCTAATGTTACCCCTTGATAAATTTTGACATGATTACCTATCTCTGTTGTTTCACCTATTACAACTCCTGTCCCATGGTCTATGCAGAAGGAATGTCCAATTGAAGCACTAGGATGAATGTCAATGCCAGTTCTGTGATGAGCTAATTCAGTTATTATTCTTGGTACCATTTTTATTCCAAGTTTATGCAATAGATTTGCAATTCTATAAGCCGCAATAGCATAAAATCCTGGGTAAGACCTTATAATTTCTTCTTTACTTTTCGCTGCAGGGTCACCATTGTATATGGCATCAACATCTAATTGTATGCTATTTTCTATTTGTTCTAACGAACAGATGAATTCTGATGCTGTGCGCTCAGGTTGAGAAGAACATAATGTTGAATAATGAGATAATAAATTTAATATCAGAGAGTAAATATGCTCAATTCTGTTATTGATTTCTTTTATTGAAGATAACTTATTATTTGAGAAATCTGGAAATAATAACGTAAGAATTTCTTCAAATAGAATTTGGATATCCTTATTTGAAGGACATTCTTGACAGCTTGTGTGTTTAGAGAGCAGTTTATTTTTAAATTCTTCCGTCATTTTCCAAAGTCTTTTTTTATTTTGATATTCTACTAACTATTTTTTTATTTTTTTTTTAAAAACTTTTTTGGGCTCGAGCCCAAAAAAATAATAATTACACTTCTTTTATTTTAGACTTATTGTAAAAGAAGGAATCATTCTATCATTATCTCGTCAATAAATACCCAACAAGGTTCGTCATGGTTTGGATGCCAAGAAGGATTTTTTAAATTACTTTTAACGTCTACTTTAATAAATCTAGTATTCACTTCATTTAAAAGGTTAACGATAAAATTTCTGGTATTCGAAGCACTTGGCTCAAGTGCAGTTGGTATTGATTTTTGAGCAATCCTTTGGTAATTTTTCCCATCTGTAGAAATTGAAATTTGAATACTTTTTGGGTAAAATATCCAAGAATTTGTGTCTTCTATTGAACCTATTGAAATAGATGAAATTGGTTTTTTATTTTCAAGATCCAACATAACTGAAAAGTTTCTACCTTGATAGCCGATCCAACTTCCATCATTAAAGTCATTTTTACCTTTTTTTAAGTCTATGAGAGATGTTGGTCCATTAGCGCTATATTTTTCATTTGGTTCCGAACTCAATTCGATTTTTGAGATTTTATAGCGTGCTTTGGCAATCGTTTTAGATGAAATATCACTTGAAATCCAATTTTCTTTCATTGCTAATGATTGAATTTCTCGACTGTTTTTAATGTAAAATGGGCTTATATATTTAATGGAGTTCGAATCTGGTTTAGTCCCATCCAAGGTATAATAAATATTTACGTCCTTAAAACTTGACTGTAATTCAATCAAAGTTGAATCGATAAATAATTCATTTTGAGGTATTATTTCAGGCGGACTCAAAGTAGATTTTCCAAATATTTCAATAGAAACTCCTGTATTTACATCAATCATAGGACGTTTTTCTAGTAATTCTAATTTACCTATATCTGTAAAATTAGTTTCCCATACATAAAGATGTCGTAATTGTGGCATCTTGGAAAGTGATTCCACAGCTTCATTTGATATGTTCGTTTTATATAGATTTAAATGTTGAAGAAATTTGAGTTGTTCCAATGCAATTAATCCATCATTAGTAATTTCAGTTTTTTGTAATGATATTTTGCATAAGTGCGGAAAGTTAGAAAGAGATCTAAGTAACTCATCATTAATGTTAGAAGAGTTTAAATCGATTTCTATTAGCTGATCTGAGATTTTATCTAATTGTTGAAATGTCTTTTTCGAAAGATTTTTTTTATGACTTAAATTTGCAGTCAGGAAAGGTAAATCTTCTGATAGTTTTTGAATATTAATTCCGTTTTCTTTTATTTTTATGATATCCTGATCATCAGCTTGTGATATTGGTTGTGCAAAGACATCAGAATTATCTGGAAACTTTTCTGATAGAATAGATTTAATATTTTCTGAAGATTCTACTTCATTTAATTTTTTATCAAATGGCGCACCTTCTTCTATCCACCACTCCAATAATGCGATATCTTTTTTTGTCAATTGGTTTTTACCTTTTGGAGGCATATGCTCTTTGTCATCTAAAGGTAAATGTATTCTTTGCAAAAAAAGGCTTTCTGATACATTTCCTGAAATAAAGAAAGGGCCGTTTTCACCTCCTTTCTTTAAGCCATCAATCGTACTCATAAGAAGTTTTCCTTTTCTTTTTGATGTATTATGACAGCGTGTGCATTTCTGTTTAAAAATAGGAAAAATGACATCTTGATATATAAGTGCATTATTTCGGTCAACTGGAGAGAACGATTTGGCTTCTTCTTTTTCTTGAGTCAATGGAGCACTTAAAAAGTCACTGCCATGGGTGAGGGAACCACCTAGATGTCCTGTTATCATTAAAATAATCATGAGACCAATAAATGTAGGGAAATACAAGAGTTTGCCTATTCTTTTGACCCGATTTATATGTAAAATCACCAATGCAATAGATGAGCATGCAGTAGCTATACCAAGCCATTGATGACGATTCACTAGCGTTTCTTCGTAGCCTCCTTCCCATGATAAAATATATCCTGAAATTGCAGCTAGAATAGCAGACCACATTCCAATATGTAATGATATTCCAACTGCTAATTTTAGATGTGCAAATTTCGCCTTTCTACTCAGCCATTCCATTATAAAGGCGAGAACCAGAATACCAATTGGTAAATGGAGAATTAAAGGATGAAATCTACCGATTATTTGAATCATTTTAATTGCTTATTCTATAATGATTTCGTCAATAAAGAACCAAGTTGGCGAGCCGTTCCCTGGATGCCAATCTGGGATTGCTTCTAGGCTGATTAATTTAATTTTGACAAATGTAGATTTTTCTTTTTTGAAAGATGAAGATAAAAATTGAAATCCATTGTTGGCTTCAATAGTAGGACAATTAGTAATTAATGAATCTACTTTTTTAAATTTTTTCCCATTTTTAGAAGTATAAACCTCCATTAATTTTGGTGTAAAGATCCAAGAATTATGATCTTGAATAAGACTGGCAGTAACTTGATTTATACAGGTTCTTTTTTCTAGCTCTATTAATATTTCAAGTGCTCCTCCATTAAACCCCATCCATTTATTCGACCTAAAATCATGAGAACCTTTGATAAGATCAACTAGACCTTCTTTACCTATTCCAGGATAATTTTCACTTGGATTCCGACTCAATTTAATGTGTTTTATCTTTATTTTTTTATTGATTTTAAAATAATGTAACTTGGAAATTTCACTTGGTTTGTAATCAGGGTGGAATGCTCGAACTTGAACAACAGATGATTTCTTTAATGTTATATTTTGATTATATAATGGAGATTGTTTCGATGGCATTGTTCCATCAAGCGTATAATGAAATGTTACATCATCCATATTAAGTATAAATTGAATCGTCACGGTATCCTCAAAAAAAATGGAACTACTGATTATTGATGGTTTAGATAATTGAAACGATTTAATTAGTTCATATTGATTATTTTTTTCGGGGCTTTGCGCCCAAAAAAAGGTTGTATTTAAAAGTATTAAAAGAAAAATTATCGAAAGGCTTCTCATTAGATTCGTGTTAATTTTATGGGATAGGTTTTACCTGAATTCCATTGAGCAACATATAGGTTTTCATCCTGATCGACACAAACATCATGTGGGTGTTGGAATATTTTGGCTGTTTGATGCATAGATTGCAAAGTTCCATTTCTATATATTGGTTTACTCCCACCTGGAGCTGAAATCAATTTATTCTGTTCATTCAGAATAGAAACAAATCCTGAATTAGATTTTCCATCGCCTGACCATATAGTTGCTAAATAAACATGTTTTTTATGTATTACAGGGCGACAAATATATGCTCCTGGAAGAGGTATAACTTCTATCAGTTGTCCGTCTAATGAAAAACGTTTTAATTCATTTCGTTGTCTCGCTGTTATAAGTAAAGATGGATTATTAGGATCACGGTCATCATAACAAATTCCATGCGCATTATCAAAAAAAGCATCACCTTCTCCTTTTCCTCCAAAGATATTTACAAGTTCTCCTTTTGCATTATACTGTATAATGTGTTGTTGTCCATACCCATCCGCTACATAAATGTCACCATTTGGGGTAATTGCGGTTTCTGTTGGAATGTACTGTGTTTTATTTTCGTATTTGCCGCTATTTTTTGGATAAGGTATGATCATTACAATTTTACCATCAATAGTAGTTTTAATGATTTCATGGCGTGTATTATCTGCTATATATAAAAAGTCTTCTCCATTTTCTACTTGCAATGTCAATCCATGTGCTCCAGGAAAATCAGTGCCCCATACTTCAATTAATTTGCCTGATTGATCGTATATGATAACATTATTTTTGGTATGATTGGTAAGTAACACGATTCTTCCTTTGGAATCTTGTACCATTTCATGACAATCATTTACAGGATAATAATTCGCATCCAATGCGCCCCATGATAAATCAATTTTATACTGATGTGATCCATGACCAATAATGAGGTCTTTGAAACGCTTGTTTTTATTATATATTAAAGAATGTCCATTAAGGATAATACCTCCTAAAGTAGTCGTTGTTATTTGTTCAAGGAAGGTTCTTCTAGTCTGCATAGTTTTAGGCAATAAGATCTTTTATTACGTGGCCATGTACATCTGTTAATCGGAATCTTCTTCCTTGATATTTATAGGTCAATTGTTCGTGATTTACTCCAAGTAAATGTAACAATGTAGCTTGAAAATCATGAACATGAACAGGGTCTTTAATTATGTTGTAACCAAAATCGTCAGTTTCACCATATACCATTCCAGGTTTTACTCCACCTCCTGCCATAAAAATAGTAAAGCAACGAGGATGATGATCCCTACCGTAATTTTTTGCTGTAAGTGTTCCTTGTGAATAATTTGTTCTTCCAAATTCTCCACCCCATATCACAAGGGTGTCGTCTAGCATGCCTCGTTGTTTCAAGTCCATAATGAGTGCCGCGGATGCTTGATCGACATCTTTTGCTTGACCTTGGATTTGTGTTGGTAAATTTTCATGTTGATCCCATCCCATATGATACAATTGTATAAAGCGGACATCTTTTTCAGCCAAACGTCTTGCTAATAAACAATTAGCAGCAAAACTTCCAGGTTTCATTGAGTCTGGCCCGTACATTTGATATATATAATCAGGTTCATTAGATATATCCATTACTTCTGGAACTGATGTTTGCATACGATACGCCATTTCATATTGCGCAATTCGACTGCTTATTTCAGGATCTCCAAATTCTTCAAGTTGTTTTTGATTTAATTCGGCTAAGTGATCAAGCATTCTTCTTCTACTAGAAGCATCTACACCTTCAGGATTTTGTAGATACAAAACAGGATCTTTACTTGATCTGAATTGAACCCCTTGATGTAAAGAATGTAGAAATCCATTTCCCCATAAGCGAGAATACAAAGGTTGACCAAATTTTCTTCCTGTACCCCTTGATAAAAGCACCGTAAAAGTAGGAAGGTCCTCGTTCATACTTCCCATCCCGTAACTTAACCAAGAGCCCATGCTTGGACGACCAGGTTGTTGAGAGCCTGTTTGAAAAAAGGTTATTGCAGGATCATGATTTATTGCTTCTGTATGCATAGATTTAATGATACAAAGTTCATCAACAATTTTGGATGTGTAAGGCATTAAATTACTCATCCAAGTTCCATTGACCCCATGTTGAGAAAAATCAAACTGTGAACCAACTAAAGGAAATTCATTCTGGCCAGAAGTCATACCAGTTAATCGTTGACCTTTTCGCACAGATTCAGGAAGGTCTTGACCTCTCAATTTATTTAAAAGAGGTTTATAATCGAATAATTCAAGTTGAGATGGTCCTCCACTTTGAAAAAGATAAATAACTCGTTTTGCTTTTGGGGCAATATGTGGAACATCAAGGATACCTCCTAGATTACTATTCTGAGTTAAAATATTGGTATCTGAGGCATTGAATAAATGACAACCGCCAAGAATAGAAGATAATGCAGCAACACCTATTCCGGTGCTAGCTTTTGACAAAAAGGCTCTGCGATTCAATTGTAATTTTCTATCTTCAATTAGTTTACTCATATTGGCTTATTTACCCTTTTGAAATGGTTTCATCAAGATTGAAAATAGCAGTTGCTACCATTGTGTAAGCGGCTATTTCTTCGTTTGTTAGCAATTCTTTCATGGGATATTCACCGGTTTTTAAAAGGGATGTAGCATCTTGAACGTTTTCTGTAAATCTTTCTTTTTCTTCATAATAAAAAGCAATCAATTGTTCCAATTCATCCTTTTCAACATGTCTAGAAGTAGCCAATCTAAACATCATTTGAATACGCTCTTTAATTGAGCTATGTTGTTCTATTGATCGATAAGCAAATACTCGAGCAGCTTCTATAATTTGCGGATCATTTAGTAATATTAATGCTTGTAAAGGCGTGCTCGTCGATTGTCTTTTTACCATGCAAAAATCACGAGTTGGTGCATCAAAAGTCATCATACTAGGAGGAGGGACAGTCCTTTTCCAAAAAGTATACATGCTTCTTCTGTATAACTTGTTGCCTTTATCTTGTTTGTACTCTGCTAAGCTTCCGCCACCTCCTCCTATAGTCTCCGCCCATAGTCCAGCCGGTTGATAAGGTTTTACACTTGGACCTCCTATTGTATTATTTAATAAGCCACTGCATTTTAATGCATGATCACGAATCATTTCTGCTGAGAGACGGGTACGACTTACACGTGCTAAAAGATTGTTTTCAGGATCGATTTGCATTAACTCATCAGTTGTTTTAGTTGTCCTTTGATATGCTGACGATAGTACAATTTTTTTCAAAATATACTGTAGATCCCATCCACTTTCAACTAGTTCAATTGCTAAATAATCTAGTAATTTTGGATGTGTTGGTAAAGATCCTTGATTTCCCATGTCATCAGGGGTTGCCACAATGCCTTTTCCAAAACATTGTTGCCACAATCGATTTACAGTAACCCTAGCAGTAAGTGGATTTTTCGGTGTGAATAACCATTCTGCTAATCCTAGACGATTCCTTGGTAATGAATTGTCGAAAGCTAAAACAGCTTTTGGAGTATCCGAATTTACTGGATCTGTGGGATTGTCGTAGGCACCTCGTGAAAGTATATAAGCCTGTCGTTGCTCAGGCATGTCTTCCATAATCATGAGGGGAATACTTTCTAATGTGTCAAGATTCTTAATGAATGTCAAGGATTCTTCAATCTCTTCAGCTGTTAATGTAATGTAGGGTTTTGGAATTGCTCCATATGGTTCTATTAAACCATTTTCTGGTACACTATTAAAAAAACTAAAAAGGCTATAATAATCTTTCTGCGTTATAGGGTCATATTTATGATCATGACATTTTGCGCATTCAAACGACAAACCAAGAAATGCTGTCCCAAAAGTCTGCGTTCTATCTGAAACATACTCAACACGATACTCTTCTGGAATAACACCTCCTTCTTGTGTGATTTTATGATTGCGATTAAAAGCAGTTGCGATGATTTGCTCTTTTGTAGGATTAGGCAAAAGATCACCAGCTAATTGCCATTTCACAAATTGGTCATAAGGCATATTTTGCTGAAATGCATGAATAACCCAATCTCTCCAAGGAAACATAATGCGCTCTAGGTCATCTTGATATCCATGTGAATCAGCATAGCGGGCAAGATCAAGCCATTGAGTTGTCATGTGTTCTGCATAAGCATCTGTTTGTAGTAAACGATCTACTACTTTATCGAAAGCGTTTTCACTTTCATCCTTGAGAAACTTATCGATTTCATCAAGTGAAGGAGGTAAACCTGTTAAATCAAATGAAGCTCTTCTTATTAATTGTTCTTTTGTTGCTTTGTTAAGCGGATTTATCTGATTTTCTTCGAGTTTAGCTTGGATAAAAAGATCAATTTCATTTTGAATTTGAGTTCTATTTTTTACCTCTGGAAATTCGGGCTTTTCGATTGCTAGAAATGACCAATGTTCTTTCCATAGTGCTCCTTGTTCTATCCATTTTTTTAAAATCTCCACTTCGAATTCTTCTATAGTAAGATTTGATTCTGGTGGAGGCATTATATCATCAGGATTACCAGAAAGTATACGACTTATTAACGTGCTGTTCTCGACATCGTGGGGAATGATTGCATGGTGGTCTTTTAACTCTCCTAGTGCTGCAAAGGCTCCTTCTTTTGTGTCAAGTCTAAGACCTCCTTCCCGAGTATTTGGATCGGGACCATGGCATTTAAAACATCTATCAGATAGAATTGGTTTTACATGAAAATTGAAGTCTATTTCATTTGGTATTCGCTGAGAAAATGGTTCTGTATTAATGGAAGTAACATTGCAACTATGAGGTAATATAATTAAAAGCCCCCCGATCAAAACTATGATCAAAATAAGAGGTGAATACCTATATGTTCTCGCTTGGTCCAACATCCAATCTATATCATTTTCAATTTTTTTAATTGACCAAAACTATGAAAAAGTATGGAAATTGATAAGGTGATTTAAATCAATCAAATATTGAATAAGTGAACACTGATATGCAAACAGCTATTGAATTTGGTGCTTTACCAAACATCTAGTTACATGATGGGGGATTTAAAAGCTAAAAAATTGAACATACTGTCAGTTTAGCTACGTTCTTAATTTCTAAAGTAATGCCCATTTTATTTTAGATTATCGGCGATACATTCTAATTGCAAAAAAATGAGTTTGACTTTAAAATA
>JAHDGD010000004.1:0-39001 GCA_020627825.1 Saprospiraceae bacterium
TTGAATCCATTCAAAAAGGCTTTTTATTTTTTATGTATGGTTTTCTTACAAACTCATAAAACTTGCTCTTTTTCCGCAAACAGATTTTGCATATTGTCCCAAACCAAAGTTTAATTCCAAAACAACTTCGAAAAAAGCTGGATTGGTAGTTGCGTATGTATCGTACTCAATAGGACTTGTAAAAGCGGCTGTTTGCGCCCCTTGTTCACTCAAGATGTCATTGATGCCATAGGACAATCTAAATCCTAGATTAGCTGTAAAGGAATCGGCATTAAACATATAATATCCAAACCCCAGGACCGGGCTTAACATATTATCTACATATAAATCGTCTGCAAGATTTGCTGTACCTCCGTCTATTGTCTGAAGAAAGCGTTGGTATAAGCTGTATTTTACACCCAATTCAACATAATTCAAATTTCTATTGTAACGATACATTCCATAAAAATCTACAGCATTAAAACTAACTTTTCTTTCAGTTAATGGAATCCCGTCATCTACCAATCCATTGGTTTGAGAAACTGAACTGTATAAAGCATCTACTGTAATTGCATGAAATTGACCAAAGTTAAAACCAAACTTTCCACCAAAACCATAAACTGAGGCAAAGGCAGGATCAATTGAACGATCATTGATCAAATTATTATTATACAGCATACCAGATCCAGCAGAAACTTTTGCGCCAGCATCCAACCAAAAATATATTTTTTGGGCTTTAAGCCCAGTAAAACTTGCAGAAAGTAAACATATCGCAAGAAGTAATGATTTTAAATTAAATGTTCTCATTTTAGATATTCTATTTTAAATATAAAGATAAGCAGAGTCATACATATAATCAAAATAATTAATATGTTTAATTTATTTTTAATGTATCATGTAATTTGATAATGCCTTCCTGCTTGATCGCTGCGTTCATCCCAAATATTACTGCATTTCCACTTTTTCTATACTGTAATAATGCTTTAACAACCTTCTGATGGGATTCTCCTGTGTCTTGATGAATGTCTATTACTGGGCATCTTTTACATGGTTTTACCATTTTAAAAGATGTTGTTCTAATTTGAAATGTACTTAGTTCGTCTTCTTGATATGGAGCACAATCTTCGATTATGATATTTGCTCTAAACTGCCTAAGATCAACTTCTTGCCCCATTCTCAAGGATAAATCTTTGACTGATGACTTAGAGAGAAATAGTATGGGATAACCATCTGCAAAACTAATTCCAACTTTTTTCCCATTAATCCATCTTTTTCTATTAGCGAAAGTGGCTTGTTTTACTAACCTAACATTATCATTTAAAAAAGTACTAAACCATTCATTTATTTCCTTTTTTAGAACATGAGCCTCTACAGTAGAATTCCATACTTTAGCCGATGTTAAGTTTGAGGTGATGTCATTTATATCATTGATTAATAGTTGATTATGTGGCGTGTCTTTTTGAGTCACTTTAAGCCCATCGATTGTTTGTTCTACAGCAAGTTTCGCCATTGATTTATGGGATCTCTGACTGATGAACTTACCATTTTTATCAATCAGCATGAATCTACGATCATGTTCCAATCCACTCTCTAATACTTTTGCTTGTTGAGATTGATATCCTCCCAATCCTTTAATAGGATACCTCCATATTTCTGCAACTTTCATTATTGTTGTCTTAAGATTTGACTTAATTCCCATAATACAATACCTGCGCACACCGAAACATTGAAAGAATGCTTGGTTCCATATTGAGGAATTTCAAGACAAAAGGAACTTTGTTCAATTGCATCTTGACTTACTCCTTTCACTTCATTTCCTAAAACAATACAGACATGCTTATTCAAATGAGATGTATTAAGTTCTGTTAGAGGAATCGATTGGGTCGTCTGTTCTACAGATATCATGACGGCTTCTGGAATTGAATTGAGCGCTTCATTAATAGTAGGAAAATATTCCCATTCAACCGATTCTGTTGCTCCTATTGCTGTTTTAAAAATTTCTTTGTGTGGAGGTTGAGCAGTAATTCCAGATAACAATATCTTTTCTACACCTATGCAATCACAGGTTCTGAAAATGCTTCCTACATTAAGTGCTGAACGAATATCATCAAGAACAACGGTCACTGGAATTTTTGTGGAAGCTCGATATGTCTCAACATCCATCCTTCCAAGTTCTTCCAAACTGAGTTTCCTGTTTTTCATTAACTCAATTGCATTTTAAGATCCTTAATGACTTCTTTACGTGTGATTGCAGCTTTTATAAAATGTATGAATATAGGATGCGGATTCTCTACGGTACTTTTAAGTTCAGGATGGAATTGAACGCCAATAAAGAACGGATGATCTTTCAACTCAATTATTTCTACCAAATCAAATTTGCTATTTATACCGCTCGTAACTAGGCCTGCTGTCCTTAATTTCTTAAGAAAGTGATTGTTCACTTCATAACGATGTCTATGTCGTTCTGTAATTTCTTCTTTGCCATAAATTTTATGGGCTAAACTCCCTTTTTTGACTTTACATTTATAGGTGCCAAGTCGCATTGTTCCTCCTTTTTCCGTAATCGATTTTTGATCTTCCATCAAGTCAATTACTTTTGATTCAGCAGATTCTTTATACTCTGCCGACCATGCATCTTCCAAATTAGCAACATTTTGAGCGTATTCTACCACAGCACATTGAAGTCCTAGGCATATACCAAAGAATGGAATGTGATTTTCTCTTATGTACTGAATTGCTTTTAACTTTCCTAGAATCCCGCGTTCTCCAAATCCTGGTGCGATGAGAACACCATCTAAATCTTTTAATTCTTGTTCAACATACCCATCACTTTGTTCCATTTTTTCTGAATGGATTGGAACGACTGTTACTTTAGTCTCGTTTGCAGCGCCAGCATGAATAAATGATTCGTAAATGGATTTATAAGCATCAGGCAACTCATTATATTTTCCTACAAGACCAATTTTTACTTCATGAATAGGGTTTTTTAATCTGCCCAAGAAAGACTTCCATTGTATAAGATCAGGTTCGTTGTGATTGTCGATTTCAAGTTTTTCTAAAACTGTTTTATCCAGTTTTTCTCTTTGCATTAGTAAAGGCACATCGTAAATAGTGTCAGCATCTTTAGCTTCTATAACAGCTTTTTGCTCAACATTGCAAAATAAAGCAATCTTTTCCCTTATTTCTTTTGTCAAGGTATGTTCGGTTCTGCACACAAGAATATCAGGTTGAATCCCTTGTTGTAGCAATTCTTTAACACTGTGTTGAGTGGGTTTTGTTTTTAATTCTTTTGCTGCTCTTAAGTATGGAATGAGGGTCAAATGAATAAAAACGCAATTATTTTTACCTTTTTCCCTTCTTATTTGCCTTATTGCTTCTAGATAGGGTAAAGATTCAATATCACCAGCCGTTCCACCTATTTCGGTAATTACAATATCATATTCTCCTTGATCACCAAGGAGATACATTCTGCGTTTGATTTCATCTGTAATATGCGGAATTACTTGAACAGTCTTTCCTAGATATTCGCCTCTTCTTTCTTTTTGGATAACTGTTTGGTAAATTCGTCCAGTAGTGACATTGTTTGCCTGAGAAGTCGGTGTATTTAAAAAACGTTCATAGTGTCCTAGATCAAGATCTGTTTCAGCACCATCATCTGTTACATAGCATTCTCCATGTTCATAAGGATTCAGTGTTCCTGGGTCGACATTTATGTATGGGTCAAATTTTTGGATGGTGACCTTGCAGCCCCTTGCTTGAAGAAGTTTTGCAAGTGAGGCGGCAATAATTCCTTTGCCTAGTGATGAAGTAACTCCTCCCGTAACGAATATATATTTAGCCATTTTTGTTTTTTACATTACGGGGTACAAAGGTAACAATACTCATGGATTAGCCAAGAAATTTTTGACAACATCCTTTGATTAATTAATTCTTCTTTTTTATTCTTTTTTGGGCTCGAGCCCAAAAAATATAACAATCAGATGTATCACTATATTCTAAAAATCAAACATTTATAATTTATCCTTTATAAATCGCTTCACATGATAGAATAAAGTGTTGATTTTTTTTGTGTATATCTTTTTGTAAATTGAAAACATTACCTACTTTTGCGCACCGATTGGTTCTATGAACACTCATAAGGAGGAGTGGCAGAGCTGGTTGAATGCACCGGTCTTGAAAACCGGCGTGCGTGAAAGCGTACCGGGGGTTCGAATCCCTCCTCCTCCGCATAATTAAATCCTTTCTTTACATTGTAGAGTAAGGATTTTTTATTTTTAGTATTTTTGGAAGACAATTCATTGTATGAAAAAGATAGTAATCCTTATATGTTGCTTTTTTACTTTAGCTCTTTATGGCCAAGACAAAAAGTATTTTCATAGTTATTCAGTCGTTGCCAATAATTTTATTAATCCTGGCATTTCATATAAAATCACCCTAGAGACTGATCGATCACATCCTTTTGTGGGGTATTTTGCTCCTCAACGCTCTACTTTCTATCCATCTGTCGTTTTTACAACTTACTGGGATCCTTTTTCACATGTAGGGTTTCAGAATTATTTAAATCTTGAGTATGACTTGGTATTATATCGGCGGTTGAGGGTAGATTACGGCGTTGGTGTAGGCTATCAGAGTAACTTTACCACGGATAACTATGTTGTGAACGATGACTTTGAGGTTAAGAAGAGAGCACTTTTTGCTACTGTATACGGACTTGGCAATGTATTTTTAGGGTTCAGGATAAAAAATGACATCACAGAACGAAGTAGTTTTATCAGAGCTAATTTGTTTTTTTTAACACCCTATAATAACGGAGTTCTTCCTTCAATTTTAATTTCCACCGGTAAAACTTTTTAAATGAGAATACTCTTTATTTCATTTGCAATTTTATGTTTTCTAGCTTGTGAACAGAATGATGAAACAGATACCATAGACCTTATAAATGTCGTCAGACAAGGAGCAACAATTCCTGCTTATATCTATGGAGATACATCTAGTGATATTTTCCTCATTATTTTGCACGGAGGTCCAGGAGGGAATGGTTTAGAATATAAACTAGGAAGTTTTTCGGATCGCTTAGAATCAAATTATGCTGTCGTATATACGGATCAAAGGGGGCAGGGGATGAGTCAATCCGGACTGAGCGGACCTGAAAATTCACTTGAATTAATGACAGAAGATGTTTATGCTTTAGCTCTTTCTTTAAGAGCAAAATATGGAGAAGATATAAAGTTGTTTTTAATGGGGCATAGCTGGGGTGGACTTTTAGGAACTTCTGTAATGGTGCACAGTGAATTTTCTGACCAATTTCAGGGATGGATAGAGGTAGCTGGAGCGCATGATTTTCCTAGTGTTTATGTAAGTGGATATGCTCTCATAGACTCAATTTGTACAGATATGATTGCTAATAATATTAATGCAACAATTTATCAAGGGTTTTTAGATGAGCTTGATGAAGTAAGTATTAATCAAGTAACGCTTAGCAATTTTGGAGTGATAAATGGACTTGCATTTGAAGTGGAATCTCAGTTATTATCGGATGATCTTGTTGGTTCGTTGGATGGAGAAGCAGCATTTGATATTGTGAAGTATCAATATTTTGTCAATAATTATTTAACGACCTTGATGACGGGGTCACAAACTAATAATGCGCTTTTTGCAAATGATTTATTCGAAACGAATCTTACCTCACAGATTGCTTTAATCGATAAACCTACTTTATTGATGTGGGGAGCATATGATATGGTAGTTGCCCCTGAGTTAGGACGCTCTGCATTTAATGAGTTAACAATAGATGAAAAAGAATTAATTATATTTAACAGAAGCGGTCATTCTCCCATGATAAATGAAACGGATCTTTTTACTACGGAGTTGATCAATTTTATAGAAACATATAAATGACCCCAAATTTTTCGATCCAAGAAGTAAGAAAAGATATCGATTCTATAGATCAGCATCTTTTTTTTAATTCTGCTGGCTCTTCCTTACCTTCACAATCTTCTATTCGTTCTATGATTTCGTTTATGAAAGAAGAGGCGAAATGGGGAGGATATAAACTCATGATGGATCAGCACGAAAGATTTCAATCCTTCTATAATGAAAGTTCCAGACTCATAAATGCTAAACCAAGAAACATTGCTTTTCAACAATCTGCCACAGCTGCATTTTCACAAGCTATATATTCTATTGAATGGCAACATAATGATGTGATTCTTACAAGCCAACTTGAATATGTTTCCAATATTTTATCAATTGTTCGACTCAAAGAAAGATTCAATATAGAAATTCAATATGTACATGCTGATGCAGATGGTCTTATCGATATAAATCATTTAGAAGCTTGTTTATTGAAATATAGTCCGAAAGCAGTGGTTTTAACTCACATTCCAACAAATACAGGTGTTGTCCAAGATGCAATTAAAGTAGGAGATCTTTGCCAGGCACATGATTGTACATATATACTGGATGCATGCCAGTCTATTGGGCACATTCAAGTAGATGTAGAGGCCATAAAGTGTGATTTTTTATCAGTAACCGGAAGAAAATACTTGAGAGGTCCAAGAGGTACTGGGTTTCTTTATGTTAGTGATCAATTTATAGAAAATAATAACCTTCCATTATGTTTTGATTTAGCCGGTGCTCAATGGGTGGGTCCTGAAACATATAAGTTGTCTGATGATGCAAAAAGATGGGAGTATTGGGAAAAGAACTACAGTAATTTAATAGGTATAACTAGAAGTATTTCAGAAATTAATGCAATAGGAATACAGGAAATTGCAGCTTACAATAAAAAACTTCAATTAAGATACAGAGAAGTTCTATCTTCAATTGATGGATTAAAAATACTAGAAGAATCTAACTCATCTTGCTCTATCATTACTTGGAGATATAAGGATTTCTCAAAAAATCAAATGGAAAAGGTGTTAAATAGATGTGGAGTAATATACAGTTTTGCAATGAAAGAATCAGCATTAATTGATATGTCAAAAAAAGGTATAGACTGGGCTGTAAGATTCTCACCTCATTATTTTAATACTGAAAATGAAATAGTTCAATTTAAAGAACTATTTTTAGAACAAGCTAAAATCGTGTAACAAGTGCAGATTGAAAAATAACATTTGTTTATGCAAATAAATATCTTTTTTATAATTTGCACTTCACAAAACATGCTATAGAAATTCTATTTTGCTGAATAAAAGAATAATCTTAAAGTTCTTAAATAGGTGGGTGTGGTCACTATAATTAGCTTTAAATGAACAATTAGTAATGATAGAGATTAGAAATTATATTGGAGGAGAATGGAAAGACGCTATAAGCGGCAAAAAGATGGATGTAATTGATCCGTCAAAAGGAGAAAAATATGCCAACCTTTCGTTCTCTAATGAAGAAGATGTAAAAGATGCTATACATTCAGCTCAAGAAGGATGGAAACAATGGAAAAAAACCAAAAGAGAAGAACGTGTCAACTTGATGCTAAAATTAGCAGACCTCATAGATGAACATGCTGAGTTGTTAATTGATGCAGAAACTAAAGATAATGGGAAACCAAGAAAATTAGCAGCCAGAGTTGATATTCCAAGAGCATCTGCCAATATTCGTTTTTTTGCTCATGCCGTGAGTCAGTTTCATGGCGATAGTTTTGTGATGGATGATGGTAGTTTAAATGTAACTACATATGATCCGCTTGGTATAGTTTCTTGTATTTCTCCTTGGAATTTACCATTGTATCTTTTTACTTGGAAGATTGCCCCTGCTATAGCAACTGGGAACACCGTTGTAGCTAAACCAAGTGAAGTAACTCCATATACTGCATTTTTGTTTAGCCAGTTATTCCATGAAGCTGGATTTCCAGCAGGAGTACTCAATATTGTTAATGGTGTAGGCGGGGAAGTAGGAGAAGAATTAGTAAAAAATAAGTTGATTAAGGCTGTTTCTTTTACTGGAAGTACAAGAACTGGTAGAATTATAAGTGAATCCGTTGCAGGAGAATTTAAAAAAGTATCCTTAGAGATGGGAGGTAAAAATCCGAATGTGATTTTTGCTGATTGTGACTATGATAAAATGTTAGCTACTACGATGCATTCTTCTTTTAGTAATCAAGGTCAAATATGCTTATGTGGTTCAAGAATTCTAGTAGAAAAAAGTATAGCTTCGAAATTCACTAATGATTTCGTTCAGCGCACAAATAAGTTGAAAGTAGGGCCTCCTACAGACAATGAAACTAAAGTAGGAGCTATAGTTAGTAAAGAGCATTTCGAAAAAATCTTGTCTTGCATAGAAACAGCTAAGAAAGAGAAAGGTGACATATTGTGCGGTGGACATGCACTGAAAATGGAAGGTGAATACGCTAATGGATACTACATCGCTCCTACGATCATTACAAATATGGATCAAAATTGTAAAACAAATCAAGAAGAGATTTTTGGACCAGTTGTTACGATAGATACTTTTGAAACGGAGGAAGAGGCTATACAGAAAGCAAATGCTACACAATATGGTTTATCTGCAACAGTATGGACTTCTGATAATCGTAAAGCAATACGAATGAGTAGGGAAATTGAAGCTGGGATTGTATGGATAAATAGCTGGTTAAAAAGAGATTTGAGAACTCCATTTGGAGGGGTGAAAAATAGTGGAGTTGGGAGAGAAGGTGGAATAGAAGCCCTCAAATTCTTTACAGAAGTAAAAAACACGTGTTTTAGTCAATAAAAATATAGATATGTCAAAATTATTTCCTGTTGTTAATTTTCAGAAATGGATCGATGAAAATCGTCATTTATTGAAACCACCCGTTGGAAACAAAATGGTATGGCAAGATGGTGATTTTATTGCGATGGTTGTAGGAGGTCCAAATTCGCGAAAAGATTATCATATTAACCAAACTCCAGAATTCTTTTATCAGGTAGAAGGCGATATTACCTTGAAAGTTATTGATGAAGGAGTTCATAAAGACGTTCATATACGAGAAGGTGATATCTATTTACTGCCTCCAGGAATTCCTCATTCCCCTAGAAGACCAGCGAATACAATAGGTCTCGTGATCGAACAGAAAAGACCTGAGCATATGAAGGATGGATTGGTTTGGCATTGTGAAAATTGCGGTGAAAAAGTTTACGAAGACTCGTTTTCTATGAAAAATATAGAAGACGACCTTAAAAATATTTTTGAAGAGTTTTTTGCGTCTGATGAAAAGAGGAAATGTTCCAATTGTGGGACAATTTTAGCAAAGCCAAGTTAATGAACTTACCTGAACTTAAAATTGATGGCCATGGTCATCTTATTCCATATCCTCATGAAATACCACAATTCATGAAGGACCAAAAATTGTTTTGGGTATGTGACCAAGGTAAATTTATGTACCAAGGCAACTGGAAAAGACCGATAACTGATGACAGTTTCTTTTTACATCATAAAATCGAATGGTTAGAAAAAAATGACATTCAACATGAAGTTATTTTAAATCTTTCACAGCTATATTGTAATGGTCTTGATAAAAAAACAGCGTACGATGTCATCCGATTTCAAAATGATTTTAATGCTAAAACACAAAAAGAAAATGGTTCATACTTTACTTGTGGTTTTGTAATTCAAGCTAATTTCATTGACGAAGCAATCAAGGAAATTGATCGATGTGTACATGAACTTGGATTGAAGCTTGTATGCTTACCCACACATTATTTATCGGATGATAAGCAATGGAAAAGTATCTACAATCCACATACTGAACCTATTTTTAAATATATTGACGAACTAGGTTTAGCAGTTCAAATTCACCCTTATGATGGTGAAAAATTTATTGCACTTGAAAATCAGTTTTGGAGATTTCATTTAATTTGGATGTGTGCTCAAACCGCTGATGCCTATCATTTTTTTAGTTCCTTGAATTATGCTGATAAATTTCCCAATACTAGGACTTGTTTCGCTCATGGAAATCAATATGGTCAAGTTAATATAGGGAGGCGAAAGCAGGGATTTTATGGAAGACCGGACTTGTTTGAACATGCTGCTGCTCCTGAAAGTAATATATTTAGAACGAATGTTTTCTTTGACTCCATCGTCCATGATGTTTATTCTTTTAGATTGTTAATTGATCGACAAACTGCGGAACAAGTAATTGCAGGAATTGATTCTCCTTATCCATTAGGAGAGATGGAATCGACCAAGGATTCTTATCCTGGTAAAGTAATAGATGAAGCACTTGCTCTTGGTTTTATAAATAAAGTAGAACACACTAAAATATGGAGAGAAAACGTGATAGATTGGCTGTATACAGATGAGGATAAAGAAAAATTTATTAGTAGAATTACAAATTAAAAGAAGGAAAAATTGAAAATGCAATTTGAAAATAATAGGGCTTTCGCCCAAAAGTTGGATAAGGAAGATCAATTAAGGGTTTTTCAGGATTCTTTTCATTTTCCGATCCAAAGCAATGGATCTCCTTATATCTATATGTGTGGAAACTCACTTGGCTTGCAACCTAAGAATGTAAAACAAGCCATCCACCAAGAACTAGAAGATTGGTCTACTTACGGTGTTGAAGGGCATTTTCATGCCAAAAATCCATGGATGCCTTACCATGAATTTCTTACTGAATCCATGGCTAAAGTAGTAGGAGGAAAACCAAGTGAAGTTGTTGTTATGAATACCTTATCTGTCAACTTGCATTTGATGATGGTTAGTTTTTACAATCCTACGGATAAGAGAAATAAAATCATCATTGAAAAAGATGCCTTTCCGTCCGATAAATTCGCTGTCGAATCACAAATAAAATTTCATGGCTACGATCCTGCCGATTGTTTAATTGAAATAGAAAGCGAAGCCAATGATTTGGTGAATGAGGAACACTTGATTCGAGTCATTGAAGAAAATGGAGATGAGCTAGCACTTGTTATGATAGGGAATACAAATTATTATACTGGACAGGCATTTGATATGAGGAGAATAGGAGAAAAAGCCCATGAAGTAGGAGCTAAAGTGGGATTTGATTGTGCTCATGGTGCTGGAAATATAAAATTGGATTTACATCAATCGGGAATTGATTTTGCGGTGTGGTGTAGTTATAAGTATTTAAATAGTGGTCCAGGATCATTGGGGGGAGTTTTTGTACATGAAAGACATCATAATGATTTGCAAATCAATCGTTTTGCGGGATGGTGGGGCCATAATAAAAAGACACGTTTTAAAATGCGTGATGCATTTGATCCTATTCAAAGTGCTGAAGCCTGGCAATTGAGTAATCCTCCTATTTTAAGTATGGCTGCGATCAAAGCTTCGTTGGAAGTATTTATGAAGGCTGGAATGGAAAACCTTTGGGCGAAAGCCCATAAAATAACCTCATATTGCAGATTCTTAATTGAGTCTTTAGAAAATGATAATATTCGAATTATAACTCCTAAAGAGGTAAACAAACACGGAAGTCAATTGTCTATTCAAATAAAAGGACAAGATAAAACATTGTTTGACGCCATAACAGAACAAGGAGTTATTGCAGATTGGAGAGAACCTGATGTGATTAGAATTTCTCCAGTACCTCTTTATACTTCTTACGAGATGGTGTACGATTTTTATGATATTTTAAAAAATAATCTATAGGAATGAATAAGCAATCTATAGGAATTGTAGGAGCAGGTTTATGCGGATCATTACTAGGTATTTCCTTAGCAAGAAAAGGATATAAAGTAACAGTCTTTGAAAAACGTAAAGATCCGAGAAGAGAAGAGATGGAGAGTGGACGTTCTATTAATTTAGCACTGTCGGACCGAGGGTTACAAGCACTGGAACGTATGGGAATGGCGCAAGCGGCAAAAGAGATATGCATCCCAATGAAAGGGAGGATGATTCATGATACAGAGGGTAACAAGCGATTTTCCCCATATAGTGGAAGAAGTGAAGATTATATAAATTCTATATCAAGAACAGATCTTAATCGATTGTTAATAGAAGAGCTGGATACATCGGAAAATGTGGTCATATTTTTTGAAACTAGTATAGAAAAAATTGATATAGAAAGGTCTAGAGTTTATTATACAGTAGGGGCCAAAAGTGTTTATGGAGATTTTGACCTTGTAATAGGAGCAGATGGAGCGGGATCTATTGTTAGACGAACAATGCAAAAAGAAATTCCCAATTTTAATAGTACCTCACAGTTTCTCTCTCATGGCTACAAGGAGCTTGAAATACCAAGTGCAGGGAAAGGTCAATATAAAATTGATAAACACGCATTGCATATATGGCCTAGACAAGAATTTATGATTATTGCATTGCCTAATATGGATGGAAGTTTTACGGTTACAATGTTTAATCCATATGAAGGTAAAGCCGGTTTTAATGAACTGGATGAGAAACAAGAGATTGATCAGTACTTTGATGCCTATTTTCCAGATCTTAAACCTCTTATTCCTGAACTTCAAGATGACTATAATAACAATCCAATTGGTAAGTTAGGTACGGTAAAATGTTATCCTTGGCACCACAAAGGAAGAGTGCTCCTTGTAGGAGATGCAGCACATGCAATTGTCCCTTTTTATGGACAAGGTATGAATGCTTCTTTTGAGGATGTTTATGTGTTTGATCAGATTTTAGAAGAAATGGAAACTATAGATTGGGGGGAGTTTTGTGAAAAATTTCAAGAAAGTCGAAAGCCGAATTGTGACGCAATAGCAGATCTTGCCTTAGACAATTTTATCGAAATGCAAGATAAAGTAGATGATGAAGATTTTATTAAAAAGCGAAAACTTGAGATGAAATTGGAACAAGATGGAGAAGGGTATTATTCTAAATATTCTTTAGTTACCTTTAGAGAAGATATGTCCTACAAAGAGGCGATGATCAAGGGTCGAAAACAAGATGAAATTTTATTAGCATATTGTGCTCATGATCAATTTGAATATCCTACTTCTAAACAAGAATTAAATCAAGTAATAGACTATATAAAAAATAAATTGAATGAGTAATCAGATACATTCAGATAGAGCGAAACCACTAGGTCCATACCCACATACTAAACGAGTAGGGGATTTTGTTTATGTATCCGGAACAAGTTCTAGAAGAGTGGATAATACCATAGAAGGGTCTACTGTATTAGAAAATGGCAGCATAAAAGGAGATGCTTATATTCAAACAAAAGCAGTTATACGAAACATTGAAACATATTTGAAAAAGATTGATCTCGATTTGTCTAATGTCATTGACATAACTAGTTTTCTAGTGAATATGGAAGATTTTAAAGCGTACAATAAGGCTTACAGCGAGTTTTTTACAGCTGAAAATGGACCTGCAAGAACTACCGTAGCTGTAAGAGCTTTACCTCATCCTGAATTGTTAATTGAAATCAAGGCTATCGCTTACGATCCTCAATAATGAAAGACTTTTAACTTGTTGTATTGATTCCGAAAGGAAATATGATGAGGATCAGTTGTTTAATTACAAACCTTCGCAAGTAAGAATTTCCAAACTTATGTTACTAACTTAGATGTTACATGGTAGAAAAAGTAAAAAGGACTTTGGTATGTACCAAAGTCCTTTATAATTATGACAAACAAATTAAATTTCCTTATTAGTCTGATGGGTATATATTTATTTTATGAATATCTCATATATCCGTGATTTCGTCGCTAAATTAGTCCTTTTTGTGGCATTTTCATACTATTTGTTAAAATAAAATTAACATTGACAACCCAATGTTTTATAAGTGTTTGATAATCAGTGATGTACTTGGTTTTTTGTAAACTGTTAAAGTGTTTTTCTGCTTATTTGGTTGATATGGAATTTCTACTATAGTCTGTTCAGTTTCAACTAGGTAATACAATCTTATCTAAAAGTTGAGTAGATACAATATGTACAAAAAGATGAGAAGTTTGATTTGCATCAAAAAAGCAACTAAATTATGGTTACTTTTGTGCTTCTAAATTTTATAGTTAGGAAAAGAGACGTTTAAGTATGATCATCCCAAATAATTTAAAGGACACGATAAGTTCATTTTTATTGGATAACTACAGTATACATGATGTAGAAGATAAATTATTATTTAATGAAACGAGAAAAGAGTTTGAAGGAGATATTACGTTCGTTTTATTCCCATTTTTAAAAGCGACAAAAACAAATCCTCAAGTGTTAGGCGAGTCAATTGGCGAGCATTTGATGAAAAATCTAGATTATGTAGAATCATTTAATATTGTAAAGGGTTTTTTAAATCTTAAATTTCAAGATACTTTCTGGCTAGAGGCATTTCGATCATTCGATACAGAAGAGAATTATACATTCGATGACTCTACTATTTTAGTGGAGTTTTCTTCACCCAATACTAATAAACCTTTACATTTAGGTCATGTGCGAAATATTTTGCTAGGTTGGTCAACTGCGCAAATTTTGCAGGCTGCGGGTAGAAAAGTAATTAAGACTCAAATTATAAATGATAGAGGCATAGCCATTTGTAAAAGTATGCTAGCGTGGACTTTGTTTGGGAATGAAGCAACACCACAGAATATTGGTAAAAAACCCGATCATTTTGTGGGGGATTATTACGTGAAATTCGAACAAGAGTTCAAAAATGAATATGAATCTTGGCAGATTTCAGATGAAGCAAATACATTGTTTGAAGAAAGTGAAAAACAAGATAAATCAGTCTTCTTTAAGTCTTATAAGAATACCTATTTTAATGAAAAAAGTGCATTAGGAAAACAAGCAAAGTCTTTATTATTAAAATGGGAAGCAAATGATCCCGACACAAGAAAGTTATGGGAAAAGATGAATGGTTGGGTTTATGAAGGATTTGAAGAAACCTATAAACGTTTAAAAGTGGAATTTGACTCTTATTACTATGAGAGTGACACGTATAAACTTGGGAAAGATATAATAGAGGGAGGATTAGCATCAGGTGTTTTTTATAAGAAAGATGATGGAAGTGTGTGGATTGATTTAGAAGATGCAGGTCTAGACCATAAATTAGTGTTGAGAAGTGATGGGACTTCTGTTTATATGACTCAAGATATAGGTACAGCGCAATTGCGTTATCAAGATACGAGAGCTGATGGAATGGTATATGTTGTTGCAGATGAGCAAAATTATCATTTTCAAGCGCTTTTTGCTATCATGAAAAAATTAGGAGAATCATACAGTGATCATCTTCATCATTTATCATATGGAATGGTTGATTTAACTACTGGTAAAATGAAATCGCGAGAAGGAAAAGTTGTTGACGCCGATGATTTAATGAATGATGTCATTTCTACTGCGAAACAAAATGCGATTGAGCGTGGTGAAACTGAAAGTATTTCATTGGAAGAAAGAGAGCAAATCTATGAGAAGGTAGGACTTGGAGCTTTGAAGTTTTTTATATTGAAAGTTAATCCAAAGAAAAGAATGGTTTTTGATCCGAATGATTCTGTTGATATGCAAGGTACAACAGGACCATATGTTCAGAATGCCTATGTAAGGGTACAAAGTATAAATCGAAAAGCGGCATCAATAACTATAGAGAACGAAAAAGGATATAATAAAGCAGAAGAGATAGAAATTGAGTTGATAAAAAGGCTGTTAGAGTATCCTGAAAAATTAAAAAAAGCAGCGGAGGATTATGATCCATCGATTATAGCTATGTATTGTTATGACGTTGCTAAAGTGTATCATAAATTTTATAACGATGTAAGAATCCTTGGAGCAGAAGAAGATTCAGCAAAAGCATTTCGTGTTTTGTTAGGAGATAAAACTGCAAGAATATTAAGAAAAGGATTTAATTTGCTTGGCATTGAAATGCCAGAACGAATGTAATTGTATTATAATGAGTGAAAAAAGAGAATCATTAAATTTCCTAGAGCAAATCATAGAAGAGGATTTAAAAAATGGAAAATATACATCCATTCAAACAAGGTTTCCTCCTGAACCAAATGGTTATTTGCACATTGGGCATACGAAAGCTATATGGGTAAATTTTACTATAGCTCAAAAGTATGGTGGTAAAACAAATCTTAGATTTGACGATACAAACCCTTCAACAGAAGAAACAATCTTTGTAGAAAATATTCAAAAAGATATAAAGTGGTTAGGATATGAGTGGGATAATTTATTCTTTGCTTCAGATTATTTCGAACAGTTATACAATTTTGCTGAGCAACTGATTATAAAAGGGTTTGCCTATGTTGATGATTTGACGAGTGAAGAAATTGCAGAATTAAAAGGTACTCCTACTAGTCCAGGGAAAAATAGTCCATACAGAGAACGTACAGTTGACGAAAATTTAGCCATTTTTCGTGATATGAGAGCTGGAAAATATAAAGATGGGGAGAAAGTATTAAGAGCTAAAATCGATATGGGTCATACAAATATGTTAATGAGAGATCCACTACTTTATAGAATTAAACACCAACACCATCATAAAACAGGAGATACATGGTGTATTTATCCAATGTATGATTTTGCCCATGGTCAAAGTGATTCAATTGAAGAAATAACACACAGTATGTGTTCTTTGGAATTCATTCATCATAGACCTCTATATAATTGGTTTATAGAAAAATTAGGAATTTACCCTTCTAAACAAAGGGAGTTTGCCAGAATGAATGTTTCTTACATGATTACGAGTAAGAGAAAATTAAAGAAATTAGTTGAGAATGGAATTGTAACGGGTTGGGATGACCCTAGGATGCCAACAGTTGCAGGTATGAGAAGAAGAGGGTATCCTGCTTCAGGAATTCGACTGTTTTGTGAGAAAACTGGAATTGCAAAAAGGAATAATCTTCAAGAAATAGCACTGTTAGAAGCATGTATAAAAGAAGAATTAAATAAAACTTGTCATCGAATGATGGTAGTAAATGATCCAGTCAAGCTAACGATTAAAAATTATCCTGAACAAACTCATGAAACATTAAGTGCTATCAATAATCCTGAAAATGAATCAGATGGAGAACGTGAACTCATTTTCTCAAAGCATCTTTATATCGAAAGAGCTGATTTTATGGAAGATGCACCAAAAAAGTTTTTCCGTTTATCTCCAGGAAGGAATGTGCGTTTAAAGAATGCCTATATTATACACTGTGAAAGCTTTGTTAAAAATGATGAAGGTCAAATTGAAGAAATAATTTGTTCTTATTATCCTGATAGCAAGAGTGGTAGTGATACATCAGGTGTTAAAGCAAAAGGGACTTTACATTGGGTCTCACAAGAACATGCTATTCCTTGTACAATAAGAGAGTATGATCGATTATTTAAAACAGAAGCACCAGGTACTACAGAAGGTGTAGATTTTTTGGATGAAGTAAATGAAAAGTCACTTGTAATAAATAAAAAGGCATATATGGAACCGGCTTTACATACTTATCCAAAAGGAGAAACTGTCCAATTTATGCGAATAGGTTACTTTAGAATTGATGAAGATTCGACAAACGATGAATTCATTTTTAACCGTACAGTTTTATTAAGAGATAGCTGGAAAAAAGGGTAGTAAGTTTATATGAAACGTGTTATTTATATAAGGCATGCTAAATCAAGCTGGGAAAATCATGCTCTTTCTGATAAAGACAGACCTTTAAATAAAAGAGGAAGAAGAGATGCACCCTTCATGGCAAATGTCTTACATGAATATCTGCAATCAAACAATTTACAGATTGACCAAATTTTATGTTCCTCTGCACTTAGGACAAAAGAAACTATAATGCATTTTCAGCAAAATGGGTTTCAACAAAATAAGCTTCAATTCGATGATCAACTCTATCATGCATCCGTAAACTATCTTATAGAATGCCTTTATCAAGTGGACGATACTATTCAGAATGTAATCGTTTGTGCACATAATCCAGGTCTTAGCTATTTAGCCTACGAAGCTGGTCATAACATAGACAATATACCCACGTGTGGAATTTTTGAAGTGAAATTTAATTGTGAGAAATGGGTAGATGTTTCTTTAGATATTGCCGAATCGGGATTTTATTTTTATCCTAAACAATTTCAAAATGAATAAATTAAGGATAATATGTACTCTTTTTGTTTTAATGCTATGTAATCTTGGTTGTATCCAAGAAAGAGAAATTCCTAATTTATCAAAAGAAACTTTAATTAAAGTCATTGTTGATCTTCATATTGCTCAAGAAATGACTTCTAAATTCAGAGAAAGTGAACGAGACAGCGTTCGACAATTGTTCTATTATGAGATAGGGCAAATTCATGATTTAGACACAGCACGTATTACGAGCGAATTGGAAATTTTGCAATCGAATCCAAAATTTGCATTTGAAGTCTATTCTGAAGTATATTCTTACATCGATGGTATGTCAAATAAAAATGAAAATAAATAAAGTATGTCGACAAAGAAAATTAAAATACTTATTGTAGATGACGAACCCGATATACTGGAGTTACTTGAATACCACTTAGAGAAAGAAGGATATAAAACCAAGAAAGCTAAGAATGGTGAAATTGCTATTGAAAAAGCTATTAAATTCAACCCAGATATTATTGTCTTGGATGTAATGATGCCAGAATTGAACGGGATAGAAGTATGTAAGAAGTTAAGAAGTTTAGAACAATTTAATCATACCATCATAACGTTTTTAACAGCAAGAAATGAAGAGTTTACAGAAGTTATGGCATTAGATTCAGGTGCCGACGATTTTATGTCCAAACCTTTAAAACCTTCTGTGTTTAAAAGTAGAATTCGTGCTTTATGTAGAAGGTTACAAGACGAATCAGAAAATCAAAAACAGAAATTTGGGGATCTTATTCTTGATCATGAAGAAATCTGTGTCATTTTAAATGAACAGAAAATATACTTAGCAAAAAAAGAATTCGAACTATTAGTACTTCTTACGTCAAAGCCTGGCAAAGTTTTTAAAAGGCATAAGATAATGAGCAAAGTATGGGGATCTGATGTAATTGTGGGTGATCGAACTATAGATGTTCATATCAGGAAATTAAGAGAAAAGATAGGCAGTGATTATATTTCAACTGTAAAAGGTATTGGTTATAAATTTACAATAGATGAAGAAAAATAGAAGTCCTCTATTTATTATTATTGCTATCAGCTGTTTGATTTCTTTACTTTCAGTTAGTATATATGGGACTTTTGAATATATGATGACCAGTCTGTCATCTTTACAGAAATACTTTATATTATTTGGGTTCATCTGTTTAATAAGTATCGTCATTGTTCAGTATTTCATCAAAAATTATATATCAAAAAAAATTAATCCCCTGTACAATCTCGTAGGAAAAAAACCGGGTAAAATAGGTTTTACAGAAGAAGTAGATCTCAAAACTGATGTTTTCGGAAAATTAAATGGAGAGGTTAAATTGTGGATGGATAATAAAAACTTGGAAATAAAAGCCATAAAAGATCTTGAGCAGTATCGTAAAGATTATATGGGAAATATTTCTCATGAATTAAAAACACCTTTGACTTCAGTACAAGGGTATATCCACACTTTACTTGAAGATGTCGAAGATGAAACTATTCGAAGAAAGTTTTTACAAAAAGCGGCTAATAACACGGAACGATTAATCCAAATTGTTAATGACCTTGAGTTAATTACTAAGATAGAAGCAGAAATAAATGATATTAAATATGAAGCATTTGATCTTAGAAGTTTAGCAACAGAAATTATTGATGATTTAAGTTTTATGACTCATGAAAAGAATATTGAGATAAAGTTTATCGACGGAAGTATGAGTTCTTACATGGCAAATGGAGATGAAGAAGGCATAAGAAGAGTTCTTAACAATCTTCTTGTCAATTCGATCAAATATGGCAAGCAACACGGCCTTTCAACTCTTAAATTCTATGATATGGCTGACACTTTTTTAATTGAAGTTATTGACAATGGAATAGGAATTGATAAAGAACATCTTCCACATATTTTTGACCGCTTTTATAGAACAGATAAATCTCGAAATCGAAAAATAGGTGGATCAGGTTTAGGCCTATCTATTGTAAAGCACATTCTAGATGCACACAATCAGAATATTCATGTTAAAAGTGAAATAGGTGAAGGATCAACTTTTTCGTTTACATTGCCTAAAGCATAAACATAAAAAGTTTTACGGACTTTCTATGACCTCGCTATCATAATCAGCTACAATAGAGGCTTGATTGTTGCCAATATTGTCTAGTGTTTTTACGATATGATCTCTATAGCCATAAAATGATTGTAGCTCATCGACTGGCATAGGTTCAGCAGGTGGGAAATTTTCCTTAAGATGATTTATTTGAACACCATTTTTCCAAAATCTGAAACAAACATGTGGTCCTGTTGCTAGTCCTGATGATCCAACATAACCTATTGTTTGACCTTGTTTTACATGTACTCCCGGCTTAATTCCTTTGGCAAATTTTTGCATGTGAAGATACTGTGTTTGATACGTCTTATCGTGTTTAATTTTTACATATCTACCATTTCCTCTTGTATAAGCAACTTTTGTGACCACACCATTTGCTACAGCTTGAATAGGAGTCCCATAAGGAGCTGCGTAATCAGTACCACGATGTGCTTTTCGTCTTTTTAGTACAGGGTGAAACCTGTTTAAGTTATATTTGGAAGATATTCTGCCCATTTGAACAGGTGCTTTAAGGAATGCTTTTTTTGTTGGTCTTCCCTCTAGATCATAATACCCTGAATACTCTTCATTATCATAATGAATCGCATAATATTCATTATCATAATTTTTATAATATGCTCCTATCAACCTGCCTACACCTACAGGTTCTCCATCTATATATTCTCGTTCGTAAATCAGTTTATATTCATCATCATTTTGAGTATGATAAAAGTCAATTGACCAAGCTAAAGCATCTTCCATTTTGCTGATTAATGCAGGGGGCATTTCATTATCGATCATTGCATTCCATAAAGAAGATGTCAATACTCCACTTCCCATTTCAATGCATGTTTCGACTTCTTTTTCAACTACTTCAGCATTTAATGTATCCTTGAGGTTATATTTAATATAGCGATACTTGTTAGGAATATAGACAAATGCTTCTGGTTCAGAGCAGCTGTCTTTAATCATTACATAATTTTTACCTGCTTGCAGATTGCGAACATCATAAACATCTTTAGAATTTGTAGCAAGAGAATGAATGTCGCTATAGGATACTCCTTCTTCTTTTAAAATATCGGAGATGAACTCATCTTGTTTTATGGTCTTTTCTTCTAGTTGAAATAAATTTAGGTCATATCCAAATTTTAAAATTGGAATTTCAGGGATGACGTCCTTATTAGATGAATGAGCAGGAAAGTTTACTTCCTTATACAATTGAAAGCCCAATACAAAAGCAACACATATCATTATTGTAGAAGCTATATCTACAATCCACCTAGTTCTTGATTTTTTCAAAATTTAACTTTTTATCAAATTCCACGCTTTTACTCTTAGTTCTATGGGGGCACAAAACTAATGAATATTTTGCATCTTAATTCTTAATGAATTGTTATATTGAAGTCTACTTTGGGAGTTTACAATGCGAAGATAATAATTGATCTAAAAGATTCCTAAATATTCTACATAATTGTTGGAACTTTTTTTTAATTTATTTTTAGTTAAACAACTATTTTATAATTATTTAAACATTAATTAGTTCTTATATATGATATTAAATTGTGCTTCCAAAATTCTTGATCTGAGTACACCCGTTACCATGGCAATTCTCAATCTTACGCCCGATAGCTTTTATGATGGAGGAAGATTTATCGAAAAGGATTGGCAAAAAAAAGTCATAGCTTTACTAGAGCAAGGTCCTGAAATTGTTGACATAGGAGGGATGAGTTCTCGACCTGGCGCAACAATTATTCATCCTCAAGATGAATGGGGAAGGGTGCAAAAAGCCTTGCAATTCATTAAAAAGGAGTTTCCTTCAGTTCTTATCTCTATTGATACGATTCATTCTACAACTGCTTTTAAAGCATTGAATGAAGGGGCACATATCATAAACGATATTTCTGGTGGCATTTTTGATCCAAAAATGATGGAAACAATAGCTCCGTTTAATCCTGCGTATGTAATTATGCACATGGAAGGAACTCCTGAAACGATGACCAAGCTTACGCATTATAATAATCTTGTTTTAGATATTTTTACATTCTTTAAGAAACAATTGAACATCGCAAAAAGTCATGGATTAATGGATGTTGTAATTGATCCAGGTTTTGGGTTTTCTAAATCTCTTGATCAGAATTATAAGCTTTTGAATAACATGAGTACATTTCGAATTTTAACGGACAATATTTTAGTTGGAATAAGCAGAAAGTCAATGATATATAAGGTTTTGGGCTCGAGCCCAAAAGAAAGCTTAAATGGTACTTCTATACTTCATTTAAAAGCTTTAGAAAATGGGGCAAAAATTTTAAGAGTGCATGATGTAAAAGAAGCAAAAGAAGCTATTCGTTTATTTTTAAAATTAAGCGTTAACAAATAGTTAATCGCCTGTGAATACTGTACTTTTGTCGTTAATTTTCGTTTAATTTTATAGCACGTACACCGAGCGCGAAGGAATGGATAAAAAAATAAAATTGGTTAAAAAGGTAATGAAACCATTGCGGTTCATTTGGATTGCCCTTTGCCTTTTTCTAATTTTATTTATTGCTGTTTATTTTTTACTCAAAATTCCTTACATACAAAATTATATTGCGGATAAAACAACTTCTTATTTGTCAAAACGACTTGATACAAAAGTAGAGATAAAAGAAATTGATATCAATGTATTCAAGGGGATCGAATTAGAAGAGTTATACATTGAAGATTTGCAGAAAGATACTTTGATTTATGTAGAGTCCTTATACTCAGATTTTTATAACTCATTGAGAAGTTTTTACGATAAATCATTTCGTATTAAGAATATTGAACTAAATAATGGTAAGATTCATATTAACAGATCATTAGATGATCCTTTTTACAATTATCTCAGGTTACTAAATAGGGAGTATGATCCGTATTCTATTGATACCTTGAGTCGAAATGCAGAACCTCATAAGTTGATTCAAAATATTAACGATAAGCGAAATAAAGATAAACTGAACTTAAATCTCAATAGTCTTACCTTGAATAATATTGAATTCAAGAATGAAGATTTTGCTTTTGGAACCTATCAACTATTTAATGTTGATCATTTGCGAGCCTCTTTTGATACGTTTAATATTCATGAATCTCATTTTTCAATTCAAGATATTAATGTCTCTGGAATTTATGGTACGCATAAGTTGTTTAGCCCTGAAAAGGTTATAAATCTCCCTGAAACTGAGCAAAAACAGAATCCTTTTAAAGTTAGAATAAATGAGATTGATATTTCAGATGTTAATCTGTCCATTATAAATGAAAAACAAGAACGACAACGTTTCGATCCGTCAACTTTTAATTCTAATTATGTCTCTTTAAAAAATGTAAAGTTTAATGCTGAAAATGTTTTAATTAGAGATCCGTATTATGTAGATGGGCAATTGAATGAATTTAGTGGAAAATTAGGAGACCTAGTTATTAAAGATTTTACATCCGAAAGATTCTATCTTGAAAAGAGAAAAAGTGGTTTTGAAAATATTAAATTATTTTCTGAGAAAAGTAATGTCTCAGGTAATATTGGATTTAAATATAGAAAGATACAAGATTGGAATCAATTTGTAGATAGAGTCATTATAGATGCAGAATTGGATAAGACAGAAATTGCAGTAAAAGATTTATTTTATTTTTCTCCTTTACTACAAGAGAATAAATTTTTTAAAGAAAATGAGGAAGAAATAATTCTACTTGATGGTAAAATTAATGGAAGAGTAAATTCATTTAATGCCAGGGATTTTTCTGCAGAATTAACAAACAATCTTACATTTAATGGATCTCTTATCGCCAGAGATATTACTGATCCTGATGAGTCTTTATTGAATATTGGCATAAAGATGTTGCATACGGATGTTAATACATTGAATAAATTAATTCCAGGCTTTGAAGTACCCCAAAATTTTTACCAATTGAAAGATCTTCATTTTCAAGGACGATTTGATGGATACTTCCAAGATTTTGTAGCATATGGTGATTTATTGACAGATTTAGGACGAGCAGATGTAGATATGAGATTAAATCTGAAGTCTGGAAGTAAATCGGCACAATATTCAGGGAAATTAAATTTATACGATTTTGATTTAAAATCATGGTCAGGTAATGAAAATTTCGGTAATGTATCCTTTTCCGCAAATGTGGAAAATGGAAGGGGACTTGAATTGAATACTGCTTATGCTGAATTAGGCGGTGAGATCATTTCATTTGAATACAATAGTTATTTGTATAAAGGTTTAATTGATGCAAAGCTAGAACAAAACCTGTTCGATGGAAAGTTTAGTTCAAACGATGAAAATCTTGATTTAGATTTTGAAGGAAGTATAGACTTTACTGGAGAGATACCAAGATATGATTTCAAAGCTAATATTGATTCAATCAATCTCAAGAATCTTAATCTTTCAAGAGACATTGATCATATAGAGGGAGACCTTGATATTAAAGCCAAAGGAGCTTCAATAAATGATATCGTTGGTTCTGCACTTGGTAATAATATCGTTATTCACAGAGGTCTTGATACACTTGATTTTGGTCATCTTGCAATAGCATCTTCCGTTGATGAAGAAGATGTTAGATCTATATATCTTGATAGTAACATAGGAAATGCAGAAATAATTGGTTCTTATCAATTGACAGAATTACCTGATGCCATTATTTCCTTACTTAAATCTAATTATCCTGATTTCACAGAAAATTTAAAGTTTGTGTCAGGTAAACCAAAAGAAAATGTCAAAGCAGATTTTAAAATAGATGTAACAGAATCAGCGCATTTGGCTAGTTTTCTTAGTCCTAAAAAAATTGAATTGGATTCATTTTCAGCAAATGGCTCTATTAATTATGATTTAAATGAATTTACAATAAATTTAGAATCTCCAAATATTACCTATGATACATATGGTGCTCACGATCTAAAAGCAAGCTTTAATTTAGATGAAAATTTTGGGATTTTAAAACTTGAATCAGAAGATGCAACTCTTGCTAATGGTCTGATTAAACAATTGAATGCTACTGGAAAAGTCACTAATGATTCGATACATTTTGATGTAAATGCACTGTCAGCATTAGATTCTATAAATAATATTGATTTAGCAGGTGAAATATTTCCAGCAAATAAAGAAATTGAATTTCAGTTTACTGATTTTGGATTTGATTTATTGGGCAGTAGGTGGGGATTAACACAGAATAATTCTGTTACAGTTGGAAATCAAAAATTAGAATTAAAAAATTTCAACTTATTTGATCAGAATAGAAAGATCAGTGTAAGATCAATAAATAATAACAAAGGAATTAAAGCCAAAATTACGGATGTTGAACTTGGCTTAGTTAATCAATTTTTAGGTTCGGATGACATTGTGCTCAAAGGAAATACAAATGCAACCATTTCTTTTAAGAATATATTTAATAAAACAGGTTTATTTATTAATTCGGAGGTAGATCGATTGTATGTTAATGACCAATTAATGGGCAGATTGAATCTTGACGCGACTACAGATTTTGATAGACAATTACTAGAATATACAGGACTTTTAACTGACGATGATAAAGATGTTTTGATTTTGAGAGGAAATTATGGGACGGAAAGTAAATTAGTTAATGCGCAGTTGGATGTAAATGAATTTCCATTGAACTTTTTAGAAAATTTCCTTGAAGGTAGTATTGCAAATACACAAGGATTAATAAAAGCTCAAATTGATGTAGATGGTACTTTGGATAATCTAGATACAAGAGGAACAGGTGAAGTATTTGATGGATATTCTGAGATTGTATATTTAGGTACAAAGTATTCTTTTGAAGAAGCGATCTTTACGCTGAAGAAAAATTTTGTTGATTTTACAGATGTTAAATTAATAGATTCAAGATCACAAGAGGCTATTTTAACAGGAGGCTTAACGCATAATAACTTCAAAAATTTGGGATTAGACTTAAGCATAGAGTCTGATAATTTTGTTTTGTTAAATACTGATGAAAATGATAACGAAAGTTATTATGGTTTTGGTCAAGGTAAAGCAAAAGTAGACTTTGATGGTACGTTTAATGATTTAACAATATCAATTGATGCGGTAACAGGAGAAGAAACAAATTTAACTTTGCCGATCACTTATTCTAATTCTGCAAGAGAAAGTAGTTTTTTACCTATTGTATCGAGAGAGGAATTTATATTGAATCTTGAAAATGAAAGTAAAGAACTTAAAAATGAAAATTATTATGTTGGATTGACTTTAAAAATGGCATTGTCAGTGAATCCAAATGCCTTGATGAATGTAGTCTTTGATCCAGTTACAGGTCATCAACTTCAGGGTAGGGGATTTGGTGATATTCAACTTGATCTCAGCCCCAATGGAGACATTAATATGTTGGGCCGATACAATATTGAAAATGGAACGTATGATTTTGCTTTAGAAAATTTAATTAAGAAAGAATTTACGATTCAAGAAGGTGGGTACATTTCATGGACAGGTGATCCTCTTGATGCGAATATAAATATTGCCGCTGATTATAAATCTATTAGATCATCATTAGAAGTATTTTTAGCGGAATATTTATCAGGCAATACAGAACTATTGAATAGAGCTAGTCAAGAAACAGATGTCTTGTTAACTGTTAATCTTTTAGATAAATTATTGAATCCAACCATTAAATTTGATATCCAATTCCCAAATTTGACCGGAGAATTGTCTACACTTGTTAACAGTAAACTTGATTTGTTGAAGGAGGATCCATTAAGTCTTAATAATCAAGTATTGGGCTTGTTGGTATTTAATAGCTTTTTACCAAATAATAATCCAATAGCTACATTTAATACCTCTGCAGTTAACTCATCAGTTGGTGTAATCTTAGGCGAATTTGTTTCTGCTCAACTTTCAACATATGTTTCTTCCGTTATGGAATCTGTTTTGAGAGACAATGCTTATTTAAATGATATTGATGTTGATGTACGATTTGATCCAACAACCAATATTCTTTCACCATCAACTAATAACACAGGGTATGGATTGACTTTAAAGCCAGACTTTAGTTTTTCCGATAAGTTTCAAGTTATTTTAGGAGGTGATTTTCAAACACCGAATAATATTGATAATGAACCGAACACTACAGGCGATTTTATTGTTGATTATTATCTTGATAAGGATAAAAAAATAAAAGTCAGGATTTACGCAAGAACTGATCGACAACCTATATTAGGTAGAAGGCAAAGATTTGGATCAGGATTCTATTATAGAAAAGAATTTTCATCTTTAAAAGAGGTATTGGAATCAATGAATGTTTTTGCGAAAGATATAAAGGAGAATAAAGATAATGGGAAGTAGAAAGAAAAGGGCATTTAAAACCGTACCTGAAGAGTTTCATAATAAAATTGAATTCACAAAAGTTAGAAGTCTCCTTGTAGATTTGTGTAAAGGAGAAGAAACTAAGCATTATTTCAATACATTGTCTTTCCTTAAATCTCCAACCGAAGTGAATGACTTTTTATTGAAATCGCAGGAATATTTTTCTTCCTTTGCAGAAGAAGAAAGAATTCCTTCAAGTGAATTTTATATCATCGAAAATGATCTTTTCTTACTTAGCAAAGAAAATTACTTACTAGAGATTGAATCTCTTTTTCGCATTAATAATTCGATCCTTTTAGGTAATGAAGTATATCTTTTTTTTGCAAAAAATTCAAAATATCCTTTATTAAGTAAATTAATTGATGAGGTGCTTTTTGAAAAAAGCTTGGTTCATATTGTTGAAAAAGTTCTTGATCATGAAGGAAATGTAAGGCCTGATGCTTCGCCTGAATTGTTAAAAATAAATAGAAGAATTCAATCGAAGATGAGAGAACTTGACAAAGAGTTTGATTCATTGATTAAGTTTTATAAGGATAAAAATATGCTAACCGATTCTGCCGAATCGTACCGAAATGGCCGTAGAGTTTTATCTGTTCCAGCTGAAAATAAAAGACAAATAAATGGAGTAATCCACGATGAAAGCGCCACAGGGAAAACTGTATTTTTGGAGCCCGACTCCTTAATTAAATTAAATAATGATTTATTCGATTTTCAGAATGAATACAAGCAAGAAATAAATCGAATTTTACGGAAGTTGTGTAGCGATTTAAGAAGTTATATACCTCATATCAAATCTTATCATAAATTAATAGTTGAACTCGATAAAATAAGTGTTCGTGCAAAATGGGCTCGAATGATTGATGGCTCATTTCCCACTATTACTGAATCACCAAGACTACATTTTAAGGAAGCATTTCATCCTTTGCTAAAATTAAAAAATGATAAAGAGGGTAAAAAAACAATTCCTTTTAATTTGGAATTACATGGAAAGAATAGAATACTATTATTGAGTGGTCCCAATGCAGGAGGGAAGTCTATCTTGATGAAAAGTGTTATTTTACTGCATACAATGATACAATGTGGCATTCCAGTTCCAGTTCATCCCGACACGAAACCAGGATTTTTTAAAACATTCATCGCAGATATTGGAGACCAGCAAAGTATAGAGAATGATTTATCAACCTATAGCAGCAGACTGAAAATTATGGGTGAAAGTCTTCAAGTAGCCAATCAATCTACGCTAATGGTTATTGATGAGTTTGGGAGTGGAACGGACCCAAAATTTGGAGGTGCATTAGCAGAATCTATGTTGTATTCATTTAATAAATCAGGAGCATATGGTGTTGTCACCACCCATTATAGTAATCTTAAAATTTTTGCATACGGAAGTAAAGGAATTGTAAATGGTGCGATGGTCTTTGATCAGGAAAATCTTGCTCCTACTTATGAAATGAAGATTGGTAAACCTGGCAGTTCTTTTGCGTTTGAGATTGCTGATAATAGTGGTATTCCCAAAGAGGTCATGAAGTATGCTCGTAATAAAGTAGGGAAAAGCTCTACACAAGTCGAAGATCTCTTAGTAAATCTCCAAAAAGAAAAAGCAGAAGCAGATTATAAAGTTGAAAGCCTTGAATCCAAGGAAAAAGAGCTAGAACGATTAATTTCAACTTATAACCAATTGCACAAAGAATTGGATGTAAGAAGAAAGAAAATTAAAATGGAAGCTAGAGAAGCAGCTTTAATTGATGTAGCTGAACAAAATAAAGCATTCGAAAACTTGATTCGAGAATTGAGAGAAAATAAGAAACTTGAAGAAGCTAAAGCATTAGCTCAAAAATTGAAATCGGAAAGAGAAAAAATAAATGATGAAATTTCTTCTCTAGAATCCAGCTTGCATGCGCATTCAAACTTTGATGTGTCGACCTTAAGAAAAGGTGATTATGTGAAAATAGGATCCAATGAAGACGTAGGGAAAATAGAATGGATAAAAAAGAATAAGGCAGAAGTAAGATTTGGCAATATGGCGATCCAAACGAAGTTAAAAGATTTAAAACCAGCTAAAGAGCCAATTGATATTAAAAGATCCAAAAGCGTGCAATCGATTATCTATAATCAAAATCAAACTCCAACAAAATTGGATTTAAGAGGTATGAGCAAACAAGATGCTTCTAGGATGACAGAAGAGTTTTTGGACAAAGCAGTTTTATCAAATGCACATGAGCTTACAATAGTTCACGGTTACGGTAGTGGAGTTCTTCGTAAAGAAGTTCATCGTATTGCCAAAGAGTATAAGGATATAAAAAAGATTTTTCATCCGGAACACGAATCAGGGGGAGAAGGCGTTACTATAATTTCATTATAACCTGAGTTAGGGATTAATTGCGAAAGCAAAAATCAAAGAAAACGTATTATTCAAGGCGTTTTGTTGAACATGTGGCGAACCACATTGAAGCAAAACAACGCAGAAGAAATTGGAATTCTTTGATTTCCCTTAAAACATGTGGAATAAAGTTTGATTATCAGGAAAATACATTATTCAATAAATAAATAACTCATTGACATTCAAACGCATAGAATATAATGAATTGCAAGCTAGTAATCCCGAATTCCGGTTTATAGTTAGCCTCCGAATTTCGATAGAATAGTCTTTATTTCTCGTACACCTTCATCCTTTTTTAGTACTGTAGTACTATGCTTCATTTTACCATTGGTATGAACAATAATAATGAGTTCATCATCCTGACCAATATTTTTGCGTAAATTCTTTACATTTTTCCAACCATTCGCTTTAAGCTCGTTAAGGTGCCACTGGTGAATTTGGTCAAAATCGGCAGAAGATTCTACAAAAACGGTGTGATTTACTTTTAAATTTTCTTGTTTGATTGATGTTTTTGTTATTAAACCATCTTTAAATTCTGGCACATTATTCTCCTTCCAAAAAGCTGGATATTCTACTTTTTTCTGTGTTGCATCATTTTTACATGAAATGCTTAATGCACTTAATAATCCAATTATTAAAAATATTCTTTTCATTTTTTATCCTTCAAATTGTACACCTAATTGTTGTAATTCTTCGTTTGTTGTTTCTCTAATATTTACTATTTCTACTTCATAGAACAGATCAAATCCAGCCAAAGGATGATTGAAGTCAATGGTTACATGTTCATCAGTGATTTCTAGAACTGTTCCAGTATGTTGGCCTCCTGCAGTATCTTGTAATGAAATTTCTTTCCCTTTCACTAAGTGTTCCTCTCTTTGTTCTTCGGACCCGAAATTTTCAATAGGAATCTGAACAACATGGTCATCATCAAACAATCCATAGGCATCTTCAGCAACGATTTTAAAGCTTTTTACATCGTTTACTTCCATGCCTTCTATTTGTTCTTCAAATACAGGAATCATCATACCTACACCAAAAATAAAACTTAATGGCTCTTTTCCAATAGTTTCTTCCAAGACCTTACCTTCAGCATTTTCTTCTCTTAAAGTATAATGTAACTCTACGAAATGAGTCTTAGAAATCTTCATTTTTTAATGCAAAAGTAATTTTTTTCTGGCGTTAACATTCTATTAGAAAAAATTTAATCTAAGTCTTTCTAATTTCACACAGTAATGCGAATAAATTTTAAGAAAATACTACTGCTTCTTTTTACGATAATACTCATAATTTTTATAGGTGTCAGTTTTGTATTGCCTAGGGTGTTCGTAAAATTGTCTAGAGAGATTTCTAGATCAACAGCAGCGGATTTTGGTATGCGATATGATAAAATAGAAATCTTGAGTGATGATTCATTATTACTTAAAGGCGATTTTATCTATCCATTTCATAGAAATTATAATGAAGAAACTTCTTCACATTCTGTTATCATTTTACATCCTTTAAAATATAATACAAGAATTATCTATCCTCTTGCTAAATCACTTACGACTCTTGATGTTAATTTTATCAGTTTTGATAGTAGAGGGCATGGTAGATCCGAAGGGCATCAGTTTACACTTGGTGTTAAAGAAGCTGAGGATATCAGTAAAATAATAGATTATATTCTTTCTATTTATCCCAATCATAGTTTCGGCATATATGCAAGATATAATACTGGAAATATCGCGTTAAAAGCAATGCAAAGAGATAAAAGAATCATGTATGGTATTCTTGAAAATTATGACGAACATCCTTTGAAAACTTTAGAGAAAATGAATTTCGACGATGTTTTTATAAAACAACCTTTTATCAAGAATTATGTATTAAAGCAAACAATAAATCACCTTGATTTAGAAGAAAATGAAACTGCAATTAATTACAATGAGCTCGATGTTCCATTACTTTTTTTAACCACTGATCGAAATAAAAAAGAATTTAATATCTTGAAATCCAGACTCACAAACAGCGAACTATATAGTATGTATTTTCCTGAAAATGAATGGTTACAAATTGGGCTTAATCAAAAAGACAATTCCTATCAATTGAAAGATTGTTTAGTTGATTTTATTGAATCACAATCTGTTCAAGCCATTGAAAAATCAAAAGAGTTGTATTTTACACCAGACGCTGAAAATGAAGATTACTCTTCTTCAGATTTATAGGCACTTGTAAAAGAATTACCCATATCTTTTCCTTTTTGAATAATGTTTTGAACCGTTTCATTGGATGACACATCATGCGCAATTCCTTTTGCAGCATCGGTTAGATTTTGAGCATACTCTTTTGATTTATGAATAGCTCCTTGAACCGTTTCGTTGTTTTTTACATTCTCAAACGTTTGTTTTGTTGATTCTACTGCTGTCTTCACTGCATCATTATTTTTAACGTCTTCGATTACTTCCTTCGTTTTACCTACGACTTTCTGAACCGTTTCATTAGAAGAAATATCTTCTATGATCTCTTTTGTTTTATCCACAGTGGATTCTGCAACTCTTTCTATCCCTTCTTCAATTTTTTGAAAGGTTTCACTTTCTTGAATCTCTTTTGTTTTTTTACCTAATTTATTTAAAAAGTCCTTTATCATGAGAAGTAATTTATAAGAATGATTTATTAATAATAACCAACATAATTATGGGGAGTCAATGCCCTCATTTCTTCTTTAACATGCTCAGATACCTCTAAAGTTTCGATAAATTCTTTTATTTTTTCTTTATTGATCACACTACCTCTTGTAAGAGCTTTTAATTTTTCATAAGGTTTCTCTATTTTCTCTCTTCTCAATATATTTTGTATGGCTTCCGCCAAAACGGCCCAATTGCTTTCCAAATCTTGATGGAGTTTTTCTTGATTTAAAACAACTTTATTTAATCCTTTTGTAAGCGATTGTATGGCTATATACATGTGGCCAAATGGAACGCCAACGTTTCTTAAAACAGTACTATCTGTTAAGTCCCTCTGTAATCTAGATATAGGGAGTTTCTCTGCTAAAAATGTAAAGATAGCATTTGAAATACCCATATTTCCTTCCGCATTTTCCCAGTCTATAGGATTCACTTTGTGAGGCATTGCTGAACTTCCTACTTCGTTTTTTATCGTTTTTTGTTTGAAATAATCCATGCTGATGTACGTCCACATATCTCTTGCTAAGTCAATCAGAATTGTATTTATTCTACTAAGTGTATGAAATAATTCAGCAAGATCATCATAATGTGCAATTTGAGTAGTCACATCATGTCTCTTTATACCTAAAGATTCAGCCAAAAATTTGTTACTAAAAGATACCCAATCAATATGAGGATAACTTACTTTATGCGCATTAAGATTTCCAGTTGCACCCCCAAATTTGCCATAAAACTGAAAAGATTCTAGTAGTTGAATTTGCTTATCTAAACGAGATATGAATACTTGTATTTCTTTTCCCATAGTTGTAGGAGAAGCAGCTTGACCATGTGTTCTAGCCAATAATGGAACTCCTTTCCATGCTTCACTTTTGGACGAAAGTCCATTCCTAAAATCTTTTATACTGGGTAATAAAACATGATGCAATGCGTCTTTTATCATCAAAGGAAAAGAAGTGTTATTGATATCCTGTGAAGTTAACCCAAAATGAACAAATTCAATTTCATCAATTACACCTTTTTCTTTTAGCTTATTTTTTAAATAATATTCTACAGCTTTAACATCATGATTAGTAACACGCTCGATATCTTTTACCTTCTGTGTATCTGCAACATTGAGTTGTTCTATCTCTTTGCTGACTTCTTCAATGATGCTTTCATCTAGCTTCGCTAACTGATCAATGCCTTGATTTTTAAGGGCTTTTAAGTATAAAATTTCAACTTTTAATCTGTACTTAATTAAAGCGTATTCAGAAAAGTATTTCTGAAATTCCTTTGTTTTGCTACTGTATCGACCATCAATAGGTGATATTAATTCCAACATAAGTGAGACCTATTTTACTAACCTTTCGGTATTTCTTTTTATATAATAATATGTTTCATGTTGTGACCTAACAGCAAGATCCGCATCAGAATATTTGTATTCATTTACTTCATTGACATGTAAGGATCTTGCTTTTACATTATCGCCAACTTGTAAGCGAAGCAATACTTTAATCATATAGCGCAATTCTTCATCGTAAACAGGGACTGCAGTTTCTATTCGATGTTCTAAATTTCGAGTCATCCAGTCAGCAGAAGAAAGGAATATTTTTTCTTTACCTTTATTCCCGAAAACGTATAAACGTGTATGTTCCAGAAATCGATCTACAATACTAAAAGCTGTAATATTTTCAGAGATGCCCTCTACACCAGCTACTAAACTACATATTCCTCTACAAATTAGAGTAATTTTTACTCCAGCGGCACTTGCAGCATATAGTGCATTGATCATTTCTTTATCTTGTATGCTATTTATTTTTAGCGTAATAAAGCCATCATATCCCTCTTCAACATGCTCTATTTCTTGTGCAATTAACTTTAAAAGCTTTTGTTTTAAACCAAATTGTCCTACCAATAGATGTTTGAAAGGAACCTCTGGTTTCTTTTTAGTTTCTAGATAAGAAAATAAGCGAAGGACTTCTCTGTTTATTTTTTTATTCGCGGTAAACATTCCAAGATCAGTATAAATTTTTGCTGTTTCTTCATGGAAATTACCCGTACTTAAATAAGAGTAGATGACAGGTTTTCCGTCTTCAAATCTACGGATCATGGCCATTTTTGAATGCACCTTTAGTCCAGGCATTGAATAATAAACTTGGACTCCAGCCTTTTCCAGAAATTCACCCCATTTTAAATTATTTTCTTCGTCAAATCTCGCTTTCACCTCAATAAATGCACTCACGCTTTTACCATGTTTTATTGCCTCTGATAATGCATTCATTATTCGAGATTTAGATGAAACTCTGTATTGTACTATTTTAATATGCGTAACATTGGGGTCTATTGCAGCCTCTTCAAAGAATTTCACCACACTTTCATATGAGTGAAAAGGCGGATTAATTAAATGATCTTTCTGCCGAATACTCTTAAAAAAGTCTTTCGAATGTTCCAATGGTTTATATGCAACTGGTGGTAGTTTCGCATTCAGTAAATAATCTTTACCAAAGGTGGGAAAAGAGAAAAAGTCAGAATTGTTGTGATATCTTCCTTCAGGTAATAAATCATAATTCGTTAATTCTAAGACATTCGTTAAAAAGTCTAAAAATTCACTTGGAATTTCTCTATCATAAATTAATCTTGATGCTGGTCCAATATGCCTTTTAGTCAATGATTTACGTATCTTGGATATAAGATCACCTGAAAATTCATCATCAATATACAGTTCTGCATCTCTTGTTAATTTAATAGAGTAACTCTCTATTATATGATATCCTGGAAAAATTAATTTAAGACTATGACGTACAACATCATCTAGTAAGATAACATAATTGTGTTGGGTGTCTAAATTTGGTAAGATTAAAAATCGATTGACATGATCACTTGGAATCTTTACGATCGCATAAGTATGCTCTGCGTCCTCTTCCTCTTTATCTTGTAATATGATAGCTAAGTACAGCGCGCGATTATTTAAGAAAGGCTTTATTTTATTACCTACTAAAACGACAGGTTGTACAAATGGCAATAGTTCATCAGCAAAGTAATTTTCAACATATTGTTTTTGACTGTCACTTAATTGTGTCATTCGGATAATATGAATTCCGTGATTTGATAATTTGGGAACTATCAATTTTTCGTAAATATGACTGAACTCTTCTTGTTGCTCTTTTACCATAGAAAGTAAAGTGTCTAGCATTTCATCCGGAGGAAATTCTAATTCTTTTCTCGTCTTTTTACTTGTTCGGTAAAGTGTTCTATGATTAGCAACTCGAACTCTGAAAAATTCATCTAAGTTATTGGAATAGATAGCTAAAAACTTTAATCTTTCTAATAAGGGCACTGATGGATCTTTTGCTTCTTGCAGTACTCTATAGTTGAAATTTAACCAACTAATGTCTCTATGAATGTATGGTATTTTGTTCACAAGGCAAATTTAACAATATCGCTTAAAGATCATAATCCATTATTCACGTTTAATACAGAACCTTAAGATTAATTTCGGTTTTTTTGAAGGTCTTTTTTTTGGACTTTCGTCCAAAAATACCTCATCTTTATAGATAATTTGAGGTATTGGAAACTACATTGTAGGATTTAAAGTTAATTCTGGTAAAGCTTAAAAACATGATTGACAAAATCTATAAAAGACTTATAATGCAAGAAAATAAAACAGCTTCTGAGAAAGCAGATTCGATAATACAAAATCACATGATTTGGTCAATGGGAGCTGGATTGATTCCCGTACCAATAGCAGATTTTTTTGCTGTTAGCGCCATTCAACTCGATATGATCCGTCAATTAGCTAAAGTATATGATATAGATTTTAGTGAACAGGCTGGGAAAGCTTCAATTACGGCTCTTACTAGTTCAGGACTTGCGAGATTAGGAGCTAGAGCAGTCAAGTTTATCCCTGGTGTAGGGACTATTTTGGGAGGGATAACGATGAGCGTTTTATCAGGAGCTAGTTCTTATGCGCTAGGGCAAGTGTTCAGTAAGCATTTTGAAAGTGGAGGAACTTTTTTAGATTTTGAGCCTAGTAGAGTTAAGAAGTTTTATGATGAGCAATTTGAAAAAGGGAAAATTATTGCTAAAGATATTGACGAAGAAGAGATTAAAAATAAAAAGAAATCAGTTTCTTCAGAAGAGCCTAAATCAACTGAAAAAGTTGTAAAAATAACAGATACTAAAAAAGTTAAAGATCCTATTCCTGAAGAAAATGATCCGATCTCAAAGATTTTGAAACTTCAAGAAATGAAGGAAAAAGGAATTATAACTGAAGCTGAGTTCACAGCTCTTAAAAAAGACATTATTGGTTCTTAAGTAAAATTGAAATTAGCCTTATAATAAGACCATTTAAAAAAAAAGCCTAGTTCTTATAAATCAATTATAAGAACTAGGCTTTTTTTTGAAAATTATGCTTTGTTTAATCCGTAATCGCGACTTTTCTTACAGAGTCATTAATTTTAACAAAGTAGATTCCTTTTGGAAATGTTCCTATGTCTAATACTGCATGTGAAGTTCTCTCAATATATGCTTTAGAAAACATCAATCGACCACTAGCTGAATATACTTCTATTTTAGAAATAATGTCAGCTTTAATATTTAGAACACGGATATCTTTCGAAACTGGATTTGGATACAATAATATTCCTGACCTTTCAATATCTATTTCTACAACGCGTACATCTGAAAATTCGAATGCTCCATTGAAATCTATTTGTTTAAGTCTATAATATAAAATATTGAATCCTTTTTGTGCAATATTTTTATGAACCGTATGATAGGGTGTAGCAATGTTAGTGGTTCCACTACCTTTGATTCTTTCTAATGGTCTAAAATGTTTTCCATCATTTGAGTATTGGATTTCAAAATAATCATTATTTAATTCGGAAGCAGTTTCCCAGAAAATGTCAACATGATCATTATTTCTTTTTGCAATAAAAGAAATCAATTCAACTGGAAGAGGTGCTGTAAATGGCATCGTTACTGTAGCAACATCACTCTCAATTCCTGCTGCATCTGTAGTGGTGTAAGTAAAATCCACTGTAACATCGCCATCTATCGGATCAAGTGTTAGTAAACTTGGATTGTAATTAGTTATGACATCTCCCGCGGAAATAGGATTTCCATTATAATACAATACGCCTTCAGTCGATAAATCTGGTAAACTTGTGATAGTAATAGTTGTAGGTGTTACATCTTCCGGATCACTGACATCCAGCGTGGGAACTACAACTTGGGCTGTTCCAGTTGGATTTGCTTGGGTTGGTTCTATAACATCATTTGCTACTGGAGGCTGTTCAATGCCAAAATCTACATTTACTATATCTGAAGTTGTAAGTGATATCATCTGCTTCCCATCGACTGTGCCATCACCTGTGCTAGAAGGTCCTTCGCCTTCTCCTGTATTGATCCAGTCAGCAGGAAGGTCTGGAGAAGCTGCAGTTCCTCCAATATTATTGGTCTCATCAGTAGTGCCTATTTGAACTTCATAATCACCTGGAATTACGTTTGTGAAATTGTATGTACCATCAGCTTGCAGCATTACGCTTGCAACGATTTTTCCATTGGAGTCAATTAATGTAGCAAAAAGAGGAATTCCACTAGGGGATCCAATTCCTGTTCCATCAATTGCGCTATCCATCATACCATCTGCATCATTAAAAATCGTTCCACTAACATTTAATTGTGGTGCAATGCACATTGAAGTGAACCCTTCAAAAGTAATCGCATGATCGTCACTTACTCCAGCATCTGTAGTAGGATGAGCTAAATCGGCAGAACCATTAGCATAACAAATTGTGATTTCATCAATATAATCTGAATTAGTTGATACTTCAACAGTTCCAGCTAAATCTGATGGTGTAACATTACCGTTAGTTCCTCCAGTATTGCTTCCTGACACACCATCATAATTGGCTGCTGCTTCTTGTCCGTTAATTGTAAATGAAGATGTTCCTGCTGCGCCTGAAGCATAGGAAAGTGTTAACGGAACATCACTACCGTTCAGGCTAGCTGTAAAGTTAACTTGATCTTGGTAAGTAGATTCTATAGCGTTATTAACCGTAACATCAGCAGTCCAATCTATATCCGTTACTTGAAAATTGTCAAATGAAACTGGTGTGCTGAATGTGTAAGAAAGACAAACATCTTGATCAGGCTCGGAAGCTTTGGCCTGTAACATGAATCGTCCATCAATCCAATCATGAGGGTAACCTGTTGTACTATAAGTGCCTGAATAATCTCCATTTATGCCATCAGGAGCAAATGTTCCTCGATTACATGGGTCTGTATTTTGATTTAGTGGGTCATCAATTTCTACAGTAATATCTAGTGATCCGCCAACTGAAGAATAGGTTTGTGTATTATTCAAAGCACATGGATCTCCAAATGTTGTGGGATCCCATATTGCTCCTTGATTTGTAGATGAATTAAACCATAAGAAACTATCTTCCGTAGAAGCAGGAGGACATTGTCCATGCATGTAACCAACATTTATTGTAAAAATAAAGCATAGAATATGCTTGAAGTAAAATGTGTAAACTGTATTAATACGTTTTTTTGAGTTGATTGAAAAATCAACTGAATCGTTAAAATGTAGCATAATGTAATAATTTAAATGTATATAACTTTAATCTATGACACATAGATGGGAATGT
>JAHDGD010000004.1:39101-82769 GCA_020627825.1 Saprospiraceae bacterium
ACACAAAAAAATTAATGATCTAAAAAAATCAACTCACCTTCTGCATTAAAAGTCGCCGTCCGATGGCTTATATGAGTGTGTTTTGAAAGTTCTTCCTGATATACAACGTCTGCTAAGTTAAATAAAGAAGTAGGGTGTCGACATGTCAATTCGTTGGACTGTTCTGTTCTTTTGAATGAATACATAAGCAGTGGATGTCCTATCTTGTTTACTAATGTTTTATGAAAGTCTTCATGTACAATACGCATATGAACGTATCCTTTTTTGTTTAAACATGCAGGTGGTAAATTATGAGGATTGTTAAACACCAATGTTAAAGGTCTGGTATTATAAACTAAAAATGTTTCTATTCTAGGATGAATTTTCTTAACATACTGCTTTAGCATTTGAACTGTAGATACTAAAACTGTTTTGGATTTATATAATATTTCGGGTTCAAGTTCAATAGTCTGTATTTCAAATTCTTTTTGAATGGTGCATAAAATGTCAATTGATGTTGAAAATGGAAATAAAATAGATTTTCCATTAACTAAGTTAGCAGCACTTTCGCTTATTAATTTGTCATACTTCATAGTAGGTTATTTATTCTATTAAGGTTTAGTTTGCCTTTCGACCTGGAGCATATTATGTATGGTTTGAAACGTGGACAAATGATGAATATTATCTATAGGTAAAAATGTTTTTTGGGCTTTAAGCCCAAAAAAAATAATTACAATATGTCTTGCTTAAAATAGATTTGCGAATTTTGTACCTTATAGGTAAACCAAAAAGATGCATTTTTAAGTTATATATAAGGATCATGCAATGTAATGCATTAATTATGATGAAAAGGATTAAAATAACAATTGGGTTAGTCTGCCTTTTTTTATGTTCAGTACAAATAGGTTTTGCGCGTCATATCATAGGAGGTGAAGTGTACTATGATTGTTTAGGTATAGATAATTCTGGTACTGAAGACTTCGTAACATTTCGTATTACATTCAATATGTATCGTGATTGCTTTGGTGGAGGTGCTGATTTTGATTCTCCAGCAAGATTCGGATTATATAGAGGTTCCGGCGAAGACTGGATTTTCACAGAATTGTTTTCAGTTGTTCCAAATCAAATATTTGATTTAGCAATTAATGATGATCCTTGTGTTGAAGAACCAAACAATGTATGTGTTGAACAAGCTATTTATGAATTTGATATTACAGTACCTATATTAGATGAATCCTATTTATTAGCATACCAAAGGTGCTGTCGAAATAATACAATTCTCAATATCGTAGATCCAGGTGAAACAGGAGCAGTATTTCAAGTAGAAATAAGCCCATTAGCTCAAGAGATTTGCAATGATTCTCCCACCTTTGATAATTTCCCACCTATAGTTGTTTGTGCGAATACACCGCTCGCTTTTGATCATGCAGCAACGGATAATGAAGGCCATACTCTAGTGTATGAATTATGTACACCTTTAACTTCTGGTGGTACATTAGGTTCTAATGATAATCCGGGTGACCCTGAATCTTGCGTAGGCGTTACTCCTAGTCCAATAAACTGTTTGCCTCTTTATGATGAAGTCATTTTTAAACAACCTAACTTTTCGGTAACAGAACCAATGGGTACTGGGTCCAATACTACATTGAATAATTTCACTGGCTTGCTGACTACCACGCCACAATTTATAGGACAAAATGTGGTCGGTGTCTGTGTTCGAGAATTTTTAGATGGGCAACTTTTGAGCGAAGTAAGACGAGATTTTCAATTTAATGTTGCCGCTTGTCAAATTATTATTCAGGCAAATGTGGGGAACGATGAAGTCATTAAAGAACAAGAATTTTTGATTCGCTCATGTGGTGAATTTGACGTTCAGTTTGAAAATTTAAGTGAGGATAAAAATTTTATTGAAGAATATTTATGGGAATTTAGTATCGGTGGAGAAGTTGTCACTTCCAATGAAGAAAATCCGAATATATCGTTTCCTGCAGTTGGAGATTATTTCGGACAATTAATAATAAATCCAAATTCTACTGGTTGTCAGGATACAGCAAAACTTTTTATTGAAATAAGACCTGAAATTATCGCTGATTTTTCAGCAGTGTATGATACTTGTGTGGCAGGTGATGTTTCGTTTTTCGATGAATCGTTTACAGGGTCAGGAATTTTAACTAATTGGGAATACGATCTTAATCAAGAAGATACGGCGATCATAGCAGATCCGTCTTACTTCTTTGAAGAACCTGGGTTAAAAGAAATTACTCTAAGAGTAGAAGATATTAATCAATGTGTGGATGATACTACTATTACACTGTCTTATTTTCCTATTCCAGGTGAAATTATAGTCGAACCCAGCTCATTTATAGGATGCTTGCCAGCATTCATTACATTTAATAATTTATCCACTCCTATAAGTGATGCGTATACAATATTATGGGATTTTGGCGATGGAAACCAAGATACAGTAATAAGTCCTACTCATTTATATGAAGACTTAGGAGAATTTTCTGTTCAGCTAGATATAACATCTCCTCTAGGATGTGAGACATCTGCTTTTTATCCGTTCCTGATTCAAACCCTTGAAAGTCCGGTAGCCGATTTTAGTTATACCCCAGACGAGGTCACCAGTAACAATCCTGTCGTTTCTATTTCAGATGAATCTCTTGATGCGATTTCTTGGCAGTATATCATAAATGATGAAGATTCTTTTTTTCAACCTAATATAACATATGAATTTAGGGATACTGGAATTCAAGTGGTAGATCTTATTGTTTTACATCCTAGTGGATGTCCTGATACATTAAGGCAATTCATAGATGTCCAACCACTTTCTTCAGTTTTTATGCCGAATGCATTCTCTCCAAATGGAGACGGGAAAAATGATACATTTAAGCCGAAAGGTAACTTTTTTGGAGTTGAAGACTATAGTTTAGCAATTTTTAATCGATGGGGTCAACAAGTTTTCTTTACAGAAGACCCCAATGATGGTTGGAATGGAAAGTTGAATAACTCAGGGAATGATTCCCCAACAGGAGTTTATGTATATAAATTAAATTATATAGGTCCACGTAATAAAATTGTATCTGAAGAGGGATTTGCTACTATAGTAAGGTAAATAATTTTAGATTTTTCTTATTGAAATACCAAAATATGTATTATCTTTGCGCTTCAAAAATTATTTGTACTGATTTTCGGTACATTTGAGCACAATAAAAAATATTCAAATGGACGCTATCAAATTTGTTGAAGAGCAACTATCGCAGAAGACAGAATTGCCTGCATTTAGACCAGGTGATAATGTAGCTGTAAGTTATAAAATACGTGAAGGAGAAAAAGAAAGAATTCAAGTATTTAGAGGAGATGTTTTACAAATCAATGGTTCAGGAGGATCAAAAACTTTCACTGTTCGTAAAATGAGCAATGGTGTAGGTGTAGAAAGAATTTTTCCTTTTGAATCTCCTAATATTGACTCTGTTCAAGTTCTTAAAAGAGGTAAAGTAAGAAGAGCAAAATTATATTATCTTAGAGGACTAGTTGGTAAAAAAGCTAGAATCAAAGAAAGAAAGTACTCTAAATAATCTTTCTCAAAATTATATAAGCCGAAAAGTCTACTTTTCGGCTTTTTTATTTAAACTAGGTTTTCTGTATTTTTGATTCGTTTTAGTCAGATATTTTTTTATGAATCATTTTTCACGTTGAATAATCGTTCATAATGTTGAAATTAGCCGATTTTAGTGGCTTATTTGTCCTAAACGATATACTTTTATTCCTTAAAATTCTTAAAATTTACGTCAGTGAAATATTCTACATATATTGTTTTATTATGTTCTTTTCTTTTTATCGCTTGTGGTGAGGATGTTGTTGTTCAATCCGACAGTATAGAAGGTTTTTGGACAGTTAAAGAAGCAAAAAGAAATAGAAAAGTTACCTCAACACTTGATAAGTCATTTTTTGAATTTAGTGAAGGAAACTTAAAACATAATATAAACGGAGATACGATTTTGACGAAATATCAACTTGAAGGGAATAAAATCACAGTTGAAAATGATATAATAAAATCATTGGATATTAAATCTATAGGAGCTGATTCACTCGTACTCCATACAAAGATTAGTGATTTTAAGTTTGAATTTTTATTGAAAAAAGATAATGAATAATAAGTATGTTTTTCTTTTAGGCTTCTTTTTCTTTTGCCATTCAACATTGTATGGGAAGATTGATGCAGATGTCAATATTGTAACTTATTATCAAGATGATCAGCCATTCATAGAAGTAAATATTCATATAGTTGGGTCTAGTGTAACACAGAAAAAACTGGAACAAGCTTATGTTGAATCTAGAGCAAATGTGCTTATTACCATTGAAAAGGACAATGAGATTTTAGATTTTAGAAAGTATGCTCTTGTTTCTCCCAAGGCTCCGAGTGCATCGGATTTTATAGATCTTAAAAGGTTTACGCTTCAGCCTGGACAATATACTGTTAATATCGAATTAACTGACCAACTCGATATATCAAATACATTAAAAAAGACGATTAATCTTGATATTTCACCTCGTGATAAAGAAGTTTTTTCTTCTGCTACTCAATTGCTTTATGATGCGCAGGCGTCTGAAAATCAAGACAATCCTTTTTATAAGTATGGGTATGTTTTGCTGCCTACAGCCTACAATTTTTTTCATCAAGGAATTGATAAGCTGATTGTTTTTGAAGAAATCTATGGCTTACAATTTTTGAATGAATCCTCCTTAGCTGCAAAAATATCGATCATCAATACGGATAAATCGGATGCAGAGCCAACCAATAAATTTAAAAGGTTAAAAATCGATAACAAAGTAGTGATTTTAGAATCATTCGATATTTCTGAAATGAAAAGTGGTAATTATAAACTTATGGTTGAAATTATCAATAAAACAAATGATGTTTTGCATACAAGTACAACTTATTTCCAAAGAAGTAATCCTTCATATGATGCAAAATTATTGTACTCAGAAGGTATAGAAATTGATGACACCTTTGTAGGCAAATTATCTAATGAAGAATTGGAATATAATCTTAAAGCTTTAGCTCCATTACTTCCACAATCAGAAATTACTGTTTTAAATGTGCTTTTATCTGAAGAAAATATAAAAGGGCAAAAATTCTTTTTATTTAACTATTGGAATCGATATAATCCTGTAAAACCAGAAGAGTCTTTTAATCATTTCTTGAAAATAGCAAAAGCTGTTGATGTAAAGTTTTATTCAACAGTAGGACGTGGTTTTGAAACAGATAGAGGCTATATTTTTCTAAAATATGGAAGGCCTGATAATGTAATTTCTGTTGAAAATGAACCATCGGCACCTCCATATGAAATATGGTTTTATGATAAATTAGACTTAACGGGTGAAACCAATATGAAATTCCTTTTTTACAATCCTAGTTTGGGAGGGAATGATTTCCAATTGTTGCATTCTACATCAAGATTTGAGGTTCAAAATAGACAATGGGAACTTGAATTGTATAGAGATGCTCCCAATGATATTGATGGAAATCCAGTTGATGCAACATCAGTTGTTGATAATGTCAACAGAAGAGCAAGAGAATATTTCGAAGATAACAATTAACGCAACTACTAATAAGTGAAGAATAAATTTATGACAACAACTGTACGAACTACCTTTTTAAGTATTGTACTATTTATTGTAGCTATATCAGTTGCAAATGGACAAGGGAGTGTAAGAGGGTCTGTTTATGATGCAAATTCAGGAGATCCAGTAGGATTTTGCAATGTTTTTCTAGAAAATACTAATTTCGGTGTAACGACAAATGTTGATGGGTTTTATACAATAAGTAAAGTGCCAGCCGGAACTTATACCTTGATGGCGACTTTCATTGGATATGACACAGCTCGTGTTGAAATCATGATCAATGATAATGATGTCATTACGAAGCAATTATTTATAGGTGAGGCAGGTTTGCAGATAGGGGAGGTTTCTATTTCTGCAGAGCGAGAAATCTCTCGTAATGAAGTGAAAATTAGTGAGTTGAGCATTAGTCCTCAACAAATTACTATGTTACCATCTACTGGAGGTGAACCGGATATAGTACAATATTTACAGGTTATCCCAGGTGTTATTTCAACAGGAGATGCGGGTGGACAAATTTTCATAAGAGGAGGATCACCTGTTCAGAACAAAATATTAATGGATGGATTAACTATTTTTAATCCTTTTCACAGTATAGGTTTCTTTTCTACATTCGAAACCGATGCCATAAGAAATGTAGATGTATTGACTGGAGGATTCAATGCGGATCATGGCGGAAGAATCTCGGCAATCGTTGAAATCAACACAAAAGATGGTGATAAGAAAAAGCTAAGCGGAGCGCTATCGGCAAGTCCTTTCATGGCCAAAGCCTTTATAGAAGGACCACTTGTAAAACAAACAGAATTTGGAGGATCAACTTCGTTTATGTTTTCACACAAACGTTCGTATATTAATCAAACAGGAGCTTTTATATATCCATATGCAGCTTTGAGTGACTCGATTGGCCTTCCATATTCATTGAATGACACATATGGAAAAATCAGCTTTATCAATAAAAACGGTTCGCATCTTTCATTATTTGGATTCAATTATCTTGATCAATTTCGAAATCCTGCTGTCGCCTCTATAGGTTGGCAAAATCTTGGAGGAGGGGCAAACTTTAGATTATTACTCGATAATAGTGACCTTGTGTTGAACGGATTAGTAGGCTATACAAGCTATGACATTTCATTCTCGCAAGATAATGGGGGAGACCCTAGATTTAGTAGTGTTGGTAATTTTATAGGACGATTTGATTTCGATTATTATATTCCAAATGGATCTTTTACATATGGAGTTGAAGTCAATATTTTAAATACAGATTTTGATTTTACGAATCCCTTTGGTTTAACGATAAAGACGGGTCAAAGTTCTCCAGATATTGCTGGTTTTGGAAAATTGAGGTATAAGCTAGGCAGATTAATTATTGAACCAGGATTCAGAGGTATTTTTTATGCAGCATTGTCAGAATTTTCTCCTGAGCCAAGGCTAGGGATTAAATTTAATATTACTGACAATCTTAGATTTAAGGCAGCAGCCGGAGTATATAGTCAAAATCTACTTGCTACATCCAACGAACAGGATGTTATTGCTTTATTCAATGGATTCTTAACCTCCCCAGAAGATCAAATCTTAAACTTAGGATCACCTTCAGAAAGAACAACTTCCAATTTGCAAAGGGCGCGCCATTTAGTAGGAGGTTTTGAAGTAGATATCATGCGTAATTTTTCGATCAACATTGAATCATATTATAAAAGGTTCGACCAATTGATCGTAGTAAATCGTAATAAAATTGAACCAACAACACCAAATTATGCATCTGAAAATGGGAATGCATTCGGTGGTGATATTACACTAAAGTATCAATTGCCGAATTTGTATTTATGGGGAACATATGCATTGGGGTATGTTAATCGTTTTGATGGTGAACAGATTTTTCCTACAATTTTCGATCGTCGTCACAACATCAATTTATTGGCAAATTATCAATTTGGAGGAGATAAATCATGGGAATTAGGAGCAAGATGGAATTTTGGAACTGGTTTTCCTTTTACACAAACCGTGGCATTCTATGATTTGATTAATTTTGAAGATGGGGTTGAAACAGATATAGTTACTGAAAATCCTGATAATGTAGGTGTGCTTTTTAGTAATACTAGAAACGGAGGAAGATTGCCAAGTTACCATAGACTTGATCTTTCTTTGATTAAAACAATTGAATTTGGAAATGCAGGCCAGCTTGAAATAAACACTTCTATTACCAATTCTTACAATCGCGGGAATATATTTTACTTTGATCGAATTAGTTATGAACGTGTTAATCAATTACCTATCTTACCTAGTGTTAGCTTAAAATATAGTTTCTAATGAAGAAATCAGTATTACTTGTCATTTTTATATGTACTTATTTTTTGGGTTCAACCCAAAAAAACATTTTGCCAAAACATCTTACTGAATCCGAAATTCAATATATGTTATCGGATAAATTTGAAAAGCCATTAAGTCTTACTAAGAATGCACCTCCAGGTGATGTAAGAATACCTGCTGAATGGGAAGAAATGCAAGCTGTCATTATTACATGGCAAGGATTTTCATCACTTCTATCACAGATTGTTGAAGCATTAATAGAAGATGTAGAAGTATATATTGTGTGTAACAATGAAGCTGTAGTTAAAAATTATCTGACGAATCAAGGGATTGACTATGAAGGAAAGGTTTCATTTTACGAAATAAGTAGTAATTCCATATGGGTAAGAGATTATGGACCGAATAGCGCTTATCTCAAGGAAACTGGTGAATTAGTGTGGATTGACTGGATTTATAATAGACCTAGATATCAAGATAATGCCGTTCCTCAAAATCTAGGTGACATCTTAAATATTCCGGTTTATTCTACTAATTCTGCTCCCGAAGATCTCGTTAACACAGGAGGGAATTTCATGAGTGATGGAATGGGGTATGGTTTTTCTAGTGATTTAGTTCTTGATGAAAATGGACTTCAAAATCAGTTTGGAATAAGTAATCATTCTGAAGAAGATGTTGATAACATAATGAAACAATACATGGGAGTAGAGTCTTATGTGAAAATGGAAGCTCTACCTTATGATTTGATACATCATATCGATATGCATATGAAAATCATTGATGAAGAAACAATGATAGTAGGAGAGTATCCTGAAGGTGTTGCCGATGGGCCACAAATAGAAGCAAATATTCAATACATTCTCGACAATTTTCAAACCGCATATGGCAGAGACTTCAACATCATAAGGATCCCTATGCCTCCAGAAAATGGATCTTATCCGAATACAGGAGGTGATTATCGAACGTATGCAAATGCATTAATTGCAAATAAAACAATCATCGTTCCTACCTATGAAGAAACTTATGATACAACTGCATTAAGGATATGGGAAGAGTCGATGCCTGGATATGAAATTAAAGGAATAAATTGTAATTCTATAATTCCACTTTCTGGTGCTCTTCACTGTATAACTAAAGAGGTTGCAGCAGATAATCCTTTAACAATCCAAATGAAAAGAGAAGATAATTGGTGTGCGGATCAGTCTTTTACATGGGAAGTATTGGTGGAATCTATACCAACTATTAATAAAGCAAAGATTCATTATAACATAGATGAACAAGGCTATGAGGAAAAGGACTTAGAAACAACTGATGGAATTCAATACTCTGTTGACTTAGGTTTGTTTGAAATTGGCACTTCAATAGAGTATTATGTTGAATTTGAGAATGATGCAGGGAAGAATATGACAAGACCTTTGCCAGGTGAAGAAGGACCAAGAGTTACAAAAATTGTGGATTGTATAAGTTCTACAACAGATCATTTCAAAGAGACACCTACCGTATTTCCGAATCCTGCATCAGCAATTACTTGTATTGATTTGAAACGGAAGTATAGTGTATTAAAAGTGGAGCTTTATAATATAATAGGGGAGAAAGTAATGACGATTCAAGAAGGGGCTTCCGCCCAAAAGCTTTTTTTCGATGCTTCGAATTTACAAAAAGGAAGTTACATATTGAGGTTTGAGACACCGAATGAAATACACAATTCAAAAATCATTGTTAAATAAGCTTGTATATTACAAATAACTATGTAATTTTGCGCCGTTAAAAACCTGATGTTCGTTTACGAATTATTCAGGTATGGTTAAACCAAATAAATTTTACAAAAAATGCCAGTTAAAATTAGATTAGCTAGAAGAGGAAGGAGAAAAGCTCCATTTTATCATATCGTTGTTGCTGATGCAAGAGCACCAAGAGATGGTAAATTCATCGAAAAGATAGGATCTTATAATCCAATGACAGTTCCTGCAACAATTCAATTAGATAATGATAAAGCTGTTGATTGGATCCAGAAAGGAGCTCAACCAACTGATACTGCAAGAGCTATTCTTCGATTCAAAGGTGTATTATATAGAATGCATCTCTTAAGAGGAGTTAAGAAAGGTGCATTAACTCAAGAACAAGCAGATAAGATGTATCAAGAGAAGCTGGATGCTAAACAAGCAAAAGTAGAATCAAGAATTGCAGAAACACTAGCTAAAAAAGCTGAATATAGAAAGATGATAAGTGGTTCAGCAAAAGCAGCACCTGTTGCAGAGGCTGCAGATCAAGAAGCTCAAGATGCTTTTAAAGCAGGATCTGAGGAAGAATAAAAATCTCGTTTATATTTATTATATTTGAGTCAAGGACGGAAAATAAACCTGATAAAGCTTAATTGCTTTATCAGGTTTTCTTTTAGTAATATTTACCATTAATTTAGATTTCATGCACGAATTACATAAAGACTATAAAGAACAATTAAATACAATTGCAGAAGAAATACAGAATTCTCAGCTTTTGGAGCAGTATCTTGATACGGAAGAAGAAGAGGATTTTAAAGCTATTGTGTCAGAATTTGAGCCTAGAATAGGTGAAATTCATTCAACTGTAGCAAATAATCATCCGTTACAACTTATAAGTCTTGAGAAGGAGTTGCTAGATCCGAAATACGAAGGAATGTATTTGCCAAGAATCTTAGGGTATTGTGTACTTAGAGGCGAACTTAATGATCGTTATAAATATATCAAACCTCAAGATCATTTTAAAGATGTATTGATGGGAATATGTAATTCATCTAATTTTGAAGTTATTAAACACCGAGTCAGTCAAACGCTTCAAATTGGGTTTTCCCTTAGTTCTGATATTTGGAGTACCAATCTTATTAATGAGATACCTTTAAAATCTGTTCGTTACTTTTTGGAGTCTAAGAAAATTGAAAAGTATAGAAATATTGACGTAAGAAGAATAAGCTATTTGAAGTTCCAGCGTCAGTATAAATCATTAAATTTTATGACAGCAGAATTTCCATCGGATCCAGTGGAAATGAAGACCTTAACACCTAGACTAAAAACGTTTATTTTATTAAGAACAAATGGAGATTTCAATAATGACAATCTTGTGCCTCATTTAGTAGAATTCCTGAAAAATGAGAAAATTCGATCTACAAAAGAATACATCGAATTATTAATGATAATTGGGATGACATTAGACTTGAATGATGCTCAATTAAAAGTTGTGAGAGAAGCACTTCAAGACTTATCAAAGAACTATGATAATTTCGAAAATGTATATTTTGAAGTATTAGATGATTTATATGATATTCCTGAAATTCACGTGGCTAATTCAGATAAGAGATTCAGTAGTGTGGTTGATAAAAAGAATAAAGGAGATCTTTCAAAGTATTATGAAGTTGTCGATGAAGTTCATTCCAAAGGTTATGTACATGAAGATGCTATTGAAGCAGTAAGAAATTTTTACTATCAACATCAAGGATTAAGTGATATAAATGAATGTGTTCGAAAAGTTATATTCTCTTATTTTGCTAATTTCCTGATCAACTTAGATCCTAAAGAATATGCTTCTTGGTTTGAAATAATGAAAACTATGGTTGTATATATGGGGATTTTCAGCAATCAGAAATTCAATTTAGGAATTAAAGAATATTCATTAAAGTATATAAAGAAGTTAATCAAAACCTTTACTGATAAGCGAGGAAGAGATTATCAAGACATTAAAAAATATGTCAAGACTACATTTGTTGATTTAAATTTCCTTACTGAAAAAGAAGTTGTTGAGTTGTTTAAGACAAGAAGGAAAAAACCTGCTGCTAAAGTAAGTTAACTGTATACTTAAGAAAATGTGTTGCCTTTATTTCGAACTATTTTATTAAAAGACAAAAGGATTTAAAATGAAAAATATTGTAATGAGCCTTATGCTCTTGTTACCTGTTTTGGGTTTTGGACAAGACTTAAATCCTGCTTTTGATTCAATTGCAGCACAACAGTATGGTGCTGATGATTACGGAATGAAGAAGTATGTTATTGCTTTTTTAAAGAAAGGTCCTAACAGAGATTTGAGCAAAGAAGATGCTGCACGATTACAAGATGCTCATATGAAAAATATAGGTCGACTTGCTGAAGAAGGAAAGTTAATACTTGCAGGTCCTTTTTTCGGAGATGGTGATTTGAGAGGGATTTATGTTTTTGATGTTCAGAGTATCGAAGAAGCAAAGGCATTGACCAATACAGATCCAGCTATTCAAGAAGGATCATTAATTATGGAATTACATGAATGGTATGGAAGTGCAGCTGTTATGGCAATACCATCCATTCATGAAACTTTGCAAAAAATTAACTTCTAACTATTTTCGTTATATCAAGACCAGTATAAACGAGCATTTGAATCTAATATAGTAGAGATGCCATTATTTGTCACCCAAGTGGTATATGAGCTTATATGTTCATCAAATGATCGTTGTTTAACTGTAGGAAAGGCTGCTAATACTTTTGAATTTGATAAGAGATGATCTTTAGTTAAATAATCAATAGTAGTCTGAGTAAATTGGTTTCCAGGAACTAATACGGTTCTTAAGCCTGCAATTATACGAAGAAAGATTTCTGACTTTTCGTTTAGTTCAATTTGCTTTTTTAACGTATTATTTAATAATTGTAAAAAGACATCTTTTAGGATATAGGTTTTAGAATCTACTATATTATAAATCTCAACACCTTTAATGTCAGTGTTAATTAGAGATTTGATGATTTCTATTAAGTAATCTATATTGGTTAAAGAAACTTTTACATTTAAATTACCTGGTACATTCAATCTGCCATTTTTATATAGTTTCATGACTTTATTGTACAGGCTTGTAGCCCTTTTTCCATAAACATCTTGAATTCTTAAGATCGAAATATCTCGATCTTTAAATTCCGTTTGCAGTATATTTTCTGCTTGTAGTTTGGATCGACCATAAGGTGTTAATAAAACGGGGTTTATCTTTTCATTTTCGAAATGAACAGCATTAGTAATGTTATAAATATTCGCGCAAGAGATAAACACCACTCTCGCTGATACAGGAATTGCATTCATTATTTTTCGAGTTCCCTCCACATTGGTCTTGTTTAAATAAAACGACAATGTCTTTTCACTCACTAAAGCAGCACAATGTATAAGGATATCACATTCGATCTTGTCAATCTCATCTTTTGATAAATCAACTCTTCGTACTTCATGTTTATCCTTTATTTCATCAGGTAACTTATCTTTTTTACGTACTAATAAACAAAGTTCATGACTCGTGAAATGCAATTCTCGAACAATCTGAGACCCCACGTAACCCGTACTACCAGTTATGCAAATTTTCATTATTTCTTCTCGAATGTATACCTTAAACTCGTTCGTAACCATCTCCCTGGCATAGGAATTCCAGGGTATTCTTCATATTGTTTATTAGTGGCATTAACAACAGTAAAATCAATGTAAAATCCTTTGTATTTCCCTCCAACTGAAAAGTCCCACAATCCATACGGACTTGTTTCAATTCGATCTACAAAACGATAATTACTTGAAAACTTAACAGTGTTCAAAATACTCCAATAAGTAGAAAAACTTAATTGATTCCTTATATTTTCCAGCGCATACCTTGATTCAATACCTTCCATTTGTATTGCTCGTGCATCTAAATAAGTATAGGCGAATCGAACTTTTCTTAGAGGACTTAAAAATGTGATTTTATTTACATTTATAACAGTTGATAAATCGATTCCACTAACAGGGAGTTGTGTTATATTATCAGGTCTCCATTTTAACACTTCCATTGTATCAACAACGACAGGTATCCTTGTCCAATCGATTATGTCCATTCCATCCCTATGAAAGCCTGACAATTGTACAAAATATTTGTTTGAAGTGTATTTTATTCCGAGTTCATAATTAGTAGCACTTTCTTCTTGAAGATTTTCATTTCCTATGTTGCTACGGTCACTGTAATATAATTCCGTGAATGATGGAATTCTATAAGTCGTTCCTGCATTTACGAACAGATCGAGTTTTTTGCTAAGTGCTAAACTTGCATCAATTCCATATAGCCATCTTATTCCATAGTCCGTGTAATAATTAAATGATGCTCCAGGAATTATCTTTAATCGGTCATTAAATAAATACGTTTTCCATTCTGCTGTTGCCGTGATTACATTCCTTGAATGGTTTCCTAAATTATTACTTTCAATTCTTTCATCTCTAAATTCAAAACCATACCCTAAGATGGAGTATTTTGAAACAGGTGTAGAAAAATTGACCATCGCATTTGATACTTGAGAAATATGTAAATTCTCATATACTTCAGGTTGTTCTCTTATGAAAATATAATTGTCCGTATTTCGTCTATAGGAAAGACTAGGGAGAATTTTAGTTTTTCCTACTTTGTAATTTGCACGAATAGAAGTAAATAATGTTTTTACTCGTTCATAAGAGCTAGAATCAAAAGGGGCAGCATAAAACGAATTTGCACCAAATGCATTATCAGTATATGCTGCTAGAATAGAATAGGTGGATTTTTTTTGTTTGATATCGGATTGAACAAATGCGTTATGTCTATAGTAATAATTATTGAATCTGTATCCAGGATCAGCTTCATCATAGCTATACGATGCATATGTTCTTACTTTTTTAGTTTTGTGATTCACACCAACTTTAGCTCGCTTTAACCCATATTCTCCCAGCATTATTTCACCATATACTTTGTTCGCATTTTGCGGCTTTGTAACGATATTAATGGCACCTGCAAGAGCACCTTGGCCATAAATTCTCCCAGCGCCTCCTTTAACAATTTCTATTCGTTCTATAACATCAAGGTCAATAGGAAGATTAAGTATGTGGTGGCCTGTTTGAGGGTCAATGATTTTAATTCCATTAATTAAGACCAAGACTTGTTCGAAAGTACTTCCTCTAAAAGAGATATCTGCTTGTACTCCCATAGGTCCTCTTCTTCTAATATCAACACCTCCTATATTTTGTAATAGTTCGCCTACGGTTTCTGAAGCTGACAATAAGATCTCAGTTTTAGTTACGATCTCCATAGATCTAGTTGTTTCAGAAAAAGGAGTGGATAATCTATTTTCTTCAATAGAAATATCTTGTAAAGCAATTTCTCTTTGGGCGAAAGCCCCTATAAAGCACATGATGAAAAAGCTACAAAGAGCAATCTTATTCATATTAATTTTTTTTTGCAAATGTAAACGAAGAATTCAAAGAATCAAATTAATTGCGAATTCTTAAAACTCTATAGATAACCCGATTGTCGGCAACACTCTTCCGGTGTCACTATTTATCTCTTGTAACAGATATTGTGACGGATTATTTGGATCAACTTGAACCTCACCATTTTCATTGTAAATAGGAGATAAGTATGGAATTAATTGAAATTGATTGTTGTATAGATTTTGCAGATCCAAGAATGCAATAATCGTTGATTTATTTAAGAACCATTTTTTATCAATTCTAAAATCAAGTGCATGAAACGCTGGTAATCTTTCTGAGTTTATTCTAGAATAATCAAATACTCCTCTTTGATTTGCATCCCATATATCAAGTTGCGAAGATAAATCAGCATTATATGGTGTATATGGATTAGCTCCGGCATAAGTGAATTTTCCACCTATTGACCAATTTTTACCGAATGTCTTGCCAAGTATAATATTTAAAGCTGTTCTGTTGTCCCATGACGAAGGTATAAACTGCCCATTTATATCTTGAAATTCACTTACAATATAACTTGCAGAGCAATTATAAAACCAATTGTTATTTAATTTTTGCTGAATAAAAAATTCAATTCCATATGCCCGACCTTGCGAACTTGAATTAGCTTGTTGATTACCAACACTTACATATTCTCCATTTGCATTCGCATAAGAAATAGAATCTCTTAGTAAAAATGGATATTGATCGTAATTTTTATAAAACAAATCAACATTGAATCGCGTTGCTTCATTAATTTCATAATCTAGCCCCCAACTAATCTGACTTGATTGGATATATTCTAAGGAGTTGATATTGATTTGTTCTTCATTCTGTTTGTATGCTAGAAGTACATTGGGTACATGTTGGTAATATATTCCTGAACTTAAGGTAGTAGATATTTTAGGAGTTATAATATATTGCAAGGAAGCCCTTGGTGAAAGTTGACGAAATGGATTCATCATATTAGGTGCTAATGTATTAGCATCCATTCGTAATCCGGCATATAAATTCCATCTTGAAGTTAAGTTTCTACTATAATCAAAGAATACACCATATTTTTGATAATTGAGTTCGCTAAAGTAGTCGAGGGTGTCAACAATCCCATTTCTTCCAGCGAAAATTGAATATTGGTCTAGATCGAAATCTGCAACATCGTAATTAACGCCATAGGTAAATGTATTTTTTGACTTTACGATTCTATTCTCTAATCTGATCTTTATTTCGTTGTCATGTGATTCATATGCTAACGATCGATCTTCTTCTTCACCTGTGTTTCCATAAAATTTATCAGCTGTATTGTGAAATCTCGTTGTACTTACAACAAGAGTATAAAATCCATTTTCTGTGAAATGTTTATAGTTCATGCCAAACAACGTGGTATTCTGATCTCCTTCAGGTATAAAACCGGTATTGTAGAGAATTGCATCAGAAGCTTCAGCATCGGTGTTTAAACGGTATTTGTCGTATGCGCCTAGTCCAACAATAGTAATAAGATCATTGTTCGGTAGCCAAATTTTATGTTTGTATTGAAAATCTGTGAAAGCAGGTAAAACAGGTAAATCAAATGCTTTCAAAAGAAATTCTGTGTATGATTTTCTTGCACTTAAGATAAAGCTTGATCTTTTACCTAAAGGCCCCTCTATATGCATTCCGTATTCTGCTGCACCCAGTGTCAGTTTTGTCCCAAATCGATCACGTCTTCCTGCCTTTTGTTCCATTTCGAGGGTAGAACTTAATGTATTTCCTCTATTTACTTTAAATGAACCTGTACGAAATACTGCACGACTGATAAGATCTGTATTGATTAAACCATTTGGCCCACCACTCAATCCTTGTACAGAGAAATGTGTAATAGCTGGAATTTCAATTTCGTCTAAATAGTATGTGTTTTCAAAGGATCCTCCGCCTCTAACAATAATATTATATCCAAAAGATACGCGTGGAGCAACACCAGGGAAATTGCGAATAACTTTGGACATATCCATAACGGCACCAGGCATACGCTGGATTTCATCAATTTCAAGCGATTTAATATTATTTCCATTAATCGCAGAACGTTTTATCTTATCAGAGCTCACCGTAACATTGACTATTTGTTCGGAAGGAGAAAGAGCAGTTTCTATAAAATTGGACTGAACAAGATAAACACGTTGTTCATAGATCAATGTTTTTTCATATCCAATATGTGAAATATAGATATTATATAAACCCGGTTCAATTTCCAGCGACCATGCACCATCTTGATTGGAAACGGTCATAACATTAGCTTCTTTAATGCTAATGGTCGCCCCTTCAATAGGAGAGCGACTAGCTTCATCAATAATTCGTCCCTCTAAAACGGCTGTTTGACTTGAGAGAATTATTGTAAAAAGAAATGATATAGTAAGGCTGAATATTTGTTTCATATATAGTATTCAACCACAAAATTACTATGAATGTTATAAGGATCAAGTTGACTTACGTCAAAATAATGTCACATAATGAAGTGAAACTATTTTTTTTCATAAGATAATTGTGGGATAATTAATCTTGCTCCATGATAAATGAAAAAGAAGAAAGAAACAAAACATAAATCCGCTAATAAAGAAGTCTGAAAGAATGGTATTCCTGCTACGATAGAGGCAAAAAGACCAGATATTGTATTAGGGTATAATCCGAATGGATCAAAAATCCATGAACCTGTATTTGTTAAAACAAAGAATAGAATCGATGAAACGATACTAAGGTTTAAAATATTAAAAATGGAATTTTTATTACCGAAAGCTTTACCTAATATGTAAATAATTATATAGCTTAAAGCAGTAAATATCATATAATTACTAAACCATATAATGCCTTCTTTGTCTGGGTAATAAATAGAAAGTACGGTGTTGTTTAAAATAAAATCACTTAAATAGAATAAAGAGAAAACTACAAAGAAAGATTTCCACTTACTTTTGGAGGCAACTCCAATAAACAAAAAAGTAGCTAGAACTGGTGAAAAGTTCGGAACATTTGGTAACAATCTATAAGCAAAGGCTAAAATCGCAATAGTAAAGATTAAAAATACATTACTAAACTTCATAACTTTTAATTTTCTTTATACTTAGAAACTGTTGCAAAGGTACAGAATTATATAGAACTTAAAGTATCAATGAAGTCAATTGCTTATCTTCGCTTTTCAAAAAAAAAATAGTAAAGTGAAAAATATAGTAATCCTTCTTTTTGTATGCTACACATCATATTTAGCCGCTCAGCCATCCGCAAGTTATTGGCAGCAAGAAGTACAGTATAAAATGGATATTGATGTTGATGTAAAGAAAAATCAATTTACAGGAATTCAAGAATTGGAATACACCAATAATTCACCTGATACCTTGAATCGTGTTTTTTATCATCTATATTATAATGCTTTTCAACCCGGTTCAGTAATGGATGAAAGAAATAAATATCTTCCTGATGTTGACCCAAGAGTAGGAGACCGCATACCTAAACTAAGGAAAAAAGAAATAGGGTTTCACGATATTAAATCGCTGAAATTGGGTAAAAAGACAGTTACATTCAATGTTAATGGTACAATTCTAGAATGTTTTTTACCAAATCCTATCTTACCAGGTGAAACAGTAACACTTCGAATGGAATTTCTAAGTCAAATACCTTTACAAATTCGAAGAACAGGAAGAGATAATAAGGAGGGGGTTAGATATAGCATGTCACAGTGGTATCCTAAAATTTGTGAATACGATGCTGAAGGGTGGCATCCTAATCCCTATATAGGAAGAGAATTCCATAGTCCATGGGGTGATTTTGAGGTAAACATTACAATTGATAAATCTTACGTTCTTGGCGCTACAGGAGTACTATTAAATTATAATGAAGTAGGTAAGGGGTACCAAGCAATTGATCTTATTGTTCCTGAGCCAGAAGGAGATAAAATTACTTGGCAATATAAGGCAGAAAATGTAATCGACTTTGTATGGGCTGCAGATCCAGACTATGTGGTAAAAATGAAAAAAGCATATGATGGTACAAGGATGTATTTTGTTTATCAGCCAGGAGAAGAAACAAATGAAAATTGGTCGTTATTACCTAATATTATGGATGAGGCACTACAATTTATGAATAAGAGATATGGAAAATATCCGTATCCACAATATTCATTTATTCAAGGTGGAGATGGTGGTATGGAGTATCCAATGGCCACATTGATAACAGGTAATAGGAATTTAGGATCCTTAGTAGGAGTTTCAGTTCATGAGTGGATGCACAGTTGGTATCAATTCATGTTAGCTACAAATGAAGCATTATATCCATGGATGGATGAAGGCTTTACCACATTTGGTACCAATGAAACAATGAATTATCTTCGCACAAAAGGAGTTTTGAAAGGTGAAGTTCAAGAAAATGAACATGCAAGATCCTATTTGAGCTACGGGAATTTAGCAAATTCAGGCCAAGAAGAAGCCCTATCAACTCACTCAGATCATTACATGACGAATACAGCTTATGGAATAGGGTCTTATTCCAAAGGTAATGTCTTCCTTAATCAAGTTGAATATATACTAGGAGAAGAAGTTTTTGCAAAAGCTTTACACCGATACTTTAATGAATGGAAATTTAAACACCCTACACCTAAAGATTTCATAAGAATAATGGAGAAAGAAAGTGGTTTTGTGTTGGATTGGTATTTAGAGTATTTTGTATATACAACTAAGCAAATTGACTATACTATTTCTTCTGTTTCCAATAAAGGACTTATACCAAAAGCTGAAGTTACAGTGCAAAGGATTGGTGAAATGCCAATGCCTTTGGATGTATTGGTAGAGTATACAGATGGAAGCAAAGAGATTTATTACATTCCACTTGATATCATGAGAGGAGAAAAATCACAGGACTCTTCTTTATATCCAGATTTAGCTTACAATGTTTTACAAGATTGGAATTGGGTGAATAAAGAGTATGTTTTCAAATTGAAGAAAGGAAAGAATAAAATAAAATCTATTGACATCAATCCTTCAATGAAATTAGCAGATATCAATCCAGATAACAATATTTTTGAAAATAATTAAAAATTACCAACCCTTTAGATTCATATTTCGTCTATACAATTGAAGCCATTATAAAATGCTATTTAAGAGCAAGTTGATGGGTTGAAATGTTTATATTTACTAAGCTATCATATTTAAGAGCTTACAGTATATGACCGAAATAGAATTAATAAAAGGATGTCAAAATAATGAGCGAAAAGCACAAGAAATGCTTTATCGAAAATATTTTGGTATTGTTAAATCTATCTGTCTACGGTATACTCAAGATGAAGATAAGTTGATCTCCATTATCAATGATAGTTTTCTAAAAGTATTCAAAGGTATTTCAAATTATCAAGCGACAGGCTCATTTGAAGGGTGGTTGAGAAGAACATCATTCAATGCATTAAGTGATTATTTTAGAAAAGATAATCGATATACTAAACATACTAGTTTTGATATTCCTGAACAATCTCAAAACAGTGAAGCAATTGTTGATTTATATTATGCTGATTTACTTGATGTTGTTGATATGTTGCCAGAAACTACAAAAGTTGTATTTAAAAAGTATGCAATTGAGGGATACACGCATAAAGAAATAGGAGAATGTATGGGGTTTTCAGATGGAACTTCCAAATGGCATTTATTTGAGGCAAGGAAAAAATTGAAAAATATTCTCAAATCCAGAGGATCAAAAATTATGGGATATGTTGGATAATAAGACATTTGAAGATAAAGCATGGGATCAAATGAGTATAATGCTCGACAAGGAAATGCCAACTCGTAAAGTTGTGCCATTTTGGAGAAGATGGTATTCTTTATTGGTTTTGTTCATGTTTTGCAGTGGTACGATCTACATGTTGTTTTATGATCAAGCGGGAGGAAATACAATGCATAAAGAGCATAATGTAAGTTCACAATTTATAGCAGAAAATTCAATTTATGTTAATGAGAATAGCGGTATAGAAAGATTAAATTCTACTTCTAAAGAATCAGAAAATACAATAAAAGAGATAGAAGTTGAAAGAAAATTTATTCAAGAATCTAGTGTTGAGGAGCCATCTTCAAATTCTATAATAGCTTATAATGCTGGTTTTGATAGTCCTAGTGATCTTGATGAGCAATCTGGAAATGACCTCGTTTTTTCTGTTATCAATAATTCTAAAGATGTTCAAGATGAAGAAAACGTTCAATTTTCTCAAGTCCAGTCAACATTTTCAAGTGTTTCTTTTTCAGAATCTAATACTTCAAACGAGCAATCAAAAGTAGTATTTAGCAACGAAAATGAGGTGATTGCTTTTGAGCAAAATGCCCAGTCAAAAGGATCTATTGAGGATCTTCCAACAAGATTGTTCGTTAGCGAATTTCCTATTCGTTCAATGTTTAGTGAATCAATATTAAGTGCTAAGAATCAAGATAAACACGAGAGTCTATTTAAAGAATCTCTACTTCCAAATCCTACTGTTTTTAATAGATTGAATTTAGATTTCGGTCTAGTTGCAGGTCTGAATTATTATACAGATTTTCAATCGTTATCTAGATTTGTTGGATTCGAAACTTCTATTGGAAAGCGGTATAGTCGATGGAGATTAAGTACTGGGCTTCAATATGAAGACGTTTCGTTGAATAAAATTGAAACAGCTTCGAGAGAACTAGATTTAGTTGAAGACAATAATGCTCCTGGATGGAATGTGAATGAATCTTCCATTTCTATTGAAAATATTACACAGTTGAATATACCATTGACGATACGTTATACTATCAATCGATTTGGTTTTAGTTTTGGGATAAACAACAGCATTATTTTAAGCCAAACAGGAGCAGATCCATTTGATCTTAGTAATGGTTCGATAAATCTTAATACTGTTGATAATACTTTGTACCGAGTTGGATTGATTAAAAGGATATCGTATTCATTTTCTAATTCGTTTTCAACGGGCTTAACATATAAATATGATTTATCTCCGTTCAATACTGGCTTTTCCAATGAATCTAAACGTCTTCATGCTTTAGGAGCACATTTGAAATACACATTCTAAAACTATATTGGCCATTTAGTCAAGCTCCACCTAATACCGATAGAATGCCTATATGGCTTGATCATTTAACTTCTTTTATAATTAATCTTTTTTTCTATTTTTGCGTTCTTAAAAGATAAAAAACGATGAGTAGAATTCTAAATCTAAGAGATGCCTTAAATGAAGCGATGAGAGAGGAAATGAGAAGAGATGAAAATGTCTTTTTGATGGGAGAGGAGGTTGCTGAATATAATGGAGCTTACAAAGTGAGCAAAGGCATGTTGGATGAATTTGGACCAAAGCGAGTGATAGATACGCCAATTGCTGAGTTAGGATTCGCTGGAATAGGTGTTGGAGCTGCTATGAATGGTTTAAAGCCGATCGTAGAATTTATGACATGGAATTTTGCTGTTTTAGCGTTTGACCAGATCGTAAATAATGCTGCAAAAACTGTATCCCAATCTGCGGGAGAATTTCATTGTCCTATCGTTTTTAGAGGACCTTCAGGTTCAGCAGGGCAACTTGCACAACAGCATTCACAGACATTCGAAGCATGGATGGCTAATACTCCAGGATTAAAAGTTATTTCATGTATTGATCCAGCGGATGCAAAGGGCCTTTTGAAATCAGCAATACGAGATGAAGATCCGGTATGTGTGATGGAATCCGAAATCATGTATGGTTTTAAAGGCGAAGTTCCTGAAGGAGAAATACTTGTTCCCATAGGGAAAGCCGCAATTCGAAGAGAAGGATCTGATGTTACGATTGTATCATTTAATAAAATGATAGAAGTTGCGAAAAGTGCAGCAGATGAATTAGCAAAAGATGGTATCTCTGCTGAAGTAATTGATTTAAGGACAATTCGACCTCTCGATTATGAAACTATTGTTGAATCTGTAAAGAAAACGAATAGATTAGTTGTTGTTGATGAAAGCTGGCCATTCTCAGGCGTTTCTGCTGAAATTACTTATGAGGTGCAAAAATTTGCATTTGATTATCTTGATGCCCCAGTAGTTCGTGTAAATAGTGCTGATACAAGTTTACCATATGCACCAACTTTAGTAGAAGCCTACTTACCGAATCCTGCAAAAGTAATTGCAGCTGTAAATCAAGTTATGTATAGATAGATCAACTTGATACGAGTTTTTCTAAAGCAGTTTTTGGATCTATTATAGAAACTTCATTTGATTGGAGCATAGTAGATTGGAGGATGTCGTAAATATGTTCAACTGTCAGTTCTGGCTTAATAGATTTCATTAACGATATAAGTCCAGCAACAAATGGTGTTGCCATACTCGTTCCACTAAATGTTTCGTATGAATTATTAGGGAAGGTCGATAATATATTTACCCCCGGAGCATAGACCCCCATTTTTATGCCTTCAAGCGTGTTGGAAAATTCAGCTAATGTATTGTTCTCATCTGATGCAGCAACTGTAATCACTCCTTCAGAATTTGCTGGTGCGTAATAAAGTGCTTTAGACCTGGAGTTGCCAGCTGCAACTACAACAATACAATTTCGATCTCGTGCATATCGGACTGCCTCATTATAGGCCTTTTGCTTTTTATCGTTGGAAGGGCCGCCAAGAGACATTGAAATGACATCCGCGCCATTATCAACAGCATTAATTATACCTTTGATAATGCCAGCTTGTGTTCCACCCCCGAAATCTGCTAATACTTTTTCAGAGTAAATTTCTATCCTTTTGTCGAAATTAAATGAGCTAATTCCTACATTATTTCCAGTCAAGGCAGCAGCTATTCCGGCACAATGGGTTCCGTGTCCACGTTTATCCTTATCATTCTTTTTTCCACTTTTTACATAAACATCTTTCAAGTCTTCATGATCTCCGTCTACACCAGTGTCCAGTATAAAAAGTTTAATTTTCTTTTTGGGCTTTTGTTTGACAGCGATTTCATAAAAGTCATTCATTCTAGTGTTTTCAAGTGCCCATTGATTTTTATTTAAAGGATCACTAAAGATATAAGACTTCTTATTTTTATATGTTTTTGGGCTTCTAAATGAAGGCGTAAAGACGAGATCGTTCTCTTCAACATATTCTACAAAAGAAAGGGATTGTAGTCTTTCTATTATTTTTTTTGGGCTCGAGCCCAAAATATCAACAACAAAATAGTCATCTAATTCAGTATGTTCTTCGTATAAAGGATCGAAGTACTCCACAATTTTTATATCATCTTGGGCATCGCAATATGCTTTGAAATCTTCTACATGTGCGTGCTGTACTTCAACTAGCAATTCTGGTATTCCGGAGGAGTTAGGTTCTACGGCATGACTTAAAGGTGTGCGTATAATACCACTGGAGCATAATAAAAGTATAATACTGGAACTCAATAAATACAACAATTTTGTTCTACTATTTTTTCCAATAAATTTGGCGATAAAAGATGTAATACTTAAGCAAATCAGCGATACAGAAAGTGCATTCCAATTTAATTGAGATATAAATCCGTTGTAACTTAAATGCAGAAAACTTAATGTGAGAAAGATTAATGTTAAGGATCTAAATATAAAATTCACTTTAGATTCACTCCACAATTGCCATGCAATTAATGCAATTCCAAAACTTATAAAAAATAGACTCATATGATGGCTTATGCTGATCTTATGAATATAACGGTAATTGATTTAAAATAATTCTTATATGTCTTATTTTTTGATGTGATATTCTTTCTACATGATGTCAGATCTTTTTGAATTTTGCAATGGAATATACTGTTTTACATAAAAGAATGTCAATTTTTGACATGCTTGTTAGAATAGAGTTAAATCGCATAAATGGTGATCATATAATAAGTAATTATACTGTATAATTATATTACCTTTGCAAAAAAATATAAAATCTTGGAACACGTAAAATGTTTAATAATTGGTAGTGGCCCGGCGGGATACACTGCAGCAATATATGCAGCAAGAGCTGCGATGGATCCTGTAATGTTTACAGGTCAGGAGCCAGGAGGACAGTTAATGATAACTACAGATGTGGAGAATTATCCAGGATACCCAGATGGAATTATGGGGCCACAGATGATGGATGATTTTAGGAAACAAGCAGAACGATTTGGCACGAAGATCCACTATGACATTGTAACGGAGGTTGTAAAGGAGGGTGATGTATCTAGAATAAAAACGGAAGGTGGTATAGAAATGACTGCAGATACTGTAATAATTTCTACAGGTGCTAGTGCAAAATGGCTAGGTTTGGAGTCAGAGCAAAAATTAATGAATAAAGGAGTTTCAGCTTGTGCTGTTTGTGATGGATTTTTCTTTAAAGGAAAAGATGTGATTGTTGTAGGAGGTGGAGATACAGCCGCAGAAGAAGCTTCATATCTTGCTAAATTGTGTCCTAACGTGCATTTGCTTGTAAGAAGAGATGAAATGAGAGCTTCAAAAATCATGCAACAACGGGTATTTAATACTGAAAATATTACAGTACATTGGAATACGTCAACTATGGAAATTCTAGGAGAAGATGAAGTAATAGGAGCAAGAGTGAAAGATACAGTTACAGGAGAAGAACGCACAATAGAAGCTAATGCATTTTTTGTTGCAATAGGGCACAAACCAAATACTGATATTTTCAAGGATTTGCTTGATATGGACGATTCAGGTTATTTAGTTACAAAACCAGATTCCACAAAAACGAATGTTGAAGGAATATTTGCGAGTGGGGATGCTCAAGATAATGTATATCGTCAGGCAGTTACTGCTGCAGGAACAGGTTGTATGGCGGCCTTAGATGCTGAGCGATATTTAGTCGAGAAAGAAATCATATAAAATCATAAATCAATGTCAAAATTTAAAAAAGGAGTTTTAGTTGGAGAGGAAGTTACAGAACTTCTGAATTATGCTAATGAACATAATTTTGCCTTACCAGCGGCCAATATTGTAGGAACGAATTCACTAAATGCTGTTTTGGAAACAGCATCCAAAGTAAATTCTCCTGTAATTGTACAACTTTCCAATGGAGGGGCACAATTCTATGCTGGAAAATCTATTTCAAATGATAATCAGAAAGCGGCAATTGCAGGCTCGATAAGTGCGGCACATCATGTCAATACAATGGCAGAGCATTATGGAGTATCTGTTGTACTGCACACGGATCATTGTGCTAAAAAATTGTTGCCATGGATAGATGGTTTAGTAGAGGCAAGTGAAGCGCATTATAAAATGCATGGAAGATCCCTATATTCTTCTCATATGATTGATTTAAGTGAAGAGCCAATTGAAGAGAATATTGAAATATGTTCGACTTTCCTTAAAAGAATGGAGGCAATAGGAATGACTCTTGAAATAGAATTGGGTGTTACAGGTGGAGAGGAAGATGGAGTAGATAATACAGATGTTGATAGCTCTAAATTGTATACCCAACCAGAAGAAGTAGCTTATGCTTACGAAAAACTTAGTGCAATAAGTCATCGATTTACTATAGCAGCAGCTTTTGGAAACGTTCATGGAGTATATAAGCCGGGGAATGTTGAATTAAGACCTATTATTCTTAAGAATTCACAAGATTATGTACAGGAAAAATTCAACACAGCTTCAAACCCTATAAATTTTGTTTTTCATGGAGGATCAGGTTCTTCTCCTGAAGAGATAAAAGAAGCAATTGAGTATGGTGCTGTGAAAATGAATATAGATACAGATTTGCAATGGGCTTTTTGGAATGGCATTCGTCATTACGAATCCGATCATAAAGATTTCTTACAGTCACAGATAGGAAATCCAAATGGAGAAGATGTTCCAAATAAAAAATATTATGATCCTAGAAAATGGCTTCGAGTGGCTGAAGAAAGTTTTGTAAAACGCATGACTCAAGCTTTCGAGGAATTGAATTGTATCAATAGGAATTAGATTTTCAATATCAGCAAATAAAAAAAGGCTATCTGAATTTTCAGATAGCCTTTTTTATTGATTACATATCTTTTTTGAGTTGTTTTTCTTTTTGGGCAACCATATTCTTCAGCTCTTCTTTATATGCGATCAGTTTTTGGGCGACTTGTTCATCAAAAGCTCCGATCATTGATGCAGCTAAAATTCCTGCATTTTTAGCACCATTCAATGCAACGGTTGCGACTGGAATTCCGCCAGGCATCTGTAAAATTGACAATACTGAATCCCATCCATCGATTGAATTACTACTTTTTATAGGAACGCCGATAACGGGCAAGGTAGTTATACTAGCAGTCATGCCTGGAAGGTGTGCAGCACCACCTGCACCTGCTATAATTACTTTTGTTCCAGCAGAACGGGCATTTTTTGCAAATTCATACATTTTTTCAGGAGTTCGATGTGCACTTACAACATGAACATCATATTTAATACCAAAATGATCGAGCATTTCTATTGCTGATTTCATAACTGGATAGTCGGAATTCGACCCCATTATAACACTTACTAAACTCATGCGATGACTTTAAAAAATTGATTTATTTTATCGATCTTATCTTCGATTTCTTGTCTGTCTTGTCCTAATACATTGATATGTCCCATTTTGCGCTTAGGTTTTGTTATTTCTTTACCGTACATGTGAACATGTACATTACTCAATGACAAGATATCTTCTAAACCTAGGTACTTGGCATTTCCTGTAAATCCCTCTTCTCCTAAAATATTAACCATAGCACCTTTTTTATACAATTCTGTGTTCCCCAATGGAAATCCTGCAACGCCTCTTATGTGATTTTCAAATTGACTGCAAACTGATGCATCAATTGTGTGGTGGCCGCTATTATGTGGCCGAGGAGCTACTTCATTAATCAAAACTTGACCCGCTTTTGTTAAAAAGAACTCTACCGCCAGTAATCCACTTATTTCAAATTTTTCAATTAAAGTTTTCGCTAAAATCTTGCATTGCAATTCAATGTCAGAGGAAATTTCTGCTGGTGCAAAAAGAAATTTCACCAAATTCGCTTCAGGATCAAAAACCATTTCAACTACATCATACGTTACGATTTCATTTTTTGTATTTCTACAAGCAATGACTGCTAATTCTTTTTCAATTTCTACAAGTTCTTCCACTAAACATGGTCCATTAAGCAAATGTGTTAGATCATTTTCATGTTTAACTACAAAGACACCTTTTCCATCGTATCCATCCTTTCTGGCTTTCTGAACAAAAGGTATAGAAAGCTCTCCAGCTTTCACTGCTTTTACAACAGCTTCAGCGTTCTCATATATTGTATAATCAGAAGTGGGGAGGTTATTTTTTGTGTAAAATTCTTTTTGCAGCCCTTTATCTTGAATAATTCGTAATGCCTTAGGGGAAGGATGAACAATCTTACCTTGTTGTTCTAGTTCTTCTAATGCATCTACATTAACCCTTTCGATTTCAATTGTGATGACATCTTTATCTAATCCAAATTGTAACACATCATCGTAATTAGTGAAATCACCTTCAAAAAAATGTTGTGCGATTTTACCAACTGGAAAATGTCTAGAACGATCAAGAAAATGGATGTCTAAATCCAAACCAATAGTTTCTTGAAACATCATTCTTCCTAATTGGCCTCCTCCTAATATTCCTATTTTCATTAAGCAAAGTATTTATGATTTTATTGAAAGGAATTGATCCAGCCACAAATATGCTCTATTAAATTATATTCTGCTAATCGAATATAAAGTCGATTTGCTTTTATGTACCTTTACTTTTTAAAATAGAGACGTTAATGAGTAGAATTATTATAAAAAATGCATTATTAATTAATGAAGGAAAATCTTTTGTTAGTGATCTATCTATACTAAATGGAAGAATAGAAAAAATCGACACAAGTATCGATTTGCCAGGTGAGGAAATAAACGGAGAAGGTAAATGGTTGATTCCAGGAATTATTGATGATCAAGTACATTTTAGAGAGCCAGGGCTTACTCATAAGGCGAATATCAAAACAGAATCTCATGCTGCTGTTGCAGGCGGAACAACATCCTTTATGGAAATGCCAAATACCAAGCCAAATGCTCTTACCCAAGAACTTTTACAAGATAAATACGATATCGCATCAGCATGCAGTCCAGCTAATTATTCCTTTTTTATGGGTGCTGGAAACGATAACATTGAAGAAGTATTAAAAACAGATCACACACAAGTCTGTGGCATAAAGATTTTTATGGGGAGTAGCACTGGGAATATGTTAGTGGACAATAGAACAACATTGGAAAACATTTTTTCAAAATCACCAATGCTTATTGCTACACATTGTGAAGACGAGGCTACCGTTAGGGCTAATACTCAAGCTTATATTGAAAAGTATGGTCAAGATATACCAATTAAATACCATCCTATAATTCGAAATGTAGAGGCTTGTTATTTATCTTCATCAATGGCTGTTGATTTAGCTAAAAAGCATAATACAAGGCTTCATATTTTACATATATCCACTGCAAAAGAGTTAGAATTATTTGAAAAAGGACCGATTGAGAATAAAAGGATAACATCAGAAGTATGTGTGCATCATTTGTATTTTAATGCAAATCAATATGATGAAATGGGCACTAAGATTAAATGCAATCCTGCTATTAAGTCAGTGGAAAATCAATCGGCACTTTTACCGGCTTTATTAGATGATCGTCTGGATATTATTGCTACTGATCATGCTCCACACACGCAAGATGAGAAAAATAATCCATATACTAATGCGCCGAGTGGACTCCCTCTTGTCCAGCATTCATTGAATGTAATGCTTGATTTTTATGATCGAGGATTGATATCGCTAGAAAAGATTGTTGAGAAAATGTGTCATGCCCCTGCAAAATGTTTTCATGTTGTAAATAGAGGATTTATAAGAGAAGGCTATGCAGCTGATTTGGTTCTTATTGATCCCAATAAATCTTTTACTGTTAATAAAAGCAATATCCTATATAAATGCGCATGGTCTCCTTTAGAAGGAAAACAATTTAATCAAACGGTCACACACACCTTTGTTAACGGCAATCTCGTTTATGAGAATGGAAGATTTAGTAAGGGTTTATATGGTCAACGAATGGAATTCAATCCATTTTAATTAGAAACCAATAGATTTTTTTGTTGATTTATTTTCTCTTTTAAGGACAGCCATTTTGATTGCCGTTGCAGCAGCTTCTATCCCTTTATTACCATGTTTGCCTCCTGATCGATCTAGAGCTTGTTGCATATTTTTTGGGGTTAAAACCCCAAAAATTACAGGAGTGTTGGACAAAATACCGAGTTGAGCAATGGCACTAGCTACAGAATTTGAGATGTACTCATCGTGTTTTGTTTCGCCCGTTATTACACAGCCTATGCATATGATCGCATCATATTTTTCTGTACCCATTAATATTTTTGCACCCATAGGTAATTCAAAAGTACCAGGTACATCAATCTTTTTTATATCCTGTTTATGGCATCCTTGATTTACTAGAAATTCTTCACAACCTGATGTAAGAGCTTCTGTAATTTCGGCATTCCATTCCGCTCTCACTATACCAAATTTTAATCCTTCAGCAGAGGGAATATCTTGTGTAATTGCAATGGATAAATTTTGATTTGAACTAGCCATTTTATTGATTTTGTTAGGTAACAAAAAAATAAGCATTATTGATGCGTTCAATAATGCTTATTTTTTTACTAAGTCTTAAATGTGTATTATTTAATTATGAATTTTTCAACTTCTGCTGCAGCAGGAGATTCCGGATATTCTTTCTTTATTTCAGCGAATATTTTTTGAGCTTCCGCGACATTGTTGTTTTTCATTTCCAATAAGGCAAGCTTATTCATATAATAGGGTGTAAGAAAGCTGTTTTCTTTTGCATTTGCAGCTTTCTTATAAAAGGATAATGCTTTATCAAAGTCGTTTAATTCTGAATATGCATCTCCAAGATTTCCGTTTTTCATTATGGGAAGAATAGCTCCTTTAGCTTTTACATCTTCTAAGTAATCAATTGCATCTTGATATCTTCCCAAATTAAGGTATGAAACTCCTGCATAATATTTTGCTGTATTAGCTGTAGGTGTTCCACTGTAATTTTCAATAATATCTAAAAAACCTTCGAATCCAGCTCCAGGATTTTCCAAAGCTAAAGCAAACGAGTCTTTAGCAAATTGTTCTTGAGCTTTTGTCATTGATGCAACTGCATCTCTTTTTTTAGGTCCTACTATAGCATACTGATATAAGAAGTAACCACCAACTAACAAGATGATACCTGCTAATATACCACCTACTAATCCTTTATTCTTATCAATATAATCTGCTATGTTATCTCTTGTTTCAACAATATCTATTATTGTTTCTTCACTCTTTTTTTCTACTTTTCTTTTTGCCATTGTTCTAAACGTTAATTGTTATTTTCTTACTGTATCTACAGTTTGTGAAAATCAAGCGCAAAAGTAAACATATCGTTTAAATACTCATAAATCTTTGTAAAGTATTTTTTGAAATAGGCTCTTTATGCTATATAATTCATGCACATAAAATTATATATCTCTTCTTTTAAATATATAATAGGTCAAGAAAACAAAGACACCAATAAAAAGTATGCTAGTGATCGCAGCATGTTGATGACTTAAAAAACCAATCGTATCTTTCATGCCTTCATTTGGTAATGGCATAGGCATCAAATCTTCTATTGCATTAAGCGGGTAATAATTGTGGCTATTTCCTTCAAAAAGTTTTTGGTGTCCCCACAATCTTATGATAGGCTCTAGCATAATGCCATAAGCTAGATATACCAAAACTGCTAATCCACTGTTTTTTATTAAGAAACCTATAAACATTGCAAAACTTAAATAGCCTACACACATCAGAAAAAACCTAGGAATGGCATAATTATTGGCGAAGACTTCACTAATGGTATATTGTTCATCTGATAAAAAGCCAAGTAAATAACCTACTATAGCATAATAAAGTGTAGCAGTTATGGAGAAGAAAATAACAATTGCAAATTTCGAAATAAAGTAATCAGTTCTAGTGAGTCCAGTTATTATATTCTGGCGCATAGTCTTATAGGTTACCTCTATGCTGATGATGTATACAATCAAGAAACCTAGAATAAAATAAACCATCCAATTGCCTATATATCCTAACCATTCCCATATTCCTGGATAACGAAAGATATCTTTTGGGTCAAAAAATGGAGTTTGAGGTATCACATTATCATCTTTAAAGATGAGCATGAGAATAGGGAAAATAAACAAGTAAATGAAAAACAATAGACGAACTACTGAATTATCCTTAAACTTATTCCATTCAAGAGTTAATAATTTTATCATATTATTTTACTATTTCTAAAAATTCTTCTTCTAATGACCTTTTTTGCATTAAAAGATGCGTTATCACATGATTTTTACTTGTTAAGTACCTGCTAAAGTCTTCTATATTGTAGGTGTCACTTACTTCACATTGAATAAAGGCGTTTTGCTCTTTTATTATGGTTACACCTTCCATATTATTCAAATCTTCTTTTAAGTTCGATCTATTTGTTGAATTGATTTCTATGAACTTATTTTTAGCAAATGATCCTATCGCTCCAGTTGCTAATAAATTCCCATTCTTTATGATTGCTACGTGACTACATACTTTTTCAACTTCATCTAAAATATGACTAGCCATAATGACTGTTTTTCCTTCATCTGCAATACTTGTTAAAATATTTCTTATCTCAGCGATTCCTTGCGGGTCAAGCCCATTTGTTGGCTCATCAAATATAACGACTTCTGGGTTTCCTACTAACGTAGCACCAATAGCCAATCGTTGTTTCATCCCAAGTGAATAACTTCTAAACTTAGATGATCTACGATCCCACAGGTTAACGCGTTTTAGAATACTTTCATAATCCTGGTTTCCTGTACCTTTTATCTGACTGATAATTTTGAGATTGTTTTCAGCGTTCATGTAAGGATAAAAGTTAGGAGTCTCTAAAATTGCGCCTATCTTCTTCCTGTGATTCTTATTACTAGAATCACCAAACCATTTATAATCGCCAGCGTCTTTTTTGATAATACCTAGAATCATTCCCAGGGTAGTAGTTTTACCACTACCATTGGGTCCCAAAATTCCAAATACGCAACCCTTTTCAATACTTAAGCTTAGATCATTAACAGCTTTAATATTGCCATAATTTTTACTTAAGTTCTTTATTTCAAGTACCTTCATCTTTTAGTCTTTATCATGCAATAATATTTTAATACCATTTAATTCTAAATTTAAATGGTAAAAGAAAATAATATGACCTTCTTGCATGCAATATAATGAAGTATTGATTCATTTTCTTTAAAATTCTTCTTAATCTTGTATTTCTTCGACAAACAATGTAAAGTGCTGCAGAAACCTCTATTATCCTTGCAAAATGTTTCCATTTCATTATTTCATAAGAATAAAGAGAAACAAAAACTGGTACACAACATATCGCTTCATGTTGCATCAGGTGAGATTGTGGGAATTGTAGGCGAAAGTGGATCAGGCAAATCTTTAACATGCCTGTCAATTCCTGGATTACTTCATCATAATTTAAAAGTTGTTCAGGGAAGCATTTTGTTTGAGGATCAAGAGCTTCTTTCTCTCAGTGATCAAAAACTAAGGTCTTTTAGAGGAAATAAGATTGCTATGGTTTTTCAAGAACCTATGAGTTCATTTAATCCAGTTATGACTTGTGGAAAACAAGTTGACGAAATGATACAGCTTCACCTTTCAATAGATCGTAAAGAAGTTAAGTCACACACATTGTCTCTTTTTAAGAAAGTGCAGCTTAGAGATCCTGAAAGAGCGTACGATTCTTATCCGCATGAACTTAGTGGAGGTCAACTTCAACGAATAATGATAGCTATGGCAATCAGCTGCGATCCACTTCTTTTAATCGCTGATGAGTGTACAACTGCACTAGATGTTACTGTTCAAAAAGAAATTTTACTTCTTCTTAAAGCCTTAAATAAAGAGTTGCAACTTACCATTTTATTCATTTCTCATGACTTGGGAGTTATAAAAGATATTGCAGATCAAGTTGTTGTGATGAAGGACGGAAGAATTGTCGAGCAAGGAAAAGCCGAGGTTATTTTCAATACCCCTCAAGAGAATTACACGAAAATGCTTTTGGCAAGTACACCTCCTTCCAATGTTTCATTAAAGGCTCTTCCTAAACCAGAAATGTTCTTTGATCAATCAGCTTTTTCTTTAGAAAAAGTGAAAATTTTTTATCGTGAGCATACAATACTTAATGAAGAAATTGAAAACCGTAAAAAATATATAGTAGAGCAAGAGACCATTTTGGATGTACGTAATATTTCTAAAAAATTTGTTTCCGAGCGTAACTTTTGGGGTAAACCCAAAAAAATAATTCATGCTGTAAATGATCTTAGTTTTGCATTAAAGAAATCAGAAACTTTAGGCATAGTAGGAGAGAGTGGAAGTGGAAAATCAACTGTCTCTAAAGCAATTCTTCAATTAATAAAGCCAGATTCTGGGGAGATTGATTTTCAAGGCCAACGACTTGATCTAATGGCATTAAGAGATTTAAGAAAAGTAAGAAAGCATATTCAATATATTTTTCAGGATCCGTATTCAAGTTTGAACCCAAGATTAACAGTTGGATTTGCTATCCAAGAACCCATGAAGATTCACAATATTCGAGAATCTAAAGCAAAAAGAAAGGAATTCGCTCTAGAATTACTTGAAAAAGTAGGGATGTCAGCAGAGCATTATGATAGGTACCCTCATGAATTTTCAGGAGGACAACGGCAACGGATTTGTATTGCTAGAGCTTTAGCTCTTGAACCAAAAGTTTTGGTTTGCGATGAAATAGTCAGTGCTCTTGATGTTTCTGTTCAAGCTCAAGTTTTAAATTTACTCGTTGACTTAAGAAAAGAACTAGAATTAAGTATGATTTTTGTAACGCATGACTTATCAATAGTTCGTTTTCTATGTGAACGGACTTTGGTAATGAGAAAAGGCGAAAAAGTAGAATATGGATGGACAGATGAGATTTTTGAAGATCCTTCATCCGACTACACAAAAAAACTGCTCGATTCTATTCCTGGTAAACAATTGGCATTATGAAGATAAGTGGATTTACAATGGTAAAAAATGCTGACAAATTCTACTTTCCTATTGTAGAATCAATCAAAAGCATATTGCCCTTAGTTGATGAATTTGTTATTGCTTTAGGTGATAATGATGAAGGAGATCGGACAGAGGATATGATTCGGTCTATATCTTCTGACAAAATAAAAATATATAATCGAGTATGGGATGTTAATGCAATGAAAGATGGAAGGATTTATGCTGATGAAACCAATTTTGCATTGAGTAAATGTACAGGTGATTGGTGTTTTTATTTACAAGCTGATGAATGTATTCATGAAAAAGACCATGATATGATTCTTTCGATGTGCAAGCAATATCAAGCTAGAGAAGATGTTGATGGATTACTTTTCAATTACATCCATTTTTGGGGTGATTATAATCATTATTTACCTTTTCATGGTTGGTATAGAAATGAGATCAGGCTTTTCAAAAATAATCGACAGATTCAATCTATAAAAGATGCTCAAAGCTTCCGAAAGCGTATTACAGGTGGCATGCAAAAGCTGAATGTTGTTCAATCTCCTATTCGGGTATTCCACTATGGATGGGTGAGGCCTCCATATGTTATGAATTCAAAGAAGGATGAACAAGATGTTGTCCATTATCAAACGAAGGCAGAAAAGAAAAGACAAGATTATGATTATGGTGCTTTAGGTAAAATACCAGAATATAAAGGTTCACATCCTTCTATTATGAAACATAAAATGCAAGATTTTCACTGGGAGGGTCAACTTAATTATTCTAAAAAAGCTGAACTGAATCGACCCAAATTCAAACATGAAAAACTGAAATATCGACTTTTATCTTGGGTCGAAAATAAGCTAAACAATGGGAGAACCATTATGGGCTACAGCAACTGGAATATTGTAAGAAAATAAACTATTGTTTTTGTTTACTTAATTCCATTTGTCTTTTCATTTCAATCTCTTTTAGTAAAGACCCCATGATCTCATCGAGTCTTTCAGTAGGGACTCTTTTAAGTAGAATTTCTTTTTCTTTATCCAAGATGAATACTCTTGGTGTAGAAACCACATTGTACACTTCTCTGAAATTGGATCTATGATACTGATCTCCTACTGTTATCCATGGGATTTCTTTCTCTTTAGCAAAATCAAAACATTCTTTGAATTTATCCCTGTGCTGAGTGCAAACTCCTAAAATTTCTACCCCTTGAGGATTCCATTTTGCGTAAAATTCTTTTAATCCCGGTATGGCTTTTTTACAGTGACCGCAGTTTGGTGACCAGAAAATAAGTATTGTGTATTCTGAATCAATGTCATAAAGATTGACTGGAGCGCCATCTTCTTTGTAAAAAGTAATGGCTGGCGCTTTTTTACCAATTAGTATCGGTTTTAGTTTTTCAGAATTCTCTTTAAATTTTGTTAGCGTTTCTTCTGATACCCAAGGCGTTTTCCCATTTGCATAATAGGCATCAATCATTTTTACATAAATTGCATCGTAGCCAATAATGTTTGAATTCGCATATTTATTCAAAAAGGTAGAAGTGTAAAATTGATACATCTCGGGTGCCTTTTCCATTTTATTCAATAGATAGTCTATGCTGGCGAAAATAGAATCAGGATGCTGAGCGGTAAGTTTTTCCATGAAGTATGTAACTTTTTCATCTATAAATGGAGTACGTAGAACAGCTGGATTGGATAAATCAACTTCATCGAAATAATGTGTTTTATAATACATGTATCTTTTAAGCTGAAGTTCATCTCCTGTTGCTTGAAATTCAGGTATTTTAATGCCTATATTACTTTTAAGTAGTAATGCCGTAATACTTTCAGGGTGATTATTGATAATCTCATCCATTCTTGACTTGACGAGATTGTCCATATCCTTGAGTTGTTGTTCCTGTTTCGAAACATCAGTTCCATTTTTTTTACCTTCTTCAATGATCCCTTGTAATTCTGCTCGTTCTTTTCCTTTAAGCGTAATAAGCTGCATGTAATCGTGATACATTTTATTATCAATACTGCCTGAAGGTTGAAGTGCATCACCTTCGAAACTCCCTTTCAATTTAAACTTCTGATCTTTTTCGTTCACCATAAATTGAAAAAAAGCATTTCCAGGTTTGAATAAACTGAGGTAAACACCAGGTTCTAGTAATGTGTCTTTTTGATATCTAAATTGACCTTTTTTCTCACTTATCAATGTATCCAATACCAATGTTTTATCACCGAAATAAAAACCAAGTATCATCGTATCATTCTCATAATTTTCTATGTCGAATTGAATATCAACTACATTCTTTTGGCTTAAAGCCAAAAAACAAAAGAAAAATATGAATATTAAACTAAAAACAGACCTGCTTATATATTGACTCATAAAGTATTACTTTGAAACGATAAAATAACCTAAATCATATCGTTTAAATTCCAAGAAAATTACATTTTATCATTTTCTTAACCAGACACAAAGAAACAAGTTTATCCATTAATCTTCAAATTCAAAATATTCCTGTACTTCGTCCTCATTTTGCATATCATTATAAAAACTTTTTCAACCTTTGCACCAATGAATATCATTTCTATATATAAAGAATCTCTTGAGGGATTATCACGAGAGGTGTGGATTATCTCCATATTAATGTTGGTCAATAGAGCAGGGCTGATGGTCATTCCCTTTTTGACAATTTATTTAACGGATTCACTCTCTTTTACATTAATTCAAGCAGGTATAGCAGGCTTTTGTTTTGGGGCTGGTTCTATTGTTTCATCATACACAGGTGGTCGATTAACGGATGTATTCGGATACGATAATGTGATGAAATTTAGTTTGTTAACTGGTGGTATTTCCTTTTGGATATTGATGACTTGTACAACATTTTATTCTTTTTGTATTGTTATTTTTTTTACTGCATTTTTAGCTGATTTACTAAGACCAGCAGTTCTATCATCAATGTCACTGTTTAGTAAAGTAGAAAATAGGACTAGAGCGCTTTCTCTATTAAGGATTGCTATTAATCTCGGTATTTCAATAGGACCTGTTGTTGGTGGGGTCATGATTGAGTTTTTTGGATATAACTGGTTGTTTATATTAAATGGTGGGACATCAATTCTTACATTTTTCCTTTTCATTTTACTGAGCAAATCAATGAAAAAGCAACCTGTCGATGTTTCTACTGGTTCTGATGAATTAAAAAGAAAGAAACCTATCAATGACGTAAACTTTTTGTGGCTTCTAAGTATCGTATTTATCTTATTTGCGGCGTTTATTCAAATTATTTTTTTAGTCCCCGTATTTTTTAAAGATGTATATCAATTAAGTGAATTTGAAGTGGGTATCTTTTTTACGATCAATGGACTACTTATTGTCATATTTGAAATGCCAATTGTGCACTATTTTGAGAAAAAAAGGATGTTCACAAAGCCCATTATCTGGGGAACTTGGTTAATGGGTATAGGATTTTTAGCTTTAATTCTGCCTATTCATTTTCATCCTTTATTTTGGATCCTTCCTTTTTCTATCTATACTATAGGAATTAGTATAGGAGAAATATTGAACTTGCCTTTTTTGAGTAGTTTAGCGTTGGCTAGAACCGAAAAGAACAATAGTGGTAGTTATATGGGGCTATTTGCATTTGTAACTTCGTCTGCCTTTACTGTTGCCCCTCTTATAGGCACTCAGATCGTAGAAAATTTCGGATTTTCTCAACTATGGATCGTTTGTATTGTTATGCTAATTGTGTCGAATATGCTTTTTATCAGTTTAAGTAATCGATTTCTTATTAATGAAGATTTCAAATGATTAATAGAAAAGTACTCTCTGTTATAGGTAATATCTTTATCTATTTTGTTGCTTTAGGATTGTTTGGATCAGCGATGGCTAAACTGATGAATGAAAAATCAGTAACGGAAGCCTTGAATTTGTTAAACTTAACAAATCCTATTCCTGTAGGAATTTTGGAAATGACTTGCGCACTACTTCTTGCCTTTCCTCCTACAAGAAGAATTGGAATTCTCATGTGCAGCGCATATATTGGCGGAATAATTGTTGCGGAAAATGCTTTGAACGGTAAGCCATATGGTGGATTTCTATTGGGTGTAATTCTGTGGACAGGTGTATTTTTACGACAGCCAAGTTTTTTTGGGGTTAAACCCCAAAAAAATAACAGCTCAACTACTAGCTGACTTATTTTACGAACTATTAACCTTTACTAGATAAAAAGCAATTTATGAAATCAGCTCTTTACAAAACCTTAATATTTTGCGCAGTTCTTACTACTTTTTTGGCTTTTTCATTTTTTAATGCAAATGAACAAGAACCAATTTTTACATTTATAGAAGGTAATGAAGACTGGAAGAAGATTAAAGAAGATATTCAAATTTCTGAAGGGGAGTTACTTAATAGATATCAGGAGCAAATGGGCTTCGGCCCAAAGGATGTTTTACATAAACACAGAACTTCTCAGGATAAAGCAGGAAATACACATACCCATTATCAACATTATCATAATGGATATAGAGTTTTTGGATCACAATTTATTATTCATTCAAATACTCAAAATAAGGTATACTTAGTCAACGGTCGGATTGCTGAACATCTAGAATTGAATACGAAAGCTTCTCTTTCAAAAGAAGAAGCAATAGAGATAGCTAAAGAAGAATTCCCTGGTGCGAAATTCATGTGGGAGAACGATTATATGGAATCCTTTATTAAAAAAATCGATCGGAATCCTACAGCTACTTTTTTTCCTGAAGCACCCCTAGTTTACTATAGGATAGGAGAAGAAAGAATTTCAGAAAATTATAGACTAGTATATGAAGTGGATATTCATACCTATGCACCAGAGTTAAAAGAAACTGTGTATGTCGATGCTCTTGACGGTACAATAGTCCTGCGAATAAACGATTTACACACTGGAGGAGATCATGAAGGTGTTGCAGAAACAAGATATCATGGAACACGTACGATAATAACAGACTCTATAGGAGTCGATTCTTTTGTATTAGTGGATTCAACAAGAGGTCCAGGTGTTTTTACGTATAATGCTCGTAGACAAGAAGTTGACTCTTCAACTGTGGATTTCTTTTATGATGATGATAATTACTGGAATAACATAAATGCATTTCAAGATGAAGTTGCTACTGATGCACACTGGGGAACAGAAATGACGTATGATTTTTATACGAATGTGCTCGGTAGAGAAGGACTTAGTGGCGACAGCATTCCGTTAATAAGTTTCGTGCACGTCCGTCAAAACTGGACAAATGCTACTTGGAATGGGCGTTTTGCTAGATTTGGTGATAGTGACGATCCGAATTCACCGCTAACAGCAATTGATGTGGTTGGTCATGAATTTGCGCATGGATTAACAGATTATACGGCTGATCTAGTATATATGAATGAACCAGGAGCACTAAATGAATCGTTTTCGGATATTTTTGGAACTGTTCAAGAATTTCTTTACGATCCTGCTACTGCAGACTGGGAAATAGGTGAAGATTTTATAGCAAGTGGAGGATTCAGGTCCATGCAGAATCCTAAAGATTTTAATAATCCACATACTTACTTTGGCCAATTTTGGACAACAGGGGCAGGAGATAATGGAGGCGTTCATACGAATAGTGGGGTTCAAAATTTTTGGTTTTATCTGATCAGTGAAGGAGGTGAAGGAATAAATGATATAGGCAATACCTATAGTGTAGATTCATTGGGACTAGATAAGGCTACACAAATCGCATATGGTAACCTGAATAATTATCTTACCGTTGAATCTCAATATATAGATGCTAGATTGGGAAGTATTCAGGCAAGTGTAGATCTATATGGTGATTGTTCATATGAAAAAGAAGCTACTACAGACGCATGGTTTGCTGTAGGAGTAGGTCAACGATTTGAACGAAACGATATTGAATTGCTTCAAATAGTGGGGCCAGATAATAGTATATGTGGCACTAGTTCAGAAGTATCGTTAACAGTTGAAATGCGTTATGCTGATTGTCAAAAGAATTTAGTAGAGGGTGATTATATCCCTTTTGAGTTTACTGTAAACTTCGGCGACGTCTATTTTGACACACTTTTTGTTTCGGATACTATCTTTTCTCAAGATACTTTTGTGTTTGAATTTAATACGACCATACCAGAATTTGCATTGCCAGGAGACTATGAAATTAATTTAAGGAGTTCGTTAGAAGGAGATAACATAGAGCAAAATAGTATATTAAGAGACTTTTATCATATTCGGTATGATCAAAACGTTGATTTGGCTTATGCTGAAACCTTATCTCCAGTATCCGGTTGCTATTTGTCAGTAGAAGAGGAAGTTTCAGTAAGATTGCAGTTTTTAGGATGTGATTCAATAGTAGGTGGAGAGGCTGTAGAATTAGTATACAAACTAAATGAAGGAGATTGGGTGTCGGAAAACTTTACGTTGGATTCTACATTTTATGCAGACGAGTTTATAGATTTTACATTCCAAGAAACTAGTATCGATTTAGAAGAAAATGGTAACTATCAGTTCCAAGCTAGATTAATTTATGAAGCTGACACCTTGCTTTTAAATAATGAGAGTTCAATTGAATTCTTTAAAAATCCCATACCACTTCAAAGGGCTGTAGAGTTCACATTCGAAGGGACAGAAGAGAGTTATTTAGATAGTTTTTATGTTATTAAAGGGCAGCAAGCAAGGGTGGAAATACTGGACAGTGTAGGGTTTAATCAAACGAGTGGACTAGCTATAACAGGTAGTAACGGATTGGACTTATTGTTAGATGATCGATTAGTGGAGCCAAGTTTGGGAACTGTATGGACAAAGGTAAACACAGGCTTTAAGACGGAATCTTGTATGTGTGCGGATTTAAGGAACACAACATCTGCTAATCTCCAGTTTAGAGTCAACCAGAGTTTTTCACCGATTTATAACGATTTGTTTGGATTGGAAATGAAATATGCTTCAGCATTACGTGTGACTGTTAATGGTAAAAGTGCATCTCCCACTTATATTCCTGTGGATAATGAAAGTGACTTTTATTTGTTTAAAAATATTAGTTTAGCTGATTACCATGGCGAAACAATTGAGATATGTTTTCAGACGCATACACTGTTGGATCAAGAGAATGATCCATATGGAATAGGAGATAACATATACTTAGATAATATTGTCATAAAAGGTGTAGCAACAACGTCTACAGAAGATGTGAATGTTGGGGAAGGAAAAATTTATCCAAATCCAGCTCGTGAAACGATCACGATAGAAAATGATTGGACTACTTCCTATGAACTTACTATAATGAATATCAATGGACAAGTAGTGAAGCGAATGGCTGCGTATACAGATCGTCAGATCTTACGTGTTGATGAATTGCCAGAAGGTATGTATGTTGTAAAATCAGAAGGAGAGGAGGGAATTAGACTAAATAAGTTAATTGTACAATAATTGATTGTATTAGTGGGATATATGGGGAGTGGAAAGACTACACTAGGAAGGGAGGTAGCGCGCAGAATGGAGGTGGAGTTTATTGATTTGGATGAGGAGATAGAAAAGAAGTTTCAGAAAAATATTCCCCAACTTTTTGAGGAATATGGGGAATATTTTTTTCGGAAGCAAGAGTATTTGCAATTGAAGGAGGTGCTAAGTAAGCGAGAAGGGGTGTTGTCAACTGGTGGAGGAACCCCTATGTACTTTAATTCGATGCACTATATAAACTCAAATGCAAAGTCTATATTTATTGAAGTTGAAGTACAAGATCTTGCAAAAAGATTACAGAAAGAAAAGGAAAGTAGACCTATCTTAGCAAATAAAAATGATGACGAAATGCAACAATTTATCAAGTTTCATTTGCAAGAAAGAAACCCATATTATACTAAAGCTCATTTTACTGTTAAAAATAATGATGAGTTAGTTGCAATCGAAAAAATTCTAGAGTTTGCCAAAAAGAAGATGTAATTCATGAAGATATATACTAAGACAGGTGATAAAGGTACCACTTCATTATATGGAGGTACACGGTTACCTAAAAATCACATCCGTATTGAAGCCTATGGGAATATAGATGAACTTAATAGCCATATAGGTCTACTGATTGCTCATATACCTCATATCAATTCTACTTTGCTTACAAAAATACAGAATGAACTTTTTGTACAAGGCTCGCATCTAGCCGCAGGAAATGATCATGATTTTAAACTTCCGGATTTTAATATTGCGCTTATTGAAGAAATGGAAACTGAAATAGATTCAATGAATGAAAAGTTAGAACCTTTAAAACATTTTATTTTACCGGGAGGAAGTAAGAGTATTGCAATTGCACATGTATGTAGAACAGTGACTAGACGAGCTGAAAGAGGAGTTGTTGCATTGTCTCAGAATGAACTAGTTGAAGATCATATAATCATTTTTCTCAATCGGTTATCTGATTACTTTTTTATTTTAGCACGATATATAGCAAAACAAGAGAAAATAGATGAATTGAAGTGGATGCCTTAATGAATTCGGTCTCCTCGAATTTCTAATTCATTCAT
>JAHDGD010000068.1:0-16621 GCA_020627825.1 Saprospiraceae bacterium
ACGTTCATAGCTTGTTTCTCTATTAGTGTAATGAACCCACCATTTCGTTCCACTTTTTTTCTGTTTATTTTGAAATACTTCTTAAGGAATTGATATAGAGCATTTTATAGCTTATCAAAACTCTGCATCACATTAAAAATATTTTTAATTTGTAGTGTTGTTACAGTACATATCTTATTGCATCATAAATGCATCAAATAAATTAATAAGTAAATGATGTACAAAAGGAAAGTTTATCACTTTTGTAATTATGTGAAATTCCCAGAAAGATGAAATGTATTTAATGATTGGGTTTAGTCCTATTAAGTAACGTATGTTCAAAGAAATGAGTTAGGCAATGATAAATCTTAGAATTCTTCTGATTTTATTGTGTTTTCTAAACTTATTACGAAAGCTTAATTTATAAACTGGGTTATTTGTCGCTAAATACCCTTCGGGTTCGTTCGGTCACATAAAACTACTTTCTATATAATTGGCTTTATCAGGATAATCTGTCGTATAGTGAAGCCCTCTACTTTCTTTTCGCATACTAGCAGCTTTTGTTACTAAGTATCCTATTGTTATAAGGTTTCTCAATTCACACAATTGAGGCGAAAGTTTATTTTCACCATACAATCTTTCCGTTTCTGTGTATAATAGATACAATCTGTCCAAAGCTCTTTTCAGACGTACATTGCTGCGAACAATACCTACATAATATGACATGATGTCTTTTAGTTCTTTTATGGATTGAGTGATTAAAACCAGTTCTTTGGGTTCAGTTGTTCCTAGTGTCTTCCATTGGGGAATGGTTTCTTCATATGTTCTATGTTCTGTCTCATTGATTAAGCACATTGCAATACGGTGTCCATAGACTAGGCCTTCTAACAATGAATTTGAAGCTAATCTATTTGCACCATGAAGACCTGTGCAAGTGCATTCCCCTGCTGCATATAATCTAGCAATACTACTTCTTCCTTCTTGATCTACTAAAATGCCTCCACAAGTGTAGTGACAGGCAGGGACCACAGGAATCATATCGACCATAGGATCGATACCGATACTAACACATTTGTCATAGATATTGGGAAAGTGTTCGTAAAAGGCTTCTTTATCAAGATGTCTACAATCTAAAAAAACATATTCGTCCCCTCGAATTTTCATCTCATTATCAATTGCTCGAGCAACAATATCTCTAGGTGCAAGTGAAAGCCGTTCATCATATCTTTCCATAAACGTTCCTCCATCACTTGTTTTAAGAATCGCTCCAAATCCTCTAACGGCTTCTGAAACTAAAAAGTCTGGTTTTTCTCCACTTGGATTGTATAAAGCAGTAGGGTGAAATTGGATAAACTCCATATTGGAGATGTGGCCTTTTGCTCTGTAAAACATGGCTATTCCATCACCTGTAGCATTGATAGGATTGGTCGTATTTCTATAGATTTGACCAGCACCACCCGAGGCAAGTACCGTGTTTTTTGCAAGAAAAGTTTCGATGTCTTTATTTTTCTTGTCCATTACATATGCTCCGAAACATGTGATTTTGGGCGTAAGCCTCGTTATATTTTTACCCAAATGATGCTCCGTAAGTAAGTCAATAGCAAAGTAATTTTCAAACACTTTAATATTATGAAGTGCATTTACCTTTTCAGTTAATGCTCGCTGAATTTCTGAACCTGTTACGTCTTTGAAATGTAATACTCTATTTCTAGAATGACCACCTTCTTTTCCAAGGTCATATTGTCCGCCTTCTGTTTTACTAAATTCTGTACCCCATTCAATGATTTCTTTTACGCGTTCATGACCTTCTTTTACCACAATTTCTACCACCTCGGTATCGCATAATTCATCACCTGCATCGAGCGTATCATCTATATGCAATTGGAAGTTGTCGTTTTCGAAATCCCATACTGTTGCGATTCCTCCTTGCGCCCAGTTTGTATTGGTATCGTTTATAGTATTCTTACTGATAACATAAACTTGGAAATCAGGTCTTTTTGTTGCAATCTTAATAGCACAGCTCAGCCCTGCAATTCCTGTACCTATAATTAAAACATCGCATTTATTTACGGTCATCTTATTCTCTTTCCAACAAACTCGTTGATATATTCAAAAAGTTTTGCTCTGTAATAATCCCCACTAAATCTTTACCATCTACAACAGGTACTGAGCCTATTTTATGTTTTTTCATAAGCTTTAAAGCATCTATGATGGTAGCAGAAGGTCCTATGGTTATAGGATCCTTTATCATGATCTCTTTTACACAACTGTATTTTTTTAATTCACTATTATTAGTCCTGATGAAGTGACGAAGAATCTGACGAGAAGTAACTAAACCTGCAAGAGATCCATCTTTGTTTTCCACCGGAGTAAAACGAATTTTTTTCCAATCCATCATTTCAGCAACCAATTCGATCATGTCATCTTCTTGTACTGTAAATAAATCGGTTTCCATGAATCCTGAAACTTTCAATTTTCTAGGATTGTAAGAACTTAAATCGGATATTTCAGGTAAATCCCACTCATGAAGTGGTTTCGATGTTTCTTGATTTACAACCATGCAATGTGTAATGGTAGAAAGCACTTCATCTTGACTGGCTTTTCCTTTTAATTTCATAAAAGATCTCAGAATCCACCGAGCTCCATTCATATGTAATTTAGCTCGTTGTTCTATAATGTCCAAATACGTATCGATATCTTTTTTATCAACACCTTTGGACGTAAGTCCTTTTCTTGACAATGGAATCAGTTCCGTAAGAATTAATTCTGTCGCAGAAATCTTTTTATCGCCTATCCAACTGAAGGTGGTATCAATACCGAACCTGGCAGCTTTCTCAAAGTTATCATGCACATCTTCAAAAGATAATTCTTCTGTAATATCGTTATATTTTTCTGCCATCCCTAGCATTAATCCTATCCAAAATACCGCATTCGCCATCTCATCTTTAATAGTAGGTCCTGCTCCGAATACTCGGTTTTCAATTCGTAAATGAGGCTTTCCATTTTCACTTACACCATAACACGGACGATTCCACCTGTACACTGTAGAATTGTGTACTTGTAAAGCCCTGAGCTTAGGGATTTTACCATTTTTCAATAAGTCAATGGAATCTTCATCAATATCAGCACTTAAGAGCACTCTAAATCTAGAAATATCTTCTCTATATATTTCCATGATCGAATTACGCAACCAATCATTTCCAAAGCTTACGCGCGGAGATTTATCTCGAATCTGATTATGAGAAGATCGTGTGTCAATAGATTGTTGGAACATAGCAATTCGCGATTCATGCCATAGTTTTTTACCAAAAACCAAAGGGGAATTAGCCGCAATAGCTAAAACTGGGCCCGTTATGGCTTGTGCAATATTATACATTTTCACGAATTCGTCCGGTTCTATCTGTAAATGCACTTGAAAACTTGTATTGCAAGCCTCTATCAAAGGAGAGTCATGCTTGATTCTTAATTCATCAATTCCTTTTATTCTCAATTCATATTTGCGCCCGTTTAATTGCTCGTTTATTGCTTCTACAAGTGCTTTATATCTTTTTTTCGGAGTAAGATTTTCTATATCCAGATCAGATTTAACGAAGGTAGGTAGAATGCCTGTAAGGACAATATTCAAACCAAGATCTTGGATTCGTTTTTCAATTTCAACTAATTTTTCTCTATTCTCATTCTCTAAATCACTAAAACAAGACCCTTCAAGAACCCGTGGTTGTAAATTGGTTTCAAGATTAAATTTTGCAATTTCAGTTTCACACCATTCACAGTCTTTTAAAAGATCGAGAGCTTCCATTGCCTTGGGAGCAGCGCGGTAGTCTTTGCTATCAACCAAAACCATTTCTTGTTCTGCTCCTATTCTTGTTATTCCTTTGTCGAACATGTCGTTTTCCAACATGTATTCTAGTGCTTGAACGTCCTTCAATAAAGAAGCGACGAACTTATCCATTTGTTTTTTATCTGTTAGTTTGGAAACACGTTGTTCTCCCATAGTTGGTAATTTTTACGAAAGATACTCAGCAAATGAAAGTTTTCCAATATTTTACAGAAATTTCATGCATAAATTCTGTTTATTTTCGTTTCCTTTAAAATCTTTCTATATGAAGTATTTAGCTGGAAGTTTATGTTTTCTCTTTTTTTTAATTGGGTGCAGAGATAATCCTCAAGAACTTTTTTCTATAACTAATGAGGCAGAATTTACTGTTCCTGCTGGATTAGATAATATTAATACGCATATTTTCGTAATCAACAATCTACCAAGTACCTTAGATGCAGGAGCTGCTCAGAATGGTTTTTCACTAGAGCAGATTGCCCGTGTTAATTCTAGTACAGCAGAAATAAGAGGAACTTTTGAAATGCCAAATTATAGTAATGTTTTACGCGTTGCTGTTAATTTAATTGATCCTACAGGTGAATTTCCAAAACGCGAAATTTATTTTCAGGAAGCCATACAGATCAATCATGAAGGACCTCTACAATTGTTTGGTTCGTTGAGTGATGTAAAAGATTTATTGTCTAAAGAAACACATAGCATAGAGATTGAATTGACCTTTAGGTCGCCGACTACACAAACTTTGGAGAACCGTTTTATCTATAATTTCGTTGCTTTTGATAATGAATGAGGAGACGTTATATATGGTAGAATTTGAGATTTTATATCCTGATGATTCGGAGTTTATGGATCTCATACCGAAGCAAAGACGCTTGATTAATGAGTACTTTGTTGAGGGTAAGCTGATGAGTTATAGTTTGAATAAAGAACGCAGTCGTTTATGGGCGATATTTAAAACGGATACAGAAATGGAATTGATTAGCTTGATCGATAGTCTTCCTCTTTCAAGGTTTATGGATTATTCCTATGATGCTTTATTGTTTAATAACAGCATAACCATGATTCCTAGTATATCTTTGAATTAGAATGAGTTACGTTATTTTTTTGGGCTCGAGCCCAAAAAAATGTAGATGAATTTAGTAGTTTTGCGCTATGTTTCCAGAATATGATGTAATTGTAGTAGGTGCCGGACATGCCGGTTGTGAAGCAGCAGTAGCTGCGGCGAATATGGGTTCAAGAGTTTTACTTGCAACCATGAACATGAATACCATTGCTCAAATGAGCTGTAATCCAGCTATGGGAGGTGTGGCGAAAGGTCAGATTGTTCGCGAAATCGATGCACTAGGCGGATATTCTGCCATTGTAACAGATCACACGATGATCCAGTTTCGTATGTTGAACAAATCGAAAGGACCAGCGATGTGGAGTCCTCGTGCACAAAGCGATCGAATGCTTTTTGCTGCGAAATGGAGACACATGTTGGAACAGAATGAGCATATTGATTTTTGGCAAGAGATGATCACTGGAATTGTGGTGAAAAATGGAGTTGTAAAAGGAGTTAGGACTGGAATAGGTCTTGAAATTCCCGGAAAATCAGTAATTCTTACGAATGGAACTTTTCTGAATGGAATAATTCACATAGGTGAAAAGAAATTCGGTGGTGGAAGAGCGGGAGAAAGAGCCAGTACTGGGATAACAGAACAGCTTATTGAATTGGGTTTTGAAGCAGGACGCATGAAAACGGGAACACCTGCGCGAGTGGATGGAAGAAGTCTGGATTGGAATGCCATGGAAGAACAACCTGGTGATGATGAGGTATCTGGGTTTAGTTATATGGACACACCGAAACCTGAAAAGCAAGTGCCTTGTCACATTACATACACGAATTCAGCTGTTCATGAAGTCTTGAAAGAAGGTTTTCATAAATCACCAATGTTCAACGGGAGAATACGAGGTCTAGGACCTAGATATTGCCCTTCTATCGAAGATAAGATCAATAGATTTGCAGATAAAGATCAACATCAATTATTCGTTGAACCTGAAGGGTGGAATACATGTGAAATCTATGTGAATGGATTTTCATCTTCGCTTCCAGAAGATGTTCAATATAGAGCATTGCGTAAAATAAGAGGATTTGAAAATGCGAAGATGTTCCGACCAGGTTACGCAATAGAATACGATTACTTTCCACCTGTTCAGTTGCAATTATCCTTAGAGACGAAGTTGATAAAAAATCTCTTTTTTGCTGGACAAATTAACGGAACAACAGGTTATGAAGAAGCCGGTTCTCAGGGATTAATGGCCGGAATAAATGCGCATCTTGCCATACATGACCGCGAACCTTTTATTCTAAAAAGAAGTGAAGCTTATATTGGTGTTCTTATTGATGACTTAGTTAATAAAGGGACTAATGAACCGTATAGAATGTTTACTTCTAGAGCAGAATATAGAATTCTTCTTCGACAAGATAATGCGGATATGAGACTTACTCCTCTTGTAGCAAAACTCGGTATGAATCACTTAGAAGAACGAGTTCAACGCGTGCAAAAGAAAGAAGAAGACGTAAAAGCAGTAAAACGCTTTTTAGAAAATACAAGCGTACTTCCAGAGGAAGTGAATGGCTATCTAAATACAAAAAATTCTTCTCCTCTAAAGCAAAAAGTGAAGCTAGGATCTGTTCTTGGAAGACCGAACATATTTTTAAATGAATTAAGAGCAACGCTACCAGATGTTGATCAACAATTAGCCAAGATGGATCAAGAAGCTGCTAAGATAGCGGAGATCAATATGAAATATGCAGGATATATTTCCAAGGAACAGGAGATGGTAGATAAAATGAATCGCCTTGAATCGGTAAAATTAAAATCAGATATTGATTATCATAAATTGGTTTCGTTGTCTAGTGAAGCACGAGAAAAATTAACTCAAATAAAACCAATGACTATAGGTCAAGCTTCAAGAATTAGTGGCGTTTCGCCTTCTGATGTCTCTGTTTTATTGGTCCATATGGGACGATAATTCATTTATTTTTATTAAGTATTTTAAATGCCTATTAAACCATTTAAAAGGCAAGAAGTCCAAAGGACAAACCAAAAATATTTAATTATGAAATCATCAATTCAATTATTAGTTTGCCTAGCACTTATTTTATGTACAACTTCATTTACTACAACTTCATTATCAATAGATAACTGGATAAAACTTGGCTCGAAAAAAGTATCCTATAAACTTGATCGTGACGTAATAAAAGTTGGAACTCAAGATGGAAGATTTACAAAATTAAAAGTTCAAGTAACAGGAGGAGCTTTAAATATGCATAAAATGATTGTTGAATATGGAAACGGATCAAAAGACGAAATTTCATTGAAACATCAATTTAAAAATGAAGGAACTCGAGTAATTGATCTTAATGGGAATAAAAGAGTAATAAAAGATATTACCTTTTTCTATGATACTAAAAATAAATCAAAGAGAAGAGCAACTGTTCATGTCTTTGGTCGGAGGTAATGATTATAAAGGGTGTCTTTTTAAAAGATATCCTTTATATTTTTTATTCTTTTATAAGGTCTAGTATGTGATGCATTTCGTATCCTCTAGATACTAGGTATTTAATGACTTTCTGATTCTGAAGATATGTGTTTTCTTCTGCGTAGTCTTCTTTCTTTTTACTAATTAATTGTTTAAGGACATCAAGATATTCTTGTTGATCAATTTCCTCCATAGCTTTACGCATACAGTAGTCCGAAATGTCTTGTATTTTTAAATGTTGAATTATTTTATTTCTTCCCCATTTTTTCATTCGAAATTTTCCTCTTGCGAATGAACAAGCATATCGTAATTCGTCAAGGTATTTTTCCTTGATTAATTCATTCATTATCTCTTCAAGATCTTCACCATAGACTTTTAATTGGAGGAGTTTAGTGCGCACTTCTTTATGGCTTCTATCTTGATAAGCGCAATAATGTTTTAATTTATTCAGTGCGATTTCTTTCGAGTAATTCACAATCTTCTATATATTGATAAATATGTTCTTCTATTTTTAAAGATGGGTCATGATGTACAGCATGCCATCCACATTCAATAGCAGCAGTAACATTTTCTATGGTATCATCTATAAAGATAGTTTCTGAAGGATTTATACGTTCTCTTTTTATAACTTCATTATATATTTCATGGTCTGGTTTTCTCATACCCAATTCATGAGAATAATAAACAGTATGAAATAATTCTTCCCAGTCTTTTTTTCTTAAGCCGTGTTTTTTTTCAATAATGTCTAAAAGAAATTTCTGGATGTGTATGGTGTTTGTATTACTTAACAAAAATAGGTTGTAATTCGATTTTAGTTTTCGCAAAAAAGAAAAAATTTCTGGTCGTACTTCATTTAATATACTATTAAACGCCTTTATAATTTTACCTGGATGAATGTCTCCACCTTTTATACTTTGTATTTTCCATATAAACCCTTCAACACTTACTTCATTCTTTTCAATCTTATATAGATTGTCCCCAATAAATTCGTAAACATTCTCTTTAGTTATTTCTTTTCCTATTAATTCTGAAAATTGTTTATACATCTTAGGATAATCAAGTGAAACAATTATTCCACCTAGATCTAATACAATATTTTTTATTTTCATTTTGATAGTTTATAAGATGAATTAAATTCAAACAAGGGGTTTTATTACTACATCCATTCTCTAGAATCCGTTTCAGCAATATATAATCCGTAATCCCGTATTTTTTGGGCTTGACCCAAAGGAATATATGGTATTGTTGTTGTACCTGCTGCTGTGTGTAAATGCACGTTTGCAAGATTGTATCTACGTTGGTATATAGTTTGATTAAGTTCAATAGATTGAATTTTATACCATGGAATCAATTCAAAGTAATTTCCATAAATTCCCTTTTTTCTTTGAATAAACAAATCATTTATAAAGTATGCAGCTTTTTTCCATTGAATATATCTACTAACTGTAAAATATATAAAGTAAATCACCACACCCGCTAACATCCACATATTCTCTAAATAGTAGCCCAGGAATCCCCCTATCACCGATGGAATCAGAATAAAATATAAAAAACCCCGAATAAAAAAATGCCGACTCACGTCGAACCTATGCATTTTTTTATCTACATCGCCTCCATATAAATATCGTAAAACCCGCGTTATTTTCATTTTACTTAATATGGGGATACTAATAGATTTATTTCGCTCTCCATCCATACTTCTTGCTTGCTTGAAGTATATAACAAATATTCCAAAAATTCGTCGCAACGGATTATCTCCCCATGCTACTTTTTGTATCTTAGAATCTGGCGCAGAATATTCTTTCCTATTCAATAAACCCGAATATATTTTAAATCCATTTTTTATTCTATCAAATTTTAATTGGTAATACTTCATACAGGTACGAACAACGCTAATAAGAATAAATAATGATGGTATAGCAATGATGCCTATTATAAGAACTTTAGTTTCAATAAATGTATCTAGGACTGTTTTCACTCCTTCCTCTATCTCATCTTCTACTTGATACCCTATATCATTAAAAAGACTATAGAAATATGCAATGACAGCTAGTAACCAACCACCTGCTTTTAAGTGATTTTCAGTTAGTCCTACTTTGATTAAATCAGTGAAAGATAACGTATAGATGTGATCATTTGTTGAAGATTCTTTTTCTTCAATAAGCTTTTTTTCATCAGTTAATTCAATTTGACTTTCTTGTTTTCGATCAAGTATATAGGAACGTAATTCTTCCGCAATATTTTTATCCAATGCATCAAAAGAAAATTCTTTTTGGGCAGATCCTGCGGTGTCGACTTCTACTTTGTATTTATCAAATAATTGTAAAACCAAGTTCTGTTCGAAATTAACCGTTTGAATACGTTCAAAAGGAATATTTAGTTTTACTTTTTTAAACACGCCTTTCTCTATATAGAGTTCTTCATTTTCTATTCTAAAATAAAATCGATAATAAGATAAAATAGACATGGTAAATACTATAATGGAAATTACAATTAAAGATGTATAAATATATACTGATTTATTTCCACCACTACCAAAAAGAAAAATAGCGATTATTGGAAGAATTCCTCTAACTATTGCTTTATAGAATTTATATATAATCAACAAAATTGCCACTTTTGATTGACGTGTGTTGATTGAGAAATCATATTTACTCTGATTCGTCATAAATTCTTTTTTGGCTGCTATCTGTTTGAGTTTTCTTAAGAATAAATTGTTTCATTTTTAACGCTTCATCATTCGTTAAGCCTGGTATGCTGAGATCCGAACGGGAGCCTCCCGCGGTATATATTTTTAATTTTGCAAGATGTAACCCCCGTTCAAGTATATTTTGCGCAACTTCACAATGTTGAACTCTGTTAAAAGGGATGTGTACTTTTTTTCTTACAATCAATCCTGTTCTATAAATAATGTCTTTTTCGCGTATGACATATCCTTTCCATTTGAAGCCTAAAAACAAGATGATTAATTGTATGATAAGAAGAACTATAAACCCCATTATAATATACAGATTATATTGTTCTAAGAAATTCTTTTTTTGGTCAATAGAATATAAAAAAGCATAAAAAAGTCCACCGAAAAAAAGATAGCTTAAAAGAGTTGTACATATACTAACCCAAAGATATTTTGCAATAATGGGTCTGTAATAAATCTCTTCTGCTTTAGGAAGTGCATCAAAGTCTATAGGAACATTACTAAATGAATTCATTATTTATCGGTTGAACATGCTTGATATACTTTGTCTAGAATGCTGTGTGCTTTTTTTAAGTTCCGAACATCCTCTTTTATAAAGATGAGAAAATTTCTGGATTGCTTGAGGGTGATTCCTTTTCGAGTGCCTTGCTTTCCTACATATGCTAAAATATTTTGAAAGAATTCTGTTTCATAAAAGCTTGATTGAGGATTCGATACGAAATATCCTCTTAGTTTTCTTCCTTTAAGACTTAACCTTTCGAACCCCATTTGTTTACAAAGCCAACGAAGACGTAAACCATCGAAAAGTTCATTAACTTGTTTTGGGATAGGCCCGAATCTGTCAATTAACTTAGTCGTATAGGTCTCTATTTCTTCTTCTGATTTTAAACGATCGAGTTCTGTATATAAATTTAAGCGTTCTTGAATAACGCTTACATAATCATCAGGAATTAGCATTTCTGTTTCTGTTTCGATTTCCACATCACGAACGTAATCTCTTTTTTTCTGATTATCTTCTTTGAACAACTCTTTGAACTGAGTCTCTTTTAATTCGTGCATGGCTTCTTCTAAGATTTTTTGATACGTTTCGTATCCTATATCCGAAATAAAACCACTCTGTTCTCCTCCCAAAAGATTTCCTGCTCCTCGAATATCAAGGTCTCTCATAGCTATATTGAACCCGCTTCCCAATTCACTAAAATCTTCAAGCGTTTTTAATCTTTTACGCGCATCTTGTGTGAGAACAGATAATGGAGGTGCAAAAAGATAACAGAATGCTTTGCGGTTCGATCTTCCTACACGTCCTCTTAGCTGATGTAAGTCGCTAAGGCCGAAATGATGTGCATTGTTGATGATAATGGTATTGGCATTGGGTATATCTAGCCCTGTTTCAATAATATTTGTACTGACTAGAACATCAAACTTTTTCTCAATAAATGATAGAAGTGTTTTTTCTAAGTCTTTGGATTCCATTTGACCATGTGCCATTTTTATATCAAGATCTGGACAAAGCCTTTTGATCATTGCGGTAATATCAGGCAGCGATTTTACTCGGTTATGAACAAAGAAAACTTGTCCACCCCTATTGATCTCATAATAAATCGCATCTTTTATTAATTCTTCATGTATAACTCTTCGTTCCGTGTGTATAGCTTGTCGATTAGGAGGAGGTGTTCTCATGATCGATAAATCTCGAGCAGCCATCAATGAAAATTGAAGTGTTCGTGGAATTGGAGTTGCTGTCAATGTTAACGTATCTACATTTACTTTAATGTTTCTCAGCTTTTCTTTAGCTGATACTCCAAATTTTTGTTCTTCATCTATTACTAATAAACCGAGGTCTTTAAATCCTACTTTTTTGTTAAGGAGACCGTGTGTTCCTATGACGACATCAATCTTCCCTTCTTTCAAATCTGCAAAAACTTGATTTTTCTCTTTAGTTGAACGAAATCGATTGATGTAATCAACAGTTACCCCAAAGTCTTTTAAACGATCATTGAATGTTTTGAAATGTTGAAGAGCGAGTATAGTTGTAGGAACTAATACAGCCACTTGTTTTCCGGCTACTGCAGCTTTGAATGCTGCTCGGATTGCAATTTCTGTTTTTCCAAATCCTACATCTCCACAGATTAAGCGATCCATAGGATATTCTTTCATCATGTCTTCCTTAACTTCAGCAGTTGCTGTCACTTGATCAGGAGTATCTTCAAATAAAAAGGATGCTTCCAGTTCATTTTGCAGATAGCCATCAGGTGGAAAAGCAAACCCTTTACTTGCTTTTCGTTTTGCATATAATTTAATGAGTTCTTTGGCGATATCTTTAACACGCTTCTTGGTTTTTCGCTTCAATGCTTTCCAAGCATCACCACCTATTTTTGATAAAGCTGGTGCTGTGCCATCTTTTCCTACATACTTACTGACTTTATGTAAAGAATTAATACTGACATAAAGCACATCATTGTTTTTGTAAAAGATTCGAAGGGACTCTTGAACATGTCCATTGATATTGATTTTTTCTAGGCCTGAATATCGCCCTATTCCATGATCAATATGGGTAATGAAATCTCCAGGCTGTAACTCTCGAAGCATTTTAAGATTAATTGCTTGTTCCTTAGTAAACCCTTTTTTTAATCGATATTTATGGAATCGCTCAAAGATTTGATGATCCGTATAACAAGCAACTTTTAGTTGGTGGTCTATAAATCCAGCGAACAACCCCTTGTTAATGGGAATGAATTTTACATTGGCATCTAGATCTTCGAAAATGGAATAAAAACGTTCTATTTGCCGTACATTTTCAGTAAAAATATAATTGGTATAGCCTTTCGATGAATTCTGATTTAGATCATCAATTAATAAACTGAAGTTTTTATTAAAATTAGGTTGAGGACTTGCTTCAAATGTTTTTAATTCTACACCATTAGTAAATGAAAATACACGATCAGGTTTCTTATAAAAAAGAATGGAATACTTTTTTAAGTCTTCGACGATATCTTTTGGAAAGATAAAAGAACGTTTATTTAATGCTTGTTTTAATTCCTCATCTTGAGGCAAAAAAGTAGAAGCAAATTCTCTCGCCCGATCAAAACACTTTTGGACTTGATCCAGAAAAAAGGCATCATCTTGAATCCACACCAAGCTATCTTCAGGAAGAATTTCTAGAATGGAAACTTTTTCGTCTTGAGAAAATTCACTATTGACATTAGGTATTATAGATACTTTTTTAATGGTGCGAATCGATAATTGCGTTGAAGGATTAAACGTACGAATTGACTCGATTTCTTCATCGAATAATTCAATTCGATACGGCCATTCACTTCCATAAGAGAAAATATCAATAATACCTCCTCGGATTGAGAATTGACCAGGTTCATAAACAAAATCAACACGCTTGAATCCATAGCCAACCATCAAATCAATGGTTGTATCAATGTCAAGATCTTCGTTTATTTCAAGAACAATTTTTTTATCACTTAATACAACAGGTGATACTACTTTTTCAAATAGTGCTTCTGGATAGCTAACGATTACGCGTGGAAGGCTTCCGCCCAAAACGAGTTTATTAATAACCTCAGTACGTTGTAGAACATTGTTGGAATTTAATTCTTCGAAATACATGGGACGCTTGAAAGAATCTGGAAAAAATTGAATGGACATTTTTTCAAATAGATTTTCCAGGGAATTTTGAAAATATGCAGCTTGTTCTTTGTCGGAAGCGATGTATAAATTTGTTCGAGGAAGGGCTTTGTACAATGCCCTAAGGACAAAGGTATCCATTGCACCTCTTGATCCTTGCAATAAAAGGCGTTGCTGATTTTTTTGAAGTAATTCGGTTAATTCATTTACCGATTCACTCTCCACATACTGCTCAATTAAGGCATTCAATTCACTCACGGAGTAAAGGTATTAAGCGATGAGTTGAAAAGGAAATTTTAGACTCAAATTATGAAATAGAATTTAATCATAATTATAACAATGTTTGCTAAACCAAATAATATGGTTTCTAAACTTAGATTGATGACAAGTGTTGGTAAAGTGGTATACGATTAATCTTCGTACAATAATTTTCAATCAAAATGATTATTGTTGCAGTACGGAAACAAATAGATAGAAATGAAGATTCTTAGTTATAATATAAACGGGATAAGAGCTGCCTTAAAAAAGGGGCTTGTTGATTTTGTAAAGGAACAAGATCCTGATATAGCCTGTTTTCAAGAAACTAAATGTCAAGACGGACAAGTGGACATCAGTGCTTTTGAAAAGTTGGGATATACAGGATATTGGCATAGTGCAGTAAAAAAAGGGTATAGTGGAGTCCTTACTTTAACAAAGAAAGAACCAAGTTCAGTGAATGTTGGAATGGGAAATGAAGAAGTAGATGTAGAAGGAAGAATTTTACGAACGGATATAGAAGGATGGTCCATTTTTAATTGTTATTTTCCAAGTGGATCATCTTCAGAAGAACGTCATGGATTTAAGTTGAAGTTTCTAGAATTATTCAAACCTTTTATGGAGGAGATTAAAAAAGAAAATAAAAAAATCATCATTCTAGGAGATTATAATATTGTTCATACAGAACTCGATATTCATAACCCTACTCGTAAAGATAAACCTTCGGGTTATCGCCCTGAAGAAAGACAATGGATGTCTGATTTTTTTGATAATGGTTTTGTCGATTCCTTTCGATATTTGAATCCAGAAACAATAGAATTTAGTTGGTGGTCATACCGAGCAGGTTCAAGAGATCGCAACAAAGGATGGAGAATTGATTATATTGCGGTAAGTGAGGAGCAAAAAGAAAAAATCAGGTCTTTTCAGCACTTTAAAGACGAAAAACATAGCGATCATTGTGGATTGATCGCAACGATTGATTGGTAAAATAATTGGAACACAAAATATATAGTGGGTTTAAAAGCAAAAAGCCATCTCCTAAGGAAGATGGCTTTTTTATTTCTTTGAAAACAAAAATTATTTGTTCGTGCTTACTTCGTCACTAACAGTAAGATTTAATCTTCCTTTAGCTCTTCTTCTTGCCAATACTTTACGACCATTTTTTGTCTTCATTCTTGAACGAAATCCATGCTTATTCGCTCTTTTTCTTCTTGAAGGTTGAAATGTTCTTTTCATTTTTTAAAATTTTAGGCCTTTCCTACTAAAGGTATTGGCACATCTTGTTAAATCTTTATCTGTTTTATCCAATCGGGCTGCAAAAGTAGTATTAAATATCAAAATATACAAACTGGTGCGATAATTTTATTGATTACCATGATATTATAATGAAAAAACCCCACTTCATTTGTAAACGAGTGGGGTATATGATCACGTTATTTTTCTTACTAACTATTCATTGTTATCAAAAATTCTTCATTCGAAGTTGTTTGAAGCATATGTTGTCTCAAGAAATTCATAGCTTCATCCGGCTTCATATCTGCTAGATGTTTTCTCAAGATAAACATTCTAGTTAGGATGCTTTGGTCAAGTAATAAGTCTTCTCGTCTGGTACTTGATTTTGTAAGATCAATCGCAGGATATAATCTCTTGTTCGCTAATGAACGATCAAGTTGAAGTTCCATATTACCAGTTCCCTTGAATTCTTCAAAGATTACCTCATCCATTTTTGAACCTGTATCGATAAGAGCTGTTGCCAATATCGTTAATGATCCTCCATGCTCTATTTTTCTTGCTGCTCCAAAGAACTTTTTTGGTTTATGTAATGCGTTGGCTTCTACACCTCCTGAAAGCACTTTTCCACTAGCAGGAGCAACTGTATTATATGCTCGAGCAAGTCTTGTAATAGAATCAAGTAGAATCACAACATCGTGTCCACATTCTACCATTCTTTTTGCTTTTTCAAGAACAACATTCGCAACACGTACATGATTTTCAGCTGGCTCATCAAAGTTCGATGCCACAACTTCAGCATTTACACTTCGCTTCATATCCGTAACCTCCTCTGGACGTTCATCAATAAGAAGTACTATCATGTAACAATCAGGGTGATTTTTTGCAATCGCATTCGCTACATCTTTTAGTAAGAATGTCTTACCTGTTTTAGGTTGTGCTACGATCAATCCCCTCTGTCCTTTTCCTATAGGTGCAAATAAGTCAATCATACGATTTCCATAATCCTTACCATCTGCTCTTGTCGTTAACTTGAACTTTTCTTCAGGAAATAATGGCGTTAGGTAGTCGAATGGGACTCGTTCTCTTACAGCTTGAGGATCAAGGCCGTTTATTTTATCTACTTTTAATAAGGCAAAATATTTTTCACCTTCTTTTGGTGCTCTTATTGTTCCTTCTACTACATCACCCGTTTTAAGGCCGAATAATTTAATTTGCGAAGGAGAAACATAAACATCATCAGGAGACGATAGGTAATTATAATCTGCAGATCTCAAAAACCCATATCCATCATTCATCATTTCAAGAACACCTTCTGCCGCAATTGCTCCATCTAGTTCTACATTGAATAAGCTCGGCTTCTTTTCTTCTCTTTTGTTTTTGTCATACTTCCGATCTCCGCCTCTATTTCGATTGTCATTTCTGTTATCGTTTCGATTATCATTTCTCGATTCGTTTCTCGA
>JAHDGD010000068.1:16721-19353 GCA_020627825.1 Saprospiraceae bacterium
TTTCTCGATTCGTTTCTCGAGTCATTTTTACCTTCTTCTTTTGAAGTTGGTTTACGATCGGTTCTTGGTTTCTTTTCAGCAGACTTTTCTTGTTTTTCTTGTTTTTCTTGTGGAGTTGTTTTTGCTTTTTGTTCTTTTTTTGCTGGTTTATCAGCCTCTTTTTTATTTTTCGGCTCTTCTTTTTGTTCTTTTTTTGTCTCTTTTTTAGGAGCCTCTTTCTTAGTTTCAGATTTTGCTGGACGCCCTCTCTTTTTTGCAGGTTTTGGTTCTTCTCTTTGGATTTTACCTTGAGTAACCGCTTGCTCATCAAGAATTTTATAGATTAATTCTTGCTTACTTAACCTTTTATAAGATTTAAGTCCTATTTCTTCTGCCACTTCCCTTAACTGCGGAACCAACATGTCATTTAACTGCAATATATCGTACATATGAATCTAAATCAGTATTTGTAATTGTTGAAAAAATGTTCAAAGGATCAGAACATAAGGCAAAGGAATTTTGCCTAGTATAGATCATCGCCGCAAAAATACATTTATATTTTGAATTTCAAAACACTATCTTTGCCACTTTAATACAGATGACTTTAATTAATCGTTAAATCCTTTAAGAATATAAATAATGTTACAGGTTTCCTATATAAGAAATAATAAAGAGGAGGTTGTCGCTGGGCTAAAAAAGAGAGCCTGGAATGATGACCGTATAAAGGTGTTGGACCAAGTAATAAAAGTTGATGATCTTCGTAAAGAGCAGAAAACAGAACTCGATCAGTTATTCGCAACTGTGAATACATTATCGGGTAAAATTGGAATGCTTTTTAAAGAGGGTAAAAGAGAAGAGGCTGAAGCCCAAAAAGCTGAAGTATCGGCTGTAAAGGAGAGATCAAAAGTGATAGAAGAAGCTCTTAAACAAACAGAACACCAACTTACAGAATTACTTTACACCATTCCGAATGTTCCTGATGCTAAAGTACCTGCTGGTGCTTCGGAAGATGATAATGAAGTCTTTCAAGATTGGGTAAAAGACATGCCAAACCTTCCAGAAAATGCCCTTCCTCATTGGGACTTGATGGAAAAATATAATCTTGTTGACTTCAAAATGGGTGTAAAGATTACGGGCGCCGGATTTCCCTTGTTTAGAGGAAAAGGAGCTAAACTCCAACGTGCCTTAATAAACTTTTTCATTGATGAAGCAGAAGCTGCAGGCTATGAAGAAATTATTCCCCCGTTATTAGTGAATGAAGCTTCAGGGATCGGTACAGGAAGCTTACCAGATAAAGAAGGACAAATGTATCACGCGGAAAAAGATAATCTATATCTTATTCCCACTGCCGAAGTTCCCATTACTAATATGTATAGAGGAGACATACTTGATCCATCAGTTTTTCCAATAAAACTTTCAGGTTTTACTCCATGCTTTAGAAGAGAAGCAGGGTCTTATGGAAGTGATGTTAAAGGCCTAAATAGAGTACATCAATTCGATAAAATAGAAATTGTTCAGATTCAACATCCTGATCATTCTATGGATACTCTTGGTGAAATGCTAGAACATGTAAAAATGCTTCTTGATAAACTTGAACTTCCGTATCGTATTTTAACATTATGTGGTGGAGACCTTACATTTGCAAGTTCATTAACATATGATTTTGAAGTTTTTTCAGCAGCACAAGAAAAATGGCTGGAAGTAAGTAGTGTGTCGAATTTTAAAACGTTTCAATCCAATAGAATGAAACTTCGATACAAAGATGCAAACGGTAAAAAACACCTCGCTCATACATTAAACGGAAGTGCTTTAGCTCTTGCGCGTATTTTTGCGGCACTATTAGAAAACAACCAAACAGAAGACGGTATCAGAATTCCTGAAGCACTTAGGAACTATACACGTTTCGATTACATTAAATAAATAGAACTTAAAATTTTTTTTGATAATGGATGATTCAATGAATCTTGAAGATATGATGAAAGCTGGAAAAGGAAATTTCCAGTCTACTTTGCAGCATTTAGCTGATGAATTGACAAAAGTTAGAGCTGGAAAAGCTTCTCCAGCTATGCTTGACGGTATTATGGTGGACTATTATGGCAACCCTACACCGTTGAAATCAGTTGCAAACTTAGGGACTGCAGATGCTAGAACCTTGACTATTCAACCATGGGAAAAAAATATGTTAGCGCCTATCGAACGAGCGATTTTTGAAGCGAATCTAGGTCTTACTCCTATGAATGATGGAGAATTCATTCGGATTAATATACCACCTCTTACTGCTGAAAGAAGACAAGTTTTGTTGAAACAATGTAAAGGTCTTGCTGAAGATGCTAAAGTGGGTGTACGTAATCATCGTCAGAAAATGATGGAATTCATTAAAAAAGAAGTTAAAGATGGTTACCCTGAAGACGAAGGAAAAAAGAAAGAAGGACTTGTAGAAGGCTTGGTAAAAGATAATTACAAGAAAATCGAAGATATGCTAGCAGTCAAAGAAAAAGAAATTACAACTGTTTAATTACAAGAACAATACGACATAACAAAAGCTCAGGATTCATAAGTTTCTGGGCTTTTTTGTTTTTTGGGCTTAAAGCCCAAAAATAAAGATATAGTTGGACCTCGGTTTACGTGCTATAAACTTGAATTATGTTGGTTA
>JAHDGD010000069.1 GCA_020627825.1 Saprospiraceae bacterium
CCGCGACCCCCTGCGTGACAGGCAGGTATTCTAACCAGCTGAACTACCAGACCAACTTTATTTTTAGTAGTTACTTTTTATTTTTTGATTGGCACAAGTACAGGTTAGAATACCTGCGCCAAACGCTCCACAAGCCGTTGTTTGTGGTTCTCTTCCTATCGAGTAAAATGGTTTACTCGATTCCTACGGATCGGTCGTTCATATAACCAGCTGAACTACCAGACCAGTATTGCTTTTCATTTAAAGCGACGCAAATGTAATACAAACATTCTTATTTTAATGCTTTTTAAAATAAAAAAATGCATTATTTTTTAAAATAACTATTTATAATAGATCATATCTTATTGATTTAGGGAAAAATGGATAAGTAATGAGGGGGAATTAGTAAGTGATTTTAGCTAACATTGATTCAACTTTGTACCAGTAAAATGATAATATTATGACAACTCAATATCAAAAAAAAGCAACATTGGATTATAAAAAATATTTTGAAAGCGCCATATCGTATACTGATTATCAACAAGCATTTTTGGAGGAATTGAATGATGAGAAAAGCCCTTTCTCAAAGTATTTGCCACAAAATTGGCAAAGACAAAACAGACTTGATAGAAAATTTAAGTTGAACGATAAGATAAAAGAAGTTTTGGGCTCGAGCCCCAAAAAAAGAAACTGGTTGGTTATCACAGAACATTGGTGTGGAGATGCATCTCAAATAAATCCTATATGGAATCGAATTGCTGAAGAGAGCGAAGGGCGAATTGATCTTAGATTTATTTATCGGGATGATAACCATGAGTTAATTGATGCGCATCTTACAAATGGTAAAAGTAGGTCTATACCCATTCTTATAGAGCTTAATGAAAACTTTCAATTCGTTAAATCATATGGCCCTAGACCTGAAGAAGCCCAAAATCTTGTTCTTGAATTACTTGCTAATGGCTCCTCCTATGATGTCCCTTTACATACCTGGTATGCAAAGGATAAACAACAAAGTTTGCAGCATGATATGTTAAAATTTCTTATGGGCTAAACCCAATTTTTCTTCTATATCAATCTTACAATCAAAAAGATAAGATTCACATAATTAAGGGATTAAAGACAGTTTCGGAATAAAATAGGTTAAAAATTATAGCAATAGGAATATAATTTGCTTTATTTGTAGATTAATGTAAGTTTTTTAGGGTGCCCTAAATAAAATCAACAAGATCAAAACAAAGTTAAAGATTTCTTATTGGACTGTTTTTCTGCAATATCTACATGGTCCATACCAAGAATTTCCTTTAGGAAGTAATTGGTCTTCTAGTTGGTAAACTCATTAGTTTATACTTTTAGTTTTTTACAGTTCAGTTTCTAACATATCCTCGATTAACTTAAGGACAGAACTTATTATTAAAATCATAACTAATACCAATTAAATTTTTTTATATGAATAAATATCACAAAGGATTGAAGCGGGCAAGTATTTTTTTATTTGCCTTATTCCTCTCTACTTTTGTCATGGCACAACGTACTGTAACTGGTACGGTGACTGATGACACAGGTACTTCTTTAATAGGAGCGTCTGTATTGGTAGAAGGAACTACAGTAGGAACGATCACAGATGTTGACGGTTCTTACACGATTAATGTTCCAGATGGAGCAACAAAGTTATTAATTAGTTACACTGGGTATACTCAACAGGTTATTGACATTACAGGGAAGTCAGTTGCTAATGTAGTCATGAGTTCATCAGAAATTATCGATGAGGTTGTAGTTGTAGGATATGGTCGACAAAAGAAGTCGTTAGTATCAGGTGCAATTTCTAGTGTTAAAGTAGATGAAATAGAGTCTTTTTCTGCTCCACAATTACAGTCGGCGCTGCAAGGAAGAACAGCAGGGGTAACTATATTACCTACATCAGGTTCTCCAGGAGCAGGGTTTAAAGTTCGTATCCGTGGAACAGGGTCGAATGGTAACTCTGAACCATTATATATTGTAGATGGTATGCGTACTGCAGATATCTCATTCCTGACTCCCGATGAAATAGAAAGTATTGAAATTTTAAAAGATGCTGCTTCTGCAGCTATTTATGGTGCTCAAGGAGCAAATGGTGTTGTTATCGTAACAACAAAAAGCGGTGATGCAGAAAATTCAGGTCTAACGTATAATTTCCAGTATGGAAATCAATGGTATAATGGAAACCTTAATTTAATGAATGCTGAACAGCACGCAATTTATATGGAAGAAGCTGGGCTCGGAAGAGCAGCAGCTGATGGTGCTGGTCAAACAGGCACAAACTGGATTGATGAGATTTTTGAAACAGCTCCATTAGCTCGTCACACTTTATCATTTACAGGTGGAAGTAAAAAATTGAATTATTATCTTCAAGGTTCTTTCTTTAATCAAGATGGAATTATAGTAGGAAACAACGATAGATTTCAACGATACACTGCCAGAGCCAATGTGAATAATCAAGTAAATGATTGGTTAAAAGTTGGGGCAAGTGTAAACTATGCCAATTCAAGAAGACAAGGTGTTGCTGAGAACTCAGAGTTCGGTGGAATTTTAGCTAATGCTATATTGATGGATCCTTTAACTCCGGTTGCATATGAAGATGGAACTCAACCTGATTTTGTGCAAAGTCTTATAGATGCAGAAACTCCATTATTAAAAAATGATGCAGGACAAATTTATGGACTTAGTGAATTTGTAAATGGAGAAATAACGAACCCTGTAGCGGCATTGGAGTTAACAAATGGTAGAGGGTTTGTAGGAGATAGACTTTTTGGTTCAGCTTTCGCAACAGCGGATGTTATCGAAGGACTTTCAATAACTACAAGAATAGGGATAGACAACACAAATGGTTATTACCAGAACTGGAGACCGTCTTATTACTTTACTCAAACTAGTCAGTCGACTAATTCAGGAGTTAATCAAGGGTTTTTTAGAAATGGAAGTTGGCAATGGGAAAACTTTGCTAACTATGATATTTCATTAGGAAATTCAAATCTAGGTTTTGTAGTAGGTAATTCAATGTTCGAGTTTACCAATTCGTATGTAAATGCAGGCGCGAATGGATTAACTGTTGAATCTGATATTTTCGGATTTATTGATGCGACTTCGCCAGCAGTCGAAAATAGATTTTCTGGAGGTGGAGAAAGTAAAAATACATTGGCTTCATTCTTTGGAAGAGCATCATACGATTATGCAGGAAAATATATTTTAAATGCAACAATAAGAAGAGATGGATCTTCTTTATTAGCTCAAGGAAATCAATGGGGTACTTTCCCTTCTGTATCAGCAGGATGGGTTATTTCAAGAGAGGATTTCTTTAATGATAGTGGAATTATGAATTTCGCTAAATTAAGATTCAGTTGGGGACAGAATGGTAGCCTTTCGAATATCGGACAAGGTGCTTGGAGATCTGCAATTGGTTTTGGAGGCGTTTACCCAAATGCTTTGGGACAATTTCAAACAACTGCATCACCTACTATATTGTCTAATCCTGAATTAACTTGGGAAACATCAGAGCAACTTGATTTAGGGATTGATCTAGGATTTTTTGAAGATCGATTAACAGTAACAGCAGACTACTTCAACAAAACAACTAAAGATTTATTGAATGGTGGTATTATACCGAATTTAGTTGGAAATAATGCTCCTGTTGTGAATCTAGGAAGTATCAGAAATAGAGGAGTTGAGCTTGAAGTAAATCATAGAAATAAAATTGGTAAATTAGGATATCAAATAGGAGGTAACGTTACATTTATTAATAATGTAGTTACAGAACTTGATGAGAATTTAGATTTTGCTCCAGGAACGGGAGTTGGAGTCGGATGGACTGCTACGGCATTTGAAGAAGGTTTACCAGCGTGGTATTTCAGAGGATATGAAACAGATGGTATTTTATCAAATGAAGCAGAAGCGACATCTTACGCTGAAGAATTAGGATTTTTTGATGCAGACGGAAACAGAACCGTACAGCCAGGTGATCCTAGAATCATGGATACAAATGGAGATGGTGTAATTACACCTGATGATCAAACTTTTATAGGATCGCCACATCCAGATTTAATTTACGGTGCGCGACTATCAATGGATTATGGAATGTTTGACTTTACGTTCTTTTTACAAGGTACTCAAGGAAATGAAATTTTACTGGGATACAATAGAACAGATAGAGCGACATCAAATAAGCCAGCATTCTTCTTTGATGATAGATGGACTCCGGAAAATCAAGATGCAACTTTTTTCAGAGCTAATGGTTCTAATGCTTTAGCTTATAACAGTGATTTAATGATTGTCGATGGTTCATATGCTAGAGTTAAGCAAGTACAATTTGGTGTAAACTTTACACCTGAACAATTGAAATTCACTAAAGGTGGAAGACTATACATTTCACTGGACGATATATTAACATTCACTTCTTATCAGGGATTTGACCCTGAAGCTGGTTCAACTGACGACCGAAGTTTAGGAATTGATAGAGGTGTTTATCCTATACCTGCAAGAGCACTTATAGGTTTGACTTTATCACTTTAATTATTTAATTATTAAAAGTAAAAAATGAAAAAAATAATTATTTCATCGTTTGTTATCGCACTAGGAGTATTGTTGTACTCTTGTTCTGATTTCTTAGATGTACCCGTAAACAACCAACTATCTACACAAGAATTTTATGAGACTGACGAAGATGCAGATCAAGCTGTTTTAGCGGCTTATGACATCTTACAATGGCACCAAAATATATGGGGTTCAGGATGGTCTAGTCCTTATTTAGTTAAAACATTGCCTAGTGATGAAGGTCAAGCAGGTGGGGCAAATGAAGGTGACCAACCGAATTATGTCGCTCTTGATCGTTTTACATTTGATGCTACAAATGCACCAATTCAGGCTGCATGGGCAGTAAATTACTTCGGAATTTACCGTGCTAACTTGGTTATTAACAATGTTCAAGATGACTCAGACTTGAAAAGAAGAGTTATTGCTGAAGCTAAGGCATTGAGAGCTTATTTTTATCTTGAGTTAGTTACTCAGTTTGGCGATGTTCCTCTTATTCTTACAGAGCTTGCTCCAAGTGAGTATAACCAAAGTAGAACTCCAAAAGCAGATGTTTATGCTCAGATTGAGCAAGATTTAACAGAAGCTGCTGTCATACTTCCTGCAAAGAGTGCATATGCTGATTTTGATAAGTTTAGGGTGTCAAAAGGAACTGCTCAAGCTTTATTAGGAAAGGCTCATTTGTATCAAGAAGATTGGGGGGCTGCCGCTTCAGCATTAGGAGATGTAATTGGTTCATTAGAATACGAACTTGAAGAAGATTTCGGAGTTCTATGGTCAGAAGCTGGTGAGCTAGGAAAAGAATCTCTTTTCGAAGCCGTTTATGTAACGACATCAGGGTATGATTGGGGAGCAAATGGTTACCCTTGGGGAGCTGCTGCGGAATCAAATATCCACATTCAGTTAATGGGTCAAAGAGAAGGAGCTTTCTCAGGAGTTGATTCATTAAATAATGGATGGGGATTTAACTATCCATCTCCTAAAATGTGGGATGCATTTATTGCTGCAGGTGATACGAAAAGAAGACAAGCTACTCTTATGAGTGAAGAAGAATTTATAGCTGCAGGTGGAGAAGTAAATGATGCAAATGCATATGACTACGAAGGATTCTTCAGAAGAAAGTATGGATCTTTCATTACTGAATCAGATGCAGATGGTGTGTTCCAATTAAATTATGGTACAAACTGGAGATTATTGAGATATGCTGATGTATTATTGATGTCTGCAGAAGCAAACTATAGAAACAACAATGAGTCAGTAGCTAGAGATCACTTAAATGAAGTGAGAAGAAGAGCAGAATTGGATGATGTTACAGCAAGCGGTAATGACTTATTCGAGGCGATCGTTAACGAAAGATTCCTTGAGTTAGCTTTCGAAGGATCACGTTATTTAGACTTGATTCGTTGGGGTAGAGCAGCTGATGAAATCAGTGGCTTCCAAACTGGGAAACACGAATTGTATCCTATTCCTCAAAATGAAATTTTAACAGCTCCAAATTTAACTCAGAACCCTGGGTATTAATAGTTGAGCTAATTTCGAATATACTTTACATTGTCAGGGAGGAAGTACTTCTTCCCTGACAATTTTATATTTATTAATGCAACGTAAACAACGAATAAGGAATACAATAAACCTGCATTCAATTTCATCTTGTGGTGATTGGTTACCAAGCTATAATTAGGTGAGATTAACTTTATGTTGAGCGTTCTGCCTTTAATACATTCCCTTTAGTCTAAGATGAAGTATCTAAGTTATATAATCCTTCTACTTTCATTGCTTTGTTATTCATGTGTAAATGATACCATTTTACCTTCATCACAGTTGTTTTCATCATTAGATTCGGATTCAGGAATACATTTTTCCAATGATCTTACAATTAACGACTCTATGAATTTTTTCACCTATGGTTATTTTTACATGGGGGGAGGAGTTGCAGTTGGTGATTTTAATCAGGATAATCAACCAGATTTATTTTTTTCAGGAAACATGGTTTCTAACCATATGTACTTGAACGAAGGAGAATTAAAGTTTAAAGAAGTAGGGCACCAAGCGGGTATTTCAGGAGATGGCCAATGGATGACAGGAGTTACTATGGTCGACATCAACAATGATGGTAAAGACGATATTTATGTTTCTGTTGCAGGAAAATGGAAAGATCGGAAAAACATACTGTATGTTAATCAAGGCCTAGATGAAGATGGTATTCCACAATTTGTAAATAAAGCCGAAGAATACGGAATTGCAGATGCTGGCTATACGATTCAGTCTGTGTTTTTTGATTACGATAAAGATGGAGACCTGGACTTGTATGTAGGGAATTATGAACCAACTCCATTTAATTATATAACCAACCAATATATACAGAAAACAAAGACTTACAGTGAAGCGGCTAGTGATCATCTTTATCGAAATAATGGTGATGGTAGTTTTACGGATGTTTCCAAAGAAGCGGGTGTTCAACAATTTGGGTTAACCATAGGTCTTATTGCGAATGACTTCAATAATGATGGATGGACGGATCTGTATGTATCCAATGATTTTCATAGTGCAGATCGATTTTTCATCAACAATGGAGATGGTAGTTTTACAAATGTCTTAGATGAAGCGATCCAACATACTTCCTTCTATGGTATGGGAATAGATGCTACTGATTATAATCACGATGGTCTTCTAGATATGTTTCAACTGGATATGGCTGCTGCTGATAATTATCGTTCCAAAGCGAATATGGCAAGTATGGATGTTCAAGGATTTCGCAATATGGTAAATGGCGGATTAGGCTATCAATATATGTACAATTCTTTACAGACTTGCCAAGGAATAAAGGAAGATGGCATTCCATTTTATGCTGAAACTGCTAAGATGAGTAGTTTAGATAAAACAGATTGGAGCTGGGCCTGTCTATTTGGAGATTATGATAACGATGGATATAAAGACCTGTTTATAAGTAACGGCACAAGAAGAGATATTAACAATAAGGATTATTTTAATTGGCTCGAACGAGTTGATGTAAGTTTGAAAATTAAGTATAAGCAACTTGATGTTATTGAATTAACAAAAAGAATGCCTTCTCAAAAGATTGATAATTTCGTTTTTAAAAATAAGGATGGAGAGCGATTTGAGAAGTACAATAAAGAGTGGGGACTGCATTTTGAGGGGTATTCCAATGGTGCAGCATACGCTGATTTGGATAGAGATGGGGATCTTGAATTGATCATAAATAATATAGATTCTACAGCACAAATATTTAAAAATCATGCAATAGAGCAAGGTAATCGATCTGTCGTTCAAGTAGCTTTAAAAGGTCCAGAGCAGAATATCCATGGGATTGGTGCCAAAGTTGAATTAAAAGGTGAACAGGTATCTATATTACACGAACAAGCTTTGGTAAGAGGATTTCAGTCCTCAGTAGATCCGTTGCTTCATTTTGGTATCCCCGACACTGAAGAAATAAAGGAAGTTGTTGTGACTTGGCCCGATGGAAAAAAAGAACGTCAGATTCTACCTGAAGGACAATCATTATTGGAATTTCAGTATATAAATGCATCAATAGAAAAGGAAACCCTTTTGGCGGAAGCCAAAACTTTATTTAATGAAGAAAACATTAAGACTTTACAATCTTATGTACATATAGAAAATCCATATGATGATTTTAAAAGAGAAGTTTTATTACCTCATAAAATGAGTCAAATGGGACCAGCTTTTGCTCATTATGATTTGGACGGAGATGGACTACAAGATTATTACATTGGCGGTGCACAAGGATATGCTGGTCAATTGTTATTGAGTAAACTCAACGATTTCGTATCATTTCCTGATTCTTTTCACGAAGATAGTTATGCAACATTTATTGATGTTGACAATGATGGTGATATGGATTTATATGTGGCCTCTGGAGGTAATGAAAAACAACATAAAGATGGCTATTATAGAGATCGTCTTTATATTAATAAGAATTTGAAATTCGAAGAAGATTTTGCTGCTTTGCCAGATCAATTTATCAGTTCGGGGAAAGTCCTTGTTCTTGATTACAATAAAGATGGTAAACAAGATATCTTAGTCACAGGAAGACAAGTTCCTGGCTCCTATCCGAATCCAGCCACTTCTCTTTTGTTGAAAAATAGTTCGGAAGGAACACTCATTAGTTTTGAAGATGTAACAAAAGAGGTTGCTCCGGATCTTATTAACCTAGGAATGGTAACTGACGCTTTATGGCAAGACTTGAATAATGATCAGGAACCGGATTTATTACTAGTGGGAGAGTGGATGAACATTACACTTTTTGAATTTAATGATAAGCAATTTGTAAAGAAAGAGATTAAAGATTCTCGAGGCTGGTGGAATACTTGTGAAGCAGGTGATTTCGATGGAGATGGGGATATTGATGTTGTACTTGGAAATTTGGGGAATAATTATAAATATAAGGTGGATGAAGAGAATCGCTTTCGCATATATGCAACTGATTTCGATGAAAATGGAAAACAGGACGTAGTATTGAGTTATGAAGAAAAAGGTCAGGAGTTTCCGGTTAGAGGAAAACAATGTTCTTCAGAACAAATACCTGATTTAAAAAAGAGATTTACGACTTATGACGCATTTGCAAAAGCTGAATTAAGTGAAATCTATCGCGTAGATAAACTTAAGGAATCAACTCAATATTCAATTGATCTTTTTGAAAATGCTTATTTAGAAAATGTGGGCAATATGGACTTTACTTTACGTTCTTTACCTTTAGAATGTCAGACTTCCTCTATTAATGACTTTGCAGTGTTGGATATTGATTCAGATGGAGATCTTGATCTTGTTGCGGGTGGAAACTTATTTGAAGCTGAAGTCGAAACACCTAGAAATGATGCGAGTTATGGGCTGGTTTTAAAAAATGACGGTACAGGCACATTTAAATTGATGCACTTTTCTGAAACGGGAATTTATGTGCCTCATGAAACACGACATGTACAGCTTATTGAGGAGAATGATCAGAAATATATTTATTTTGTTACCAATGAAGGTCCTATTCAAGTATATTCCAAGTAACAAGACATTTAGCACTCGAAGTCTTCTCTTTGTTTTAATGGGATTTGCATTATGTTTTCATGCATGTACTACTGATCACTACAATCAAAACAATTGTGGTGGATCGACAACTGTGATCGAGTATTTAGATTCACTTTCTGAATATGCAAAGTCGCAGGCTTCCTATCCATATTATACGGATCGCTTGGTAAAACAAACAGGTAGGCAGTATGAAAGTGCTAGAGATTTACCTGGTATGCCTTTCCAACGCGTGTATTCCTCATTACTTGATTATTCATTGATGCTTGTTTTAAAAGGTGATAATCAAAGGGCTGCAACCGAAATAATGTCCTTTTTAGAAAGGTATAAGTTGAATGAAGAAATTACAAAAGTGAGTGCTTCTGCCTACCGAATTTTAGCGCTCGCCTATATGCGTCAAGCTGAACAAGAAAATTGCATTCATCACAAGGGAACCAATGCATGTATAGTTCCTCTTGAAGGGGATGGAATTCACAAGAAGAATCGCTCGACCAAAAAGGCTTTCGATTTATACGAGAAATTACTAGCTTTCAATCCATCTGATTATCAGTCTTTATGGTTTTACAATATAGCAGGGATGGCTCTTGAACAATATCCGAATGAAATGAACCCTTTATTCGTCCTTGATGAAAACCTTTATGGTACACAGCATAATTTTCCAACGTTCAAAAATGTGGCACAGAAGAAAGGGTTAAGTGGGCATAATCATGCTGGAGGTGCTGCCTTGGTTGATCTTGATAATGATGGTTGGCTTGATTTATTTTCGACGAGTTATAGTTTATCGGATCAAACGAATCTATATAAAAATACCAAGGGTTATTTTAAAGATGTTGGTCAAAATTCTATAGTAGGCTCATTAAAAGGAGGCTTAAATCATATTCATGGTGATTTTAATAACGATGGGCTTGTTGATATCTATATTGCTAGAGGCGCGTGGCTAAGTAATTTTGGTCATTTTCGGAATACTCTTTTAATAAATAAAGGAAACTTTTGTTTTCAAGAAATAACGAAATCTAGTGGCATAAAATCCGAACATCCTACAGGCAGTATTGCAGTTGCTGATGTGGATTTAGATGGTGATCTTGATCTTTTTGAAGGAAATGAAAGCACAGGAGATAAAAACACATCTTACCTATATATTAATGATGGACATGCTATATTTTCTGTTGATTCTCTTTTTTCAAAGGATTTGGGATTTGTAAAAGGGGCAGTTTGGGGCGATATTAACGATGATCGTTATCCAGATTTATTCATTTCGCGATATGGACAACCCAATTTATTATATGTGAATACAACTGGTGAAAAGGGATACATTTCTTTCGAAGAAATAGGGAAGTATGCAAAAGTTGATTTGCCTATTCATAGCTTTACTTGTTGGTTTTGGGATTACAATCAAGACGGAAAGCTAGATCTTTTTGTAAGTGCATATGACAATACAAATGCACATCTCATATGCGATGATATCGTAAAAGAAATGAAAGGTGAGCCTACGTCTGGTGCTTTCCCAAAAGTGTACAAGAATCGCGGTGATAATCAATTTGATGATGTAACAGAAGAACTTGGTTTGTCAACATTATTATACACCATGGGAGGAAACTTTGGAGACATAACAAATAATGGATATCCAGATTTTTATTGCGGCACGGGAGAGTTTAATATATGGGCCACCATCCCCAATAGGATGTTTGTGTATGAAAAAGGTTCCTATAAAGAAGTCACTCGTTCAGGAGGTTTTGGACAAATTCAAAAAGGTCATGGTGTGTCTTTCGGCGATTTCGATCGAGATGGTGATTTAGATATATTTCATCAAGTAGGGGGAGCAGTTGAAAGCGATGTATTTCAAGACATGCTTTTTGAAAATCCAGGAAATGAAAACAATTGGATCCAAATAAAATTTGAAGGAACCCAAAGTAATCGTTCAGCTATAGGTGCTTCCGTACATTTTTATGCTTCAGGTCCACAAGGGAAACAGTATTTTCATCAGCAAATAAGTACCGGAGGGTCCTTTGGGGCAAACCCATTACTTCTTCATCAAGGACTTTCTTCTTGTACAACTATTGACAGTGTGTTGGTGGAATGGCCTCATCATTCCAATAATAAAGATAAAGCATTTAATCTAACCATTAATAAGCGGTATACATGGAGTGAAGGAAATTATCCTCAGACTTTCGATTCATATTGAACGTTGATTTTTTTATTCCTACAACAATGTCTTTTTACTTACACTTATAAGCCTTATTTGTTGCATTATATTAAAATGTCTTATAAGCTAAATATCATAAGTTATTGGGGTTAATTCTGTTACGATAAAGTCTAATTAAATAATTTAGCAGCTCATTTAAATAAAAAGTCTATAATGAAGACATTCTTTCTCAGTTCATTTTTAATTTGTTTTACTTTATGCCTTCATGCTCAATGGGTTGAGGTGGCATCTGTTCCAGATGATTTTCGCTCTCATCATAGTTTTGGTTTTGGTATTGATGACATAGGATATATTGTTTCAGGAACTGATATGAATACGTCTGATCCAACTAATCGTTTTTATTCCTACGATCCTAGTACCGATACATGGACGCAGAAAGAAGATTTTCCTGGTCCTGCTAGAAGTTTTGGAATAGGTGATGTTTATGAAGGTAAAGCATATTTTGGTTTTGGTCTTGCGGATAATGTATTCAATGATTTATGGGTATTTGATCCGAGTACCGATGAATGGGAAGAATTACCTTCATGCCCATGTGATCCAAGATGGCACCCTGCTTTCACTATCACGAATAACAAAATAATAGTTGGAATGGGCGGTTCTCAAACAGGGAATCGAAATGATTTCTTTATGTATGATATCGAAACACAAGAGTGGACACAGATTGCGACATACCCGGGAGTTGTAAGACATCATCCTTATCAGTTTTCTATAGGAGATTTTCATTATGCGGGGTTTGGGCATGGTCAGAGTATTTATAAAGATTGGAATCGATATGACGCAGCAACTGATACATGGGAGAAAATGGCAGATTTGCCTGGTGAGTCTAGAGTTGCAGGCACTCAATTCTCTTTCAATGGAAAAGGGTATGTGTTAAGTGGTGACGGAGCAGATCATCGCTCTATGGAAACAGGCGAATTCTGGGAATATGATCCAGCATCTGATTCATGGACAGAATTAACAGCACACCCTGGTACTTCTCGTTGGGCTCCAGCTTCTTTCATATTAAATAATGAGGTGTATATTGTAAATGGGCTTACGGAGTTGCCAGATTTAGGTTATGTGTCTGTTGATGAGGTATATAAATTCGCTCTTGCGGATCCTGCAAATGTAATAGATGTTGATCTCGAATATGAGATGTATCCTAATCCTGTATCTGAAGTTCTACAAATTAAAACATCTATTGTTTTCGGAAAAAATGATAGAATAGTGGTTATGGATAATACTGGAAAGATCGTCCTTTCTTTACCAGCTCAATATGACATTAATTTAGGTGAAATTCCTTCAGGAGTGTATCATTTAACACTTCATACAGAAAAAGCGAGTACAACTAAAAAATTCGTAAAGCTATAAGTTTTTTGGGCTTTAAGCCCAAAAAAAATAAAAGACAAGATTAACGTCGTTGCATTTTTGATAGTTCAAGCTCGTCTAGGTAAACTAAAATAGCAGCAGCATGTTTGCATTTGCCGTTTTCCAATGGGCAATTGCATTGTGCTTTCATTAGTATGCCTTTATCAAATTCCATATGAACGGTATAATCTCTACTTCCTTTTACAAGCCCTGTGATTTTGTTTTCATTTAATTCGAGCTTTAAGATAGCTTCTTTAGTGGCATAACGATGTGCTTTGCTCAAGGTGTTGATATCAAAAAAGCCTATGTAATTATAACGAAAAGAGGGGTGCATTCAATCGGTTTGTTTTGTGTATAACATAAAGTCTATGCGTGCAAAAATGGTTCTTTAAAAAAGCTAAACTTCCATTTTTGTGATCTTATACCATTTAAACTCTAAAATGTCGAATATATTCTTCTTAAAATACTTATACCATTTAAATTCTAAAATATCGAATAAATTCTTCTTAAAATACGTGATTTCTTCCTTAGAAAATTTCGAAGTAGCTAAGGCTATTCCTCAATTTTATAAGTCGACCTCACGAATTTGTAATTTGAATTTATTGTCGACATTCTAAAATTTAAATGGTATTATTTCTTCCTTAGAAAATTTCGAAGTAGCTAAGGCTATTCCTCAATTTTATAAGTCGACCTCACTTATTTATAATTTGAATTTATTGTCGACATTTTAAAATTTAAATGGTATTATGCCATTATGGATTATACGAATTGAATCTATGTAAGGCTGACCATTCGAAATTCCATTCAGGAGTTTCTAATGCATTTGTATCCAATGAAAACCAAGGACTATTGTTGTCACAAAGAGGATTGATAAGAACTTGTGTATCCTGAGCAGGCATATAACTCTGACCAAGTAAAAATAGTTTTTCTCCATTTTCATTGACTACTACATTTAAAACGATAATAGCATGTCCATATGGATTTCCTGATACAATAAATACATCCCCAGGCATTATGTCATTTTTATTCTGTACTGGAATTAACTCATTTTTTAATGAACGAGTATTTGCGTAAGCAAAAATATATTTCATGTATTTCCTGAAACTTGTATAGCTAAGATCACCTTTTGCATAGTCTTTAAAGTATCGCGGTTTTCCGTCCGAAAGAAAATTGAAGTGAATATGATCAAATTGTTTTAAGTGAAATAAATATTCTCCTCTTAATCTCATAACTGCATCTGCACATTGTTGCAGATCAACGGGATCAAGTTCCATATCTATAACGCTACAATAAATGCTGTTTGGTTCTTTGAGTCTCCCATCGAATAACTGCACTTTTGTACCATATTGTTTTAAAGGTAAATGGAAAAGATAATCACCAAAACTGTTCGGTTTGCTTATACTGTTGTAACCTGAAGGAGGTGGAAATCGCGTAGCTACAGTTTTTGCCTCTGTTACAATACGAACGGAACAATCATCTATATTTTCTACTGTGGTTTCCTTTTTTGAAGCGATGCCATTGTAAAACAATATAATGGCTAGCATGGAAAAGAAACTGATTCTCATATAGTTTATTTATTGAGATAAACGTTTTGCAGAGAATAGTTTATTGTCTGATATTAAACTCGAATTATGCATTAGACAATCTAATACGGGCATAAAATACGTCAAAATCAACGCTTCGCTGGCGTGTTCAGATGAACCATAACGATGCTATGATCAATCTTCTAAATCTCCTGATTTTATGGTATTTTCAGCCCTCATAACAACGCTCTAATGCATCATTCGGGTAAAAAAAAAACCTCATTGTTCGAAACAATGAGGTTTTTTTAATTTTGAAATGTATCCAAGACTAATTTGGAACATTGGTAGGGTTTAACAATTCGTAGAATTGATCAAGTTTAGGAAGCAGAACTATTCGAGTTCTTCTATTCATTTGTCGACCTTCATCTGTTTCATTTGTTGCAACTGCATTATATTGCCCTCGTCCAGCAGCGATTAGTCTATTCGGATCCACATTGTAATCTTGTTCTAGTATACGAATCACAGAAGTGGCTCTCTTTACGCTAAGGTCCCAGTTATCTATCATACAAGAATTTTTAATAGGCTTTGTATCTGTAAAACCTTCAACCATTACTTCTAGATCAGGACGTGCATTTATGACTTGTGCTATTTTATAGATTACATCTTTTGCTTCTAAATTTACTTTAGAGCTTCCACTAGCGAAAAGTAATTTGTCACTTAGATTGATGTACACTACAGTTTTATCAACACTTACTCGAATATCTTGATCAGCAATTCCTTGTGCCAATTGGCTTTTCAAATTAATGGCTAGAGCGAGGTTCATGGAATCTGCTTTTGTTCTAGCAGTTTGAATAATTCGAATGTATTTATCTTTTGTTTCAAGTTGTTTTATAGTAGCTGTAATATTGTCATTTGCCTCTTTTGATAACAAGGCAAGATCACCTACTTGTTGCATTTGACGATCTCTTTGAACTTTTAGGTCAGCAATCTGCTCTCTCAATGTTTCGATTTGACGGTCTCTACCTAATAACTCCAAATTAGCTTTTTCTACATTCCCTTTTTCAGTGATTACTTCTTGACGTTCCTGTCTCAATTTTTCATTACATTCATCAAGTTGAGCATTTGATTTATATAATTCGTCTTGTTTTAATTCGAGTTGATATTCAATGTCTTGAAATTTCTTTTTTGAAACGCATGAAAACATAAGAACACATGCAAGAAAAATAATAATAAAACTACTAGATTTATTCATTGAGGTATTGATTTGGTTTATAATGGACCGCGAAATTAATAAAAAGTAATAAATCTGCCTTATTTCTTTAGTACTGTATGCCATAGAAATTCGACGGGGTGAATGGCATTTTTATTGGTCCCATCAAGTATTTGATGTCTACAGCTTGTTCCCGCTGCAACGATGAAGTCTGACGAGGATTTGCGAATGGTTGGAAATAATATCATTTCACCTATTTTCATGCTGATGTCATAATGTTCTTTTTCATACCCAAAAGAACCAGCCATTCCACAGCATCCTGCGGGAATATAGTCAATGTGAACTTGCGAAGGAAGAGACAAACAGTCTATTGAATATTGAATACTTGATAAAGCTTTTTGATGGCAATGTACATGTAGTTTTATGGTGAAAGGCTGAGTTGAGAATTGATTGCTTTGAATGTTTCCTTTTTTATATTCTGTACTGATAAATTCTTCTATTGTGTAACAATGTTTTGCTATTTTTTTGGCTTCCGCCAAAATGGAATCGTCTACTAATCGAAGGTATTCATCTCGGAATCCAAGAATCGTAGAAGGTTCTATTCCTACCAAAGGGCAATTTTGTGATACTTTATCTTTCCAAAAATGGATGTTTTCTTCTGCTTTGGATTTTGCCTTGGAAAGGAATCCTTTTGATATTTCTGCTCTTCCGCTTTCAGGATGTTGTAAGATAATTGGGCTGTAGCCCAAAATTTCTAGAAGCTCAACTGCTTTTTTCCCTATTTCTGTATCGAGATAGTTGGTAAATTCATCTACGTATAAATACAGTTTTTTTGAATTGGAATTTAGAGGTCTTTTTTGTGCCCATTTGACCAATGATTTATGAAGTGAAGGTATGCTTCGCTTTGTTGCAATCCCCATTAATTTCTTGATAGGGGTGGCGATTAACTTTTGGCGTAAGCTTACATTATGAAGGTAAGGAGCAAATTGAAAGAATTTATGTATTCGTGACACTGATGCGAATGCTTGTTGTCGTCTTGATATACCTTTCCGATGATGATATTGATGCATGAATTCTGCTTTCATTGCAGCCATATCAACTCCCGATGGACATTCCGATTTACATGCTTTACAAGAAAGGCAAAGATCAAGCACATCCTTGACTTCTTCATATGAAACTGTAGATTCCCCAGTGCTTATAAACTCACGCAGAATATTAGCACGTGCTCTTGTCGTATCTTTTTCATTTCTTGTCGCATGAAAACTAGGACACATTACGCCATCTTCTTCAGGAAGTTTTCTGCAATCACCAGAACCATTACATTTCTCAACAGCCCTTAAAAATCCCCCTTCTGGATTAAAATTATATGTAGTAGTTTTTTGAGAAGTTTCAGCGTAGGCTGTCCTTAAATCTTCCGTCATGGCCTTAGCATGAACGATCTTTCCAGGATTAAAAATATTATAAGGATCGAAAGTTGATTTGAGTTGGATAAAAAGATTATACACTTCAGGTCCTACCATAATAGGAATAAAAGGAGCACGAACTCTACCATCTCCATGCTCTCCACTTAATGAACCTTTGAATTTTTTGACAAGTAAAGCGGTTTCTTTTGTAATCTGGTAAAATAGTTGACGATCTTTTTCTTCTTTTAGATTCAAAATAGGTCGTAAGTGCAATTCACCAGCACCGGCATGAGCATAATACACTGCTTTTTGGTTGTAAGCATCGAGGAGTGCCGTAAATTCTTCAATATATGCTGGTAAATCTTCTAAGCTAACTGCGGTGTCTTCCACACAAGCTACCGCTTTTTTGTCACCAGGAATATTAGCTAATAAACCAAGACCAGCACTTCTCAAAGCCCATACTTTTGATGTATCTTTTCCATTAATAATGGTGTGATGATAGGCCAACTTTGCTTGGTCGACGGAATGTATATATCGGTTAGTGAAGTTGTGAAGTTCCTCTTCATGGTGACTTCTGAATTCTACCATTAAAACCCCTTTGGGGTCACCCTTAACAAAAAAACGGTTAGTCATTTGTTCTGCATTATCTTTGGTACAATCCAGAATGATTTTATCCATCAATTCGCATTTATAGGGAGCATATTCCATTGCTATTTTAGTACTCAAAAGTGCATCTTTAATAGACGCACAATGAGTCGCAACAACGGATACTAAAGGAGGTTGTACATCATCCAATGAACACGTGATTTCTGTTATGATGCCTAGTGTTCCTTCTGAACCCGCTAACAGTTTTCCAAGATTAAAAGGAAATTTTAAAACTTCATTACTGTTATAGTTTAAAACCTCATCTAATGCATAACCAGTATTTCTTCTATGAATAGAAGGAGAAGGAAATTCATCTAGTATGATCTGCTTGTTGTCTTTATGTAATTTATCACGGAAAAAACGATATATTTTTCCTTCTGTATTCTCAAGTTCACATTTTTGATAAAAGGCTGTAGCATCGAGATTTTCACAGATTATCTCTGAACCATCATGAAGGAGAACTTTTAAAGAAACAATTTTATCGCGTGTTACCCCATATTTAATGGAGGTAGTTCCACTAGAATTATTCCCTACCATACCTCCTATTGTTGCTCTATTGGAAGTAGAAGTGATGGGCGAAAAAAATAGACTCTCTTTTTCGAGTATTCGATTTAATTCATCTCTTATCATTCCAGGTTGAACAGTGACAGTTTTTGCTTTTTTATCGAAATGTATAACCTGATTTAATGAAGAGAAATCGATTACGATACCATTTCCTACACATTGGCCAGCTAGGGATGTACCAGCGCCCCGTGGAATCAAACTTAAATTATGAGACCGTACGAAATGAATTAATTGGATAAGATCCTCTTTGTGCGCAGGTAACGCAACGGCTAAAGGTTTTTCACGATAAACAGAAGCATCGGTTGCATACAAAAGCCTCGAAGTATTATCGATTAATAGTTTTCCCTCGAGAGAATCGGCTAAAGTTAATAAATTTAAAGGCTCCAGATTTTTAACATTTAGGTGTAAAGGTATGCTTGCAAGGTGTTCCCTAAAACGGAAGGTTCTAAAATTTAAAAAAAAGCACAAATTTATTTGCAACTATTTTGAAGAAAAGTATATTTGCGCTCCCGATTACTAACGGGCGATTAGCTCAGCTGGTTCAGAGCACTTGGTTTACACCCAAGGGGTCACAAGTTCGAATCTTGTATCGCCCACAAAATAAAGACTATCTCGAAAGAGGTGGTCTTTTTTTATTTACAATATGTATTACATAATGCGGGTTTAAGAGTAGAAATAAAGTTGATGCGGCAGATGTAAGGATGTAAACCAAGCCAACCCATCCTTTGCTGCTGCAAAGGTTCACACCCTAAAAAGT
>JAHDGD010000070.1 GCA_020627825.1 Saprospiraceae bacterium
TCAATGTATTAGCGACTATATCGACTATATGAAGACCTTAGCGGTCAATCATGCCGAGCTTTGTCACGAAGATAAAAAAGGCAAAGAAGCATTCTTCAGGATGAATATTCAAGAACTATACGGAGCTTGGCGGTCAGGCATTCGTCCGAAGGGCATCGCCTTGGTCGCTATCGAATACCTCGCCAAATTATCTTCAAAATCTTCAAAGCAAATACTATCGGAGCGACAAGCGGGGTTTTTAGTTATCGGTCATCACAGAGGCAATGACGATGCTGCACAGTTGGAGATACTAGCCAAAACTGAAAAGATTGTCTTACAAATCATCAACCGAATGATCAAACAGTCCCAAGGCGGTCATCCGCTACTTGGTTGCTCTATTTCTTCGCACAATGATTTTAATTACACCCCTCAATACAACTTGGGCGATGGCAATTATGCTGGATGGTTGGTAACATTTCAATTTAATACACCAGTTGATAGTTGTGTAAATCAAAAATATTGGAAGGATGATTTGGATGATGATGAATATTTAGAAATTGAATAATTATGGCAATTGTTACAATAGATACTCCAGGATTATATTCTTTAGCTAGAAATCAAATGTGTCTTCAGTTAAAGACTGATAATTTATTTGAAAGTCCTAATGTTAGACACCCGAACTTTAAAATTGTTCTTGAGGTAAAAGTTAAAAACAGCCTTGGAGGTTTTGATACTATTACAGTAGTAAGAGCAACACCAGATGATGACGGAAGAGCTTATTTTGATTTGAGTTGTATCTTATTAGCTTACTTAAAAGATGAAAGTATCAATTTTTCAACGATTGTGAATACTTTTTTACTTTCTAATAATTTATTCGTTCTAAACGATTTTAATGCAGAGTATGCTTTTTGTTATTATGAAGAATATGGACGACCGCCTACACAACAAACTACTACAGTACAATCGGATACTGGATTTGTATATCTCGGAGGGGTTAGTGATGAATCAAGTAATCAATATGCAAATAACTACCTTGGACAAATTACGATTGACAATTCGATAATGACATTTGAACCAAATTGTAAGCCCGTTTGTGATGACCAACCAGAATTCAGAGCATGGTTCAATTATACAGAAAATGATTATGTAGATCCTGTACTTTCAATAGATGTAAAATATAGAGATGGTTCAGGTAATAATCAAACAATAACCTTGGTTGGAACAGTTTCGAAAGGCGAATCAATCGTTTTTCAAACAGGATTTGAAGCGATTATCCAAGCTAATTTTTCAAACCTTGATGATATAGTGAGCTGGGAAATTTATATCGTTGACCAAGATGACGTGCCGATTTCCAATCGATATAAATACATACGAGATTGCAATTATTATGATTGTAAGAAGTACTTCATATACCTAAATAGTTTAGGAGTTCCTGAAACCTTTAGGGCGACAGGACGATGTACAAGAAATTTAGAGTTAGATCGTCAACTATGTGTTTCTCAAAATGCTCCTAAATATAATCGTTCACAAAAAAGAAAATTTCAATCAGGAATAGAAGCGAAGCATATCTATCTTGTCAGGAGTGGATACATGAGTAAGGCAAGAGTCGAAGCAGCTGAACAGTTGCTCATTTCTTGTGAGGTCGCAATTTTGCATACGGATAAAGATGGTAGTCGTATTGCATTGCCCATTATTGTACTAGGCAAGAAATTCAAGATTTCGGAATGCTGGGAAGCCTTAAATGTTTTAGAATTCAATTTTGAGCCATCAATGTCTCTCGGTTCTTACGATAATATTACACTATGAAAGGAGTAGGAGTAGAATTCATCATCAATGGTCAAAAACTCGATCTATGTGGTGTAAAAATACAATACCAAATGATTAATCCGCTTTTTGATGAAGATGGATTGCCAAGGGTGTTTACTACAACTTTTTCAATCGATGCGACACCGCACAATTTACAAATACTAGACTATGCCAACCGACTCGACTCGACCTCTACTGAAGATACTTTCATATGTCAAAACCACCTTGGAGGTATGCCTTTTCAAGAAGGTTATATCAATGTGTGTCAACGAACAGACAAAGGTTTTAAATTATATTTTGAAAATCTAGCAGGGCGATTAGCTGATAAAGCAAAAGACAAGAGCCTTCAAAATTTAGATATGGGGAAAGAAGGCGTGACAATTGTGAATGATACGATTTTTGAAGCGACGATTATTCCAGGAGCAATTTCACCAAGCAACCTAGGAATAATGATAAATGGCAAACGATATGAAACGGGAACATTTACAGTTGCAGGAATTGGAATCTATACTGCATTAGCCGCACTCATCAATGCAGATTATCCAACAGCGGCTAGTGTTAATAATGTAGTTCCATTTTCTATAAGTATTGACCAGTCTGCCATAGGAAATCATGATGTGATATTTGATTGCTTTCCACAAATACGAAAAGTATTTGAAGATATTCCAAATTATGTATCTATACATGAAATTTGCGAATCTCAATTCATTGACCGTGAAGGCGTATTAAGATTGCGGATTGACATTGACTCTTATTCTAATTTCATTGATTATAATTATACAAATGATAGTACAATAGAGGATGCAATAGACCACTTTATCAATGTCATTCACAATCAAGAATTTGGTCAATGGAGTATCGCCTCAAAGATTAATTATAGTGTAGGAGACAAAGAATGTCTCGCTTTGAAATTAGATTTCACAAGGTATAATACAGAGTTTTTAGGATACAATCCTCTTGTCTATAATATTACGACCATTAATCTAAATGAATCAACTTGGAGTATTACCTCAAGTTCTCAACTCTATTCTGAGAAAGTGCGAGATGCTTGGGATGCCTATATGATTAACTATTCCAATACTTCAGTATTGGGCGAAACGATTTCCTATCCTACGATTAGGAACACAAAATTCTATGATAATCAAAATCCATTATGGCAATTGTATTGCAACTTCAACAACCAGGATAACTATCCTATGAATATGAAGCAATGTGCCAAGCAATTCAGGTACAACCTTACGCCAATGGTTAACCATGTCGATGTCTTAGATGCAATTGCAGACTTGGGTGGATTGGATATAATTGGGGCTTTCATCAATCGTCCAGAGATACAGCAACTTATTGTTTATTCTATCAATTCAATAGACGATATACGTGCCGCAGACGAATGCGGTAAGTATGTTTTGAATTGCTATTTACGAGAGTTTGAAATCGCCAAACAATTACCAGATTTTGATGTGCTAGATTTTTGGAAAGCATTTGCGAAGTGGTTCTGTATAGCCTGGTATCCTACGAGTAGCACACTCGAAGCTATTCAAAAAAAAGAAATCCTAGCAACTAGGATAATTGATTGGACAACAAAAGTAAAACCTGACTATACATTTAAGAATATATACGACCAAGGTACAACCTTTGACCTCACACATGATCCAGATGATGATAAGAACATCGATGGAGTTCTGGAACAATTGGTCATAGGTGACGGGGAGCAGGAAGTTATACCCGAACTGTCGACACTATATGAGATAGAAGAGACTGCTATCAACACCAACCCTGACCGAGCTTGGCGAATACCTGAAGCAATACAAGTCGGTAATTCAACAGCTTACAATAATAATCAAAATGATTTCTTACCAAGGTTATTATTCTTTTTAGGATTTGCGACAGATATAAATGGAGCAGACTATCCTTATGCAGACTACATCTCAGCCGTTCATTCACTCGATTGGAATGGAGCAGATGGGATGTATGAAACGTATTGGAAAGAATGGAGAGACTTCATCAACAAAGGGAAAGACTTAACGATGTCCGCAGCTCTCAATATCTTAGATATACTTAACCTTCAAAACTTCAGACAACCTCGTCGATTGATTCGCCACTCAAAAGGTCAGGTTGTGGGTATAATTAAACGTGTTTCATTTTCTTCAACTGAGAGCCGAATTTCCGAATCGAAAGTTCAATTTCATACCCAGTAAAAGATAATTCAAATTGCAAAAGAGTGTATGTGCGTAGGCACATATCCTCTTTTTTTTGTCATTGCAATTGCAATCGGCGTTAGGCAGCAGCGGAATTTTTTGCATGAAAATGATTTTTTTAGTAAAAAAGACTGTATATAATGCTTTGATTATTAGACTTTTGATTAAAATAAAATTTAGGACCAATTTTTCAATAAAAAAAGCCGATTGAAATGTTCCAATCGGCTTTTATCAAGAAAAAAATATTTATGCTTGGATAGGTAGTTGTCCATCTTCAATTTGAAAAACAACCTTTCCTTTTTCAATAATCTCAGACATCGTTCCTTTCAAAAACTCTGTAATCTTCCTTTCTTTTTCTAATTTTTCAGCATAGGAAACTGTATCCTTCAAATTTTTGATTTCTTTTTCTTCAGAAGTAATTTTCAAGGATTTGATTTCATTCTTTAGTTGTTCAATTTGTTCTTTTTCGCTGTCAAAAATTTCAAGAAGCTCAATGTAGTCTATTCTTAATTCATTGATTTCTTTGTCCAGTTTTTCTTTCTCAAGCTGAACTGCTTCGAGTTGGGCGATTAATTCTTTTTTTGTCATGGTCTTGATGTTTAAAAAATTTAATAAAAGTGTTTAATAAAAAAAGGGCATACTCCCCATCAAGACCAATTGATATTGTCTAGCAGGAAACCTACAAGACAGGAAGGAGCAGCCCTATTTCTTTTTGTCCAAACTTGTATAGAGAAAAGTTAGTTCCCTATTATAATACAATATCAACTTTGGTCTTGATATTACAAATATAATGAAGTTAAGGAGAAGTTAAAATTTATGAGATGGAAAAATGTTTAGATTTCAGGGAAATTGATTCTTAAATCATCTAAATCTGTGATTCCCATTTGTCGAAGATAAGCATCAACCTGGTCGAGTGAGTGATGTCTAAGTTGAATTTGCAATTCTTTGACTCGACCACCATTTTGAATAAAAAATACAGCTCCAGTATGTTTCCATGAGTACAATTTGTATTCTATTCCAAAACCTAATTTATTTAAAATTTTGCGATGACGACTGGACATTGTATTTATTCCTATTGGTTTTGAAAAATCTCTTTTAGATTTAAAAATATAATCATTAGGCGATAAGTATTTAAGGTGTTCAAGGTCATTGATGAAATGATTTGGTATCGCAACATATTGCTGTTTTTTATTTTTAGACACATTAGCTCTTACAATTATTTTTGCTTCTTCAAAGAGTACATCATTTACTCTTAATTGTCGTATTTCTCCAGGACGGATAAAAGTGTAGAAAATAAATTTTATAAATAACCAAAGTTGCGGATCATGCTCTGATATATATTTTTTCAATCGATTGACTTGATGTTTTTGAAAGTATAGAGCTGGTATTTTATGAGCTTTTACTCTACGTATCCCATCAAGAAGCTGTGTCTTATTTATTCCTTTTAATAAGAATTTCAAAATTTGATGATAATGATTATAAGTTGTCATTGAACGATTAACAGAAAGCCACTTGAAAAATTTTTGAATTCTTACTTGAGTTAATTTCCCATTCACTTTTTCAAATAGTACGTCCAATTTAGATTTTACAGATTGGTAAGTCTTCTTTCTCCAAAACCCTTTGTTGTCTTCCAGGTATTCGTAAAGCTCTTCAAACAATTTATCTTTTTTGATTTTGATTGTTACAGGAATATCTACTAATACTAAAATTAGTTCCTTGGCAGCTCTCATCCTTGCAGCTTTAGTATGGAATGAATTGATTTTTCCATACTTTTTATATCGCTTCCCTTCCACGTTGTAATAGACAAACCATTGTTTAGTCAGGTCGCCACCTGCATTATTTACTTTAAAGTCTTCAATACAGAGCAAAATTTTTTTTTCTTCTATCATCATTAAATGTTGACAGAAGTTCGACCACAGACATTCAGCGTTTATGTCTGTGAGTTTTTAAATTATTGTTTATCAGTGCTTTATGATACACTTGTGGAGAATATCGGATTCCACTAATAGTATACAACCTAACTCATTTTCAATTAGTTATAAAACTCACAGACACCTAAATATCCACAGACATCTGTCTTTTTTTTAGTTTTTTTATATAAATTGCACTATAATATTATTAATAGAAAGCCACCAGCTCGCAAAAGAGCCAGCTAACGTACAACCATAGAGTGAGTATATTTTTTCAATGCTATATATCACTACTTTTTAATTATTGCTGTTTTTTTGATTCGTGTACGTGTGGCTTTTTTATTAGTTTCATGAAAAATCTTATAGAGTAGGCTATTTTTTAGTTTTCTTCTTTATAATCTCCTTCACTGTTGAATAATCTTCATCTACATAAAAAATTCTTTCACCTATTGCGCCATTCATTCCATGATGTGTCGTCATAATGATTTCTGTTTTCCCTGAAGATTCATGATAAGTATAGCAAACTATACATGATATGTTTATCATGATTTGTAAATGGTCATCTATTGTCAACTCTATAAATTTATTTTCCATTTATTTTTATATATTTTTTTTTAATCTTTTCATTTTTTGCATAACTCCAATCTTTGGATTTATCTCGAGTGCTTTTTCAAAGTGCGATATTGCCGTTTCATAATCTTTATTTCTTTCCGATAACTCACCAAGCCATCTAAAAGAAAGTGCTTTAATATCTTCTCTTGAATCCTGTGATAAGTTGTTTAAAAATAACTGGTAAGATGTTGATCGATATACTTTCTCATCTATTTTCAATTTGGTGTTTTTCAAATAGTAAAACAAATCGATATGGAGTTTATTAGGTATTTCTTTATCTTCAAATAATTGGAGAGTCTTTCTATGAACAGCTTCTAAGGCTTCTTTATCTAAATAATTAAATCCTTCTGTAAATTGATTTTTTAGGTACCATTTTATTACACTTAATGGTGTCATTGATTCTATTAATTCTAAAGTCTGTTTATTTTTTATGGAGTTTTTCTTAGCCATCGCAGCATCATAAGCTTTGTTAGTAAAATAAATTCCATCTTTTTTTGATTGTTTAATAAATGGATCAATTTCATGAGGTTCTAATATCTGGATAGTATCCAATATATGTTGTTCATCTTCCAAACCTGCCTTTTCTACAAGCACAAAAAACTTTTCTCTGAGATTTAAAGGTTCAGCATTACAAGCACTCAGATAATCATTAGCTTCACTAGAAGTTAAACTATTAACATAGTTTCTAAATTCAGCTATTCGCATTTTATCTGGATGGACATATAATTTACCACCAAAATCTAAATCTTTTTTTTCCTTATAATTGGTTGTAGAATTTTGTGTTCTATTATGTATTATCGGAGACTGTGGAACTGGTTGTACTTCTTTATCGATGCTCCGTTTATTATTCTTTAAAAGAAAATAAACTACTAGAATAATTCCTGAGAGCAATAGAAGATATTCCAAAATATGGGGAGTTTGAGTTTAAAAAATACCTCAAGGCAACGACTTCAAAAACTTCACATAAGCAATATAACTTCTGTTCAATGCTTCGGTGTAATACCGTTTTTGTCGTGGATGACCTGAGTGGGTTTCTAATTGGGTTTCAAAATAATGGATACGAGCTTCGTATCGTAGTATTTTATAGCTTATAATGGTAGGAGATAAAGCTCTTTTGTTCATCTTGAATCTATATTTAGGCAATTTTTGAAATAATATGTTTGATGTATTGCTGTAAATATAAACCAATTTGTTTTAAAAGTCAAAACAAAGACCCTGCCAAGCTATTTTTATTTAAAAAATTTACTTTTTCCGAATAGATGCTTGCTCCAGTATCTCATCAATGCCCTTTTCTTTTTTCAATCGCTCCACTTCTTGCTTCATTGCTTCGATTTCAGCCAGCATTTTTTCCGTATCTATATTTTTCTTCATTTTTTATTTCTCTACCTGCTCTTCCTTCGCTTTATCGGTTATAACATATACGCCCTTCACTTCCTTCAGCACAACAATGTACTCTTTTCGCAATTCATTCATCTCTTCCTTTAAGGCTTGATTTTCTTTCCGCAACTTTTCTACTTCTTCAGTATTAATTTGATTACTTGCTTGTTCGCCTTGATAAAGCTTTTTACAAACCAAACTATTTAGATCAACATCAAAGTAATCGCATAGATTTAAGAGGATATCCAAAGATGGAGGTCTTTTACCCTTCTCATATTCACTTATCATTGCTTTACCTTTACCTACAACTTTCCCTAATTGTTCACCACTTAAATTCCTTTCTTTTCGTAGGAAAGAAATATTATTTCCAAGAGTGTTGAACGCCAAAGTGTTTGATTTTTTCAAATTATTATGAAAATATTTGACAAGTTTGATATTTTTGTACTATATTTGCTATTGTCGGGGCAAATATGCGTTTACAAAAGTAAATTTACTTTTTAAGGCGTGGATTTGCAATATTTATAAGTTAAATATTTTAACATTTATGCAAAGCAAGTACACGCTCAATATCGTACACTACTTAAACCTACTAGGAGAATCAGACAAGACGCTTACCAAGGCGATAGAGAGGAAGCTCATTACTTACCTAGAGGATCATGGCTTCAGCGAGCATCGATACAAGCGGTACAAGACAACCAAGTCAGACATGACCCAGCTCTATCATATCGAAGCTGAGGTCCTACTGCGTTTTTTCAAAAAAGAGTTTCAGGAACAGATAAAACATACAAGCGAAGGCGAACGGCTAACAGCATTAAAAGCGTATGCTCCTGCTGATGCACTAGACCTTTACAACATTGAAATCTATTTTAAGGATCAAAAACAGCAAAATGAGAAAACAGTCCCTCACCCTGTCGGAAATGCAAAACATATTCCAAGAGGAGAAAAAGTACTTAGAGAGTGAACACAAAACATTACCAAAAAAGGAGTTTAAACATCCTAATGAGGATACTGCACTAAAGATGCAGCTAAGTTACCTGAAGGGCAAAAAACAAGCAATTAACAACCTTGAGAGCAGATTTAGAAAACTAATTATTTAAAATTTAAAAAGTTCAACATCATGAGCAAATTATCAAGTACAAACAAAATCTTGCTAGAGAAATTAGATGCATCACAAAAGCTTAATGAATTATTCAATTTACGTAAGTTTTTGAAAACAGATAAAAACGAAGTAATAGAATTATTCAGAGTACTCGAAATGGAAGAAGAATATGAGGAGACGATGCAAAGAATTTATGAGGCAACCGAAAACGAACTCGGCAAATTGCAGGATAAGGTTCAAATATGCTTGAAGCTCATAGAGCCAAGCAAGTTAGCTCATGGTTAGTTGGGGTTTTGCCAGTTCCTAGCTATGGCTCATTTGGTTAGGGCTGGCATTTTTTTTCTACAAGGTCATAATGTTTAGATGGTTAATAAAAGTTTGTTTTAGAGCAGCTCCTTAGGCGAGTGAGTTGCTCTTTTTTTACACTAAAAATTACAAGAGCATGGCGTTTTTATTTAAAAGTATCATCTGTCTTTTTTTAATCTATGCCGTGATAGATACGGCACAAATGGCACGCAATGAAAAAACCTAAACAAGTCTTATCAAGGTTTTATTCCATAAACGAGAAAGGGGAATTGATTTGTACGATTTTCTCTACACCAATTATTGGTTTTTTTGATGTAAAGTTTAATGAACATAAAATCATAGTTGGGTGGCTTGACAATATAAAAAGATGAAACCAAAATCAATACAAAAAATGAAGCCCCATAGGAGGTATTACAGGCACCGCCTTATAAAAAAAAAACTGGGGAAAACAGGCATTAGAGTTAAAAAAAATGCGAATCAATGTGCCTGTTGGTTTTGATGAAAAACATCCACTATTCAAACGCATTGTCGAATTAAAAGAAATCGGTTATCAAATTCAGTATTCAATATAAAAATTATGGAGATAGTAAGTATAACAGAATTACAAAAAGGAGATATAATACTAATAGAGGGGATGAATGATTTAGAATTCAGAATAGTAGAAATTGAAAGTATTACAGATGATTATGAAATAATACCAAAAGGAATGGCAGGAGTTGAATACATACCAAAAGATTTAGAACATATTATACGGTTAGGAATTGGAACAGAAGTAACTCTGGCAAATGGTAAGCCTGTAATATTATATGTACTGAGTCAAAAAAACAACTGTGGTAAAGATTAAGACTATAACACCAAAGCAATGCTTCCAAAACAAATACTCCAGAAGCGTAGTCGGTATGCGTAGCTACTTGATGCAACAAGAACAAATGACATTTGAAAAAGCCGAAAGTGTCATACAAAAATGGATAGAGCAAAAGAGCATCATCCCCACCCCCACCAAAGACAATCATTATTTATTAAAAAAAAGAAATAATTAGCAATGAGTAAACCAAACAATAATTACATCCCAAGAAAAATATTTGAAGAAATAAAGGCATGGGCAGAAAGCCATGAATATTTCGTGGATTATTTAATCAAAGATTTTCTGCGAGGAGCAAACGATTGGGTAATAATGGAGGAAGGTACTAGAAAAGAATTAGGTATAACTGGTGCTGAATTCTTTTTTGAAGGAGCAGGAATTGGAGAAATAGAATTGCCCGATAATTTTGAAACGCTAGTGGACGCAAAACATACGTATCTCTCTGGTCGAAAAATGACATTAATAATTATACCAAGGCAATCAAAGTAAATCAATTATGAAATTACTAGACATAAGAACCATAATATTAATATTAGCAGGAATACTTCTATTCGCACTTAGTACGAAGTCTGCTCCTATCCGAGTCAACCAATCTCAAACTGAAATTGAAAAAATGGAAATGCTTAAAAAGCAGGATATTTTTATTGATACTCAGATAAAACAAATGAATCAAAAAATACTCATTGAAAACAATAAACGATATGCAGTGAATCTTTTTTTCTTAGGACTTATAATCATTGCTATTCTCTATTATTTCAATTCATTCTATCCACTAAACTAAAACGCCCCTACTTCTGGCAGGAAGTAAGGACGCTATTTTGTTCATATAAATTTCAATTACAAGGTATGTCAATAAATCGTAAAGAGCAAATAAATAACTCATTGACCATGAAAAAAATACAGCACATTGAAGATGTAACCAAAGGACTTATTATTTATAATATATCATCTTATCAAGGCCTCTTACTTATGCTAAATAGCCTTGATGATTATATATTATTGAGTGTATATCCAGATGGGATAAATTTATATCATCTTACAGATAAGCTACAAGAGGATTTACAAAATGCGAGATTTCTTATTTATCCGAACTGTTCCGAACATTTCGACTATGAGCGTTTATACAACTACATAAGTAATGGTATAGATATAGGAACAGAAAAAAACATAAGACCAAAGTTTATTTGCTTAACAGCCAGTAGGCCAGATCATCTTAATGATTATTCTTTTCACAAACGATTTGACATGATAAATGCTAAAGATAGCTTTTTAGCAATTCCCAATGAGAATAAAATAAAAACTGACAATAGTATCTAAAACCAAAACGACCCTACTTCTGGCAGGAAGTAAGGACACTATTTCATTCATATAAATTTCACACAAAATGTCATCATTTCAAACTAAGGCAGACTCTAATAATGAAAAATTAGAATTTGCAGAATTCTATGGCGGTATGATACGCAGTCTAAAAAATATAAAAGCATTAGCACATATAGGTTCAGGGATTACCGAGAGTGTAGTCATCTACCAGGTAGTTAACAGCAAACTGCACTTTGGAAGCAAAGCACTTATAGTAGTAATATCTATGATAGTTACGAGTATTATTATATGGATTATCGAAGGTGGATTATCGAAGTGGTATCCATACTATTCTCGGCAAGTGATACGAGGCAAGTTCCATAATCGTTGGTATTGGCTAATGTTTGTGGGAATGTCATTTTTGATATTCCCACTCCTTATAGCTTCTCCCCTGCTATCAGGATATGGAGGCAAAGACATTGTACAAAGTCTGACAACTGAAGTACAACGAGCATCAATTGATAGTATAGAGCAAAAAGCAGCTATCAAATCTGATAGTATCATGAATATTTTCAAAACTGAAGCTCAACACCTCGCTACATTAAGAGACAGTAAAATAAAGTCGATAAGAAATGAATACAAAGGCAAACGCTCAATTCATTATACAGATTTAAAAAAGTACAAGCAGCTCAAAAAAAACGGACATACCTGGGCGATTGGACATATTACAAAGCTCAATAAACAAGTAGCAGGGCTAGAAGCAAAAGAAGCGGAGGAAATCAAACACGCTAAAGAAAACTATCTCAAAAGTTATAATGATAAAGACGGTTTTAAATCTACTGCCCTACTATCTGTAAAAGCAGAAAAAGACCGCCTTGTAGAGCAGATAGACGAAAGTTACACAAAGCAATTAGAGCAACGAGAAGCGCACGTTTTTATCTGGGGCGGTGCAATGTTCTATTTGGCATTATTTTGTTCTCTAGGAACGATTATTTGCATGACAATAATAGAAATATATAGAGCAGGAGCAGGACAAGAATATCAAAAGAAAATCGATGAAGAAAGTTCGACATTCTTGAGTGACTTTGGAAGCATGATAGAGCTTCAATTTTCAAAAATAGGCAATTTTATACTAGGCAAAGGCAAGAATGAAACAGTAGTTTCTAACCGACGTTCAATTGGTTTCAATAATCATTCGGATGAGGTTCAAGAAAACGACAATCTGCCTGAAAGCCTTGAAACTCCAAACGTTCAAGGTGAAACTAAATTTGTAAGTACAGATTATACTAAAATAATTCAAGATGCTCGCAATCACTTCAGGAGAGGTAAAACAGAGCTGTACAATAAAGAAAAAAGCATACTTATTAATGCAGGGTATAGTATTAAAGAATTCCCTGATCGTGGAGGCATAGAAATCAGTAAATAACTAGAGCATATTATTTTTACAATAATGGGGCAGAAATGGGAGGCTGCCCCAACTTTATAAAAAAGATGATCAAAGACACTTTTATAAACGACGAAACAAGAGACAAAATACTCGAAACTGCGAAGCTAGAAGCTATTGTTTCGGACTTCTTAGTACTCACAAAAAAAGGAACGTCACTCAAAGCCGATTGTCCTAAATGTGGCGGCAAACAAAAGATGTCTTTTTCGCCAAAAAAAGACATCTTCAAATGCTACACTTGCGATACAGGAGGGAAGGGAGCAGTTGCATTTCTCCAAAAATGCCAGGGCAAAACCTTCTTTGAAGCTCTACATTATTGTGCAGACCATTACAACATTCTAATAGAATCGGATAAGCCAAGACCGAAGAAAAAAAGAAAGGGAAGGAAGCAATCTTTTCGTGACCAACAATTGAGAGCTTCAGGCATTACAGCGAAGGCTCAAAGGTATTTTCAAAAATACTCCAACAAGCAAGTAGAGCAGAACCGATATGAGTCTGGAACTATCGACAAATTCTGGAATGTCATTGATGGCGATGACATGATTCTCAACTATGTCGGTTTTGACCGCAATCCAATTACTTACCGAACACCTAAAGGAAAGGAACGCCCATTGATTCGGATAAGATGGCAGAATCCATTATTACACCTGGACAAAAAGGGCAACTCACACAAATACAAATCGCCTTATGGCAGCGGGTCGCATCTTTGGATACCTGAGTACATTATACGAGCCTACGAGATAGGAAAAATAATAGATACCTTATACATCTGCGAAGGAGAGAAGAAAGCAGACAAACTATGTATGCACGATATAGCAGCGGTTGCTGTGATGGGCATCAACAACTTTGCAAACGAGGGTAATATGCCACACCATTTTGAGCAGCTGATCAAAAAGTGCGGTATTAAGAATGTCGTCTTTTTACTGGATAGCGATTGGCAAGATATTTCAGCAAAGCGGCACAAAGCAGTCGATGCTCGTCCAAATCTTTTTTTCAAAGCGGTTCTAAAATTCCGTGACTACTTTTATGCCTATAACAATAGTGGGATAGAGCTAGGCATTTATTTTGGCTATGGCAAAGACAAAGTATTGAAAGGCGTGGATGATCTACTCGTGCATACCTTTAAGCAGAAAGAAGCCGAGCTGAAGGCAGATTTGGAAAAATCACGAATCGATAGGCAAGGAGAAGGGGAGTATATCAATATTCATAACATAACAACACTCTCAGAATACAAGCTCAAGGAGTTTTGGCACTTAAATTCTGCAACAGCATTTTTAGATGCACATAGACAAGAATTATTAGAAATAAAAGAGTTTACACTTAGAAAACAAAAGAGGCGATTCAATGAAGATGGCGAATTAGAATTAGTAGACAAACTACTTCCTCATGAACAATATTGGATTGAAGAAGAATATGAAAATTCAAAAGGCATCACCAAAAAGCGAATTACTTTCGACTACTACCAAATCAATATTTTTTTGAGAAATAGAGGCTTTGGATTGATGGAAGGACCAAATAACACATACAAGTTCATCAACTTAGAAAATAAGATTGTACGTGAAGTAACAGCACACCAAATACAACGTTTTGTACAAGATTTCACAAACGAAATCAATCAACTTAATGTATTGCGAATGATACTCAAGGGAGGCTCTCAGTATTTGGGACCTGATAAGTTATCCAATATGCAGTACATCAAACCACAATTCCTAGAAGCTGATAGAAATACACAATATCTATATTTTAAAAACTGCTTTTGGAAAATCACAGCCGATGAAGTAGTGCAGCGACCATTATCTGAATTACCAGGTAATATTTGGAAAGATAAAATTATTGATTTCGATCCCAAAAAATTAGATAAACCAATGGTTGAAGTCAAGAGGGTAGGAGATAAGTGGGAAGTCAATCAAACGAAAGAATCTGCAAAATCAGATATTCAAAAATTTTTCATTGCAACATCTAATTTTTATTGGAAAAAAAGACAAGAATTATTCAAGGACGAAAAAGGCAATTATTCTTATATTCCAAAAGAAAAACCTGAATACTTAGAGCCATCCGAAAGGGATGCTATATATGAACATTATGTTGCAAAAATGCTTGCTGCTGGTCACATGCTACACGAATACAGAGACTTAGCAAACATGAAGGCAGTTATATCTATGGACGGTCTGGAGAGCGAAGTTGGAAAAAGTGAGGGCGGCTCTGGAAAGTCTATTTTCTCTACGATGTTTGAGCATTTAGTACCAACACACGTTATCGATGCAAAACAAAAGAACTTATCTGAAGACAAGTTTCTCTACGAAGGTGTGGATGAACGCACGAGTTGCATCGTATTTGATGATGCAAGAGTCAATTTTGATTTCGAATTTCTATTCTCACAAATCACGAGAGGATTGACTGTCAATAAAAAAGGTCTCGCAAAATTTACAATTGATCCACCTAAATTCATTATCAATACCAACCACGCTCCAAATGGATATGGCAATTCCTACGAGCGTAGAAGATACTTATTAGGCTTCTCGGACTACTACAATGCACATCGTACACCACAGGACGATTTTGGACGACTCATGTTCAAGGATTGGGATTACGAGCAATGGAATCTATTTTACAACTTCATGGCAAACTGTATCCAAACTTTTCTGAAGTATCGACTAGATTATACAGTACCCCAAGGCGACCTCAAACGACGTAAGCTACGACAAGAAATAGGAGAGAATATACTGGACTGGGCAAACTTATTCTTCAGCAAAACGGACTACTTGAATAATAAGGTCCTCAAGAATATCATGTACGATGATTTCATGCTTAACTATCCGCAAGATCGGCGATACATTACTTTAAGAAAGTTCAAAAACAAAATAAAGAAATACGCCCAGTACATGGGCTATGAATGGAATCCACTTACTGAAGGCGGCGATATCAAATCAAACGGCAAAGAATACTTTATTCTAGCGAATAAGGAATATGACTCTTCTAATTTGCAAATTATCAATATGCTTCGAGTTAATCTCGAAGCAAATGTAAATGAATAAATGTATCAACCTAGATTAATAATCAATTTTTTGTTCACTAAAAAATAGCAATTATGTGGAATACAGCAAATACAGATCAAGAACTAGACATTATAGTAGAATTAATGACTTACCAAGGTGTTTCTTACGTCGCTGAAAATCATCAGATTTGGGAAGAGAAATTCAAGGATGCAGATTATCAAATATTTCTAATAAATGACGATGGAGTAGAAGACATCAAGAAACTTCTAAATCATTTCAATATCCCTGCATACCTTGATAGTGATGAAATCACTAGAATCAATTAATAATTTTTGTTCACTATAAATTTCGGAATCATGTCAATAACCACATTAGAAATAATAAATCCTAAAGATTTAAACATCATACCAAGAGGAGAGCCGTACATCAGGATACACAAAAGAGGAATGTTTTTCATCTCTTATGCAGCAGTAAAACTTATGAATCTTAAAGCTGGCGATTGTATTGGGTTTGGATTAGATAGTAAAGTTGAAAAAGAACAAGATAAAAGAGTAAGAAAATATATATTGTATATATACAAGGATCTTACAAATACAAAATTCAAAGTGGGGGATTTGAAACCTCGTTCTAATAATTTCCCCCTAAGATTTTATTGTAAAAGTTTAACAAGAGAGTTAAAGCAAAAACTAGATCTACCATTACAAGATGGGCGATTAAAATCAGTAAAACTAGACATAGAGGAAAACCCCGTCAATTATAACGATTTGAGATTATTTAAAGTCAGTTAATGTACAATAAATAAAAATGATAGTAGAAATAACAAAGCGAGGTGCTCGCAGTATGAAAAAAGAAACATCTGAATATGTAATAATGAATCGGTTATATCATAAAGATGGTACTCTCACTATATTGTTTGCTGATAAGCATAGTGATGATACAATAAGCCTTATTTTGAATAGCAATGAAATAGATAAGATGAAACGGTTAATAATGTAACTTTAAAGTTACATTATCAAATACTGAAGCTCCATGTAGAACAATCTGCATGGAGCTTCAAATTTTTATAGCCCTATATAGATCTCTTTTTATTATTAAAACCTTTTTGAAAAGTACCCTATATAAAAAAAAGGTGGAAAAGTGTGCTTTTGAACTTTTGGTTCATAAAGTACTGAAAAACAAGTAATTAATACAGTTCAGTTTTAGCACAAAACAGTTCAAAAGCACAAAAGCACGAATTGGCAAAATCAGTTCAAATACAGTTCAAACCATTTGAACTGCTTAAAGCATTGATAATCAGTATAATTAAGTGTTAAAGTTCAAAAGCACACTTTTTTTAGCGATTTTTACCAAGGGGGTGTTTTGCTGTTTTGTCCTTTATTTTGCCTGTTTTTGGGACGATATTGCATTATTTCAACAATTAAATACAAAATAATGCTTGGAGGATTTATCAAAAAAGATGAAAACAAACTAGGAGTATGGGAAAATGTAGCAGACACAACTATTTTTAATCAAGATGAAGTCCGATATATTAAGAACCGCTGGATGGAATATATTTCAAAAGTTGCACAGGCATTTGACCCAGAGGCAGAATTAGAGCGTATTCGGAAACATCAGGCTGATAAGTCGGCACTACTGAGTCCGCTATGGGGTGAATGGGGAGCAAATCATTCTGTAGAAACAAAAATTGACTTCGATTATAGCTCTAATATAAAAATGCAACGAGCAGGTATTAAGGATAAAGATAGAACTGTTACAGACACGAAAGAAAGAGGTTTTGCAGGAGCTTTGATGTGCTGTGACACGCCAGAACGAACTATATCATTCTTGGTCGCCTGTTTTTGCGATGCCCAAGATATTGGGATAGGGGAGCGGCTTAATTTAATTGATGAAGTCACTAAATATGTAAATCTTCAAATGCAGATTGCTTTTATCTGTAAGTGGGAAAGTCGATTTTCACGACCTAGTGATTACGAATTCTCAAAAAGTTACAAAGAGACGGTTAGCCTTATCCCTCACCCCGATCATGGATCGGCTCCTTCAGGTCATTCTACAGTTGGAAAAGCGGTAGAAAAATACCTCTTATCAAAGTATCATTACTGTAGCCGTGATTTTAATCAATTGTGTGACGAAGTTGGAACCGCCAGAATTACAGTTGGAATCCATTGGTTTACAGACCATGAAGCAGCGTCTTGGAATGTTGAAAATTTCCATAATTTAGTGATGAGTTACATGAAGTAATGTACTTTCAGACAAAAGCATTTGATTCTAAATTGAAGTTCAATTTTATTCACAATTAAAATTTTACACTCATGGGAATTTCTAGAATTAAGCTGCTTTTATTAAGCCTATTTGGAATGGTACAAATAGGATTCAAGGCTTTTGAAGATGGTCAATTGACGTTAAAAGATTTAAAATTATTACTGCCAGCTTCTGATCTTGCTGAAGATATTTATGCTTCATTTCAAAAAGAATCATTAAAAGAACTTAAAGCTGAGTTTACGGATCTTGATGCAGATGAAAAGAAAGAACTTCTATCATCACTTGATTCAGAACTGAATCTGAAAAACAAATTAACTGAGGAGTATATTTTGCGACAATTAGAAATTGCAATTCTTCAAGCTGACTTGATCGTCGATATTGGACTAAAACAAAGCGATTACTCTAGTAAAGATGAAATTGCATAGTGGAATTAATTTAATCAAATTATTGTTATTTTTCTTTTTATAGCAATAATTTGATTATCTTGTTATTGAAATTATGCAGACTATATGATTCAGTTAAATATACCGATTCCGCCGCATTTATACAGGTATTTATCAGTAGAGTTAAATATTGATTTCAAAAAAGAAAGATGGACAATAGATAACCGAAATACATTTGGTAAATATTTGATTATCTTACTACAAGAGGATAAACACTTCAATAATAAAATAAAACCATTGCCTCGTAAAAACTTTGAAACCTATTTGCCAGCGACAATCCCAGAATTTTACTGGGATAAGTTTGGGATGATTTATTTTAGTGTTCAAAATTGTAACGCCTTTATTCGATTTGTTGAAAATATTTTCAATCGTCATTTATTTGATTATATAGAAGCAAGGCGAGTCAAAAAAGAAGAGCTGAAGAAGATAACGAGCAAAATGCTCAAAGAAACTAAAATGATGTCTGAAATTATCAACATTGATAAATTGGACGACTTCAATCTTAAATTAAATAGAACTATTACCCGACTTTTTCCTCATCAAACTCGTTTATCTGCTATCGAAGATTTTTGCAAAAAATACGATATAGGCGAAGACGATATTCCACTCTCTACACTCA
>JAHDGD010000278.1 GCA_020627825.1 Saprospiraceae bacterium
TTTTTTTCAGTTATGAGATAAATTTTTTGGAAAAATAATCTTATCCCACATAACGTATAATGATAGCGACAGTTATGACTGCAAGGAATAATTGTCTGCTATCTATTGTTGTACGCAGTGACGATTTGGCATGGAAGATACTCTTAGTATAGGATTTTACGAAATTCTAGAATTCGAATTTGAGTGGATTGAATGTAAATAACGTATTTGAGTATTAGCTTTTGTGTTAATAGCAGATATTTAAATGTAAAAAATGGCTTGATTTTGTTAGGATTTCGGGAGTAATCAATAGGGTAGTAGGCGCAATATTGAGATTGAGCTAAATTGAGACTATGCGTTACTATTATTTCAAGAATCATTGATGGCAAAAGGATATTTTCTAAAAAGAATTTGATCAAAAGTCATAGCCAATTTACAATTTGGACAAATGAGAGGGTCATCATGATCGAATTGTTTTACTAGATTTCGATAAGGAAGAAAGTCGTCAATGTCTAATATTTGTATTTCTTCAATTTCTTTAGATGTATTGGGTTTTATAATTTCTTGGTTGATATCTTTTTTCAGATAGTGAGCATTATAAATTCCTGCATATCTGACCATTCTAAATTTCTTGTCAGGAACATGTTGAAGGAGTTGGTCTAAGAATTGGACAAAATGCATTTTGATAATTTTAGATTTGGGTTTTTCGCCTCTCTTAGAGTTTTGATAATCGTTAACAAGGAATTGAATATGATCATTGTCAATAGATTGTATTTTATATTCACTGATACATGCTCTTTTGGTATACCTTCCAACATAACCAACAATTTGAATTAAGTCGTCTAAGGGTTTTTGAATCGCGACAATCCATTGTTCCTTGTGAAGTTGATTGATGAATGCAGAAAATCTCAATTTTAATTGAAGAGAAGGAGAAAGAATAATATTTTCTTTATTCACTTCTTGTTTGAATCTTAGGATGAACCTTTTTTTGAAAATATTAGCTAAGAATCTTTGTCTAGTTAAATAGTATGAAGGAAGGGTGACGATTTGTTTTTGTTCATTAATTCCACCAGCAGTGACAATCATATGAACATGAGGATGATATTTTAAATCACTTCCAAAAGTATGAAGGACAGAAACAATACCTGGTTTAATTTGGTGTTTATTTTTGAACCATTCAATTAAAGCGAAATGTGCACATTCAAAAATTAAATGATGAATGATTTTTTGATTGTAAAGGGCAATAGTTCTAATTTTCCTAGGGAGAGTAAAGACCACATGATGATGTTTCATGTCTTCAAGTCTAGCTAAAGTATTTTGCGCCCATTTTTGGGTATCCATATATCCACAGTAAGCACAAAATCGATGACCACACTTTCGATGAATAAAATGCTTTTTATCACAAGTAGAACATTTAAATACAATAGTTCCAATGACATCAGTTCTACAGTGAATAGATTTGTAGACTGCATTGAAGTGTTTTTTCTTGAGGAATAATTTTCTCTCAGGGTGCTTAAGGTATCTATTAAAATACTTCGCGTAAATTTGGGATAATCTGTGTTTGACTTTTTTGATAAGCTATTCATTGAGTTACTTCTTAATAGCTTATTATTTCTTATTTGTAATCACTTTTTCCGCAATTGACGCAGTCATTGCGTACAACGGTTAATGATACCCTGCGTCTCCGACCAGAGGGAGGATATGCTGTGGTATCTAATGTTAGTGTCCGTGTTTAATTATGTGATCTAAATAATTTGGATTGGCCCAATCTTCGTTCTCTTTTATATATTTTGCTATTTTCTTTGACCTATCATTAGTTTTATCAGCGATCGAAAAATTTAAAACCGCCAAGTAATGACCACTATATACACCTGTGAATTCTTCTGGTTCAAATTTAATCTTATGTGTAATGTCAGGCATTAACAAAGCTGCTTCCTGAAAATTGCAATTTCTTACTCTTTCTTCTAGGGATTTGAGTTCTTCTAAGTATTCAGATACATTTTCTTTTGATTCTTCGATATCTTGGTTTATATTATTTAAGTCAATTATTCCTTTTTTCAATCCGGTAAAATAGGGAGATTCATTTACCATATTAGCTGCTACATGTATCATCTTTGTTTTTATTCCTGTTCTTACGGTAATATTTTCTGCACTTATCAAACATTCAATTATAGCGGTGATATTATCTGTACATCTAATTTTGCCTTTGACCCATTTTGATGACCATTGGTTTTTAAATTTAGAAACAATTTTATCTGATTTTACAAGTACTTTTTCATGCCAATTTTCTTCAGTCCATACTTGAAGGTTCCTGATATTGTAGAAGGCTAAATTTGAAAGCTTTTCTCTTTCTAAGAATTCTGTATAAACTTTATTTTGGCTGAGGTTTATTTTGGATGCCATTATCTTCAATGCCATCTCACATTTTGGTTTAAAATCAGAACTATTCGTTGAACAGAACACCTTCAATAACGATTCAAAAGTTTTTTCAGATATTGAGTTTTGACCAATAGCTTTGGCCGCATAACTTTTTAAATGCCAACTCTTATTGTCTGATTCAATAAAGTCGATTAATATTTTTCCAGTTTCATTATCATAGTTTTTACTATAATATCTGATTGCAGACTTCACCTTGTCCCAATTCTTAGAGAATAGTTTTATTTCTTCTTCTTTATTCATTTTTAAATTCATGGACACTAACGTAAAATGATACGCGATGCGAAAGCCGCTCGGCTGGTAGTATCGTCGTATCTAGTGTTATCTGTCGTGCGGTATCGTAACCAAAACGTAATATAGTGATAAGAACTGAAAATGCGATAACGAAAACAAGTGGGTGGGGTAGCCTAGGTATTAGGCTGCGCAGGAGAGGAATGATTGCGTAGTGGAAAGCGAGATTATATGAGACAATCGCTTAGATGTCAACATATATCTCGCTGTGCGGCTGACTGAGCAGCGATGCTTTGGGAGAGGAAAGGGTAGCAAGATGCGTTAAGGAAGAAACGCTGCCTTAATCTCTTATGGAACCTGAGAACTTCGGGAGAAAGGAAAACTTGTAGAATAGCAAAATCTGTTAGCCGAGTGCTATTAGCCCGTAGGGAAAATAG
>JAHDGD010000071.1 GCA_020627825.1 Saprospiraceae bacterium
CAAGATGGATTCGATAGACAGACGAAGGCACTAAAGAGGTTTTGTGAGAAGTGAGGAGCGTTATGTTATTTTGATTAGTTAATTTGGAAAAATGGATTATAGCCATTTCGCCACTTGTAATGTGCACAGATATACAAATTTTCACCCATTGGATCATAGACTAAGCGACCAACAGCTCCTGGAATATTGAATTCTATATATCCACTAATATTGTTTCCTATGTAAGACCAAATACTTTCTTTCAAAGTCGGATTAGTAAGAAGTGATTTTTGTCGAACAAATTCATTTATATACACAGTACCTAAATTCGTTTGATTAAGTCCTCTACCTATTCCCATTGATTCAAGAGGATTGGGAGCATTGAAGATATGTTGTTGTGCTGGAGTAAATGAGTTTAAGAATGCTTGTTTTACGGCTTCTAGATGGTTAACCGGAATTCCAATTGCAGGTAGCCATCCGGCCATATTCGTATGATTTCCTTGATAATGAGGAATTAAATCAAATACTTCTGTCAACAATGTAGGGTCATGAGGTAAGAAGTGTCGTGGATGAATAGCGTTTAATGTAAAGAGATTCTCCATAGTATTAATTTCATGTAACACCGTAGTCACATGACCTTGAATTGCAGCGGGTAATTGTCCATGTGCGATGGGAGTTGGAGTTCCTTTTGCACGACTCATAACGGCGTCGCCACCCGCATTTACTGCTAATTGATCGAAGCCTGCTGCCTCTGCTTCATCCATATCCATAGCATGATCAGGATTAACATTAGCTGCAATTGCCTGTTCCACTATTCTATTTAAATCATTTTGTCTAGGAGCTGGAATCATGATATTAAACTGTTGCCATTGGTTTACCATTTGTTGGGAAATTTCTGCAGCAACAGTAGGAACATCTTGGCCATCAAAGTCAACGTTTCGTACATTTTGTATTACATTTTGTAATTGTGGATTATATAAATTAAAATTAGGCTCTGCTTGGACAGCTTGTTGAATGTCATTAAATGCTGCCATATTTATAAATCCGTGCCTAAAGATTTGATCATCTGGATTGTAGTCAATGTTATTTATTGTAATCATCAACTGGGCAACCTGATGATTGTTGCTATTATTTTCTGATGATTTATTCTGTTGAAGATTAATTTTTAATTCATCTGAATTACTTTGAGACGCTCGCATTGCCTTTGCACCCATCACGTCTGCCTCTTTTTCAAGCCCACTATCATCATTTACATTTACTTTTCCCTTCATCTGCATGGTAGGTTGCACTCTTCCTTGCTTTTGTTGAACGACATGCCACGCTTCATGCGGTAGATGTTTTTCTTGGCCTGATGCGATGTGAATATCAGTGCCTTGCGCATATGCATGAGCTTGTAACTGTGCAGGTTGACTCGAATTGTAATGTACTTTTACGTCATCCATGGAATGACCCGATAAGTGTTCTATTCCTGTTTTTAAATCGTCTGGTAATCCGGTCTTGTTTTCTTTTTCGCCAGCATTGGTTTCTTCAGAACCATTATTCGAAGGTGGAGGTTCAATCATGCCATTTGCGATGTTCTTCAGCTGAGTAGCTTCTTGGCTGATTTCACTTTCATCTGCCATTTCTTGGTAGGTTTTTAATTGGGTGACTATTGGACTATTATTCGCTATCTGCTGGAACTGATGTGTCTGACCACTTTCTGTGGTCGATTTCTCTTTTCTTTGGTAAGGTACTCCATCGGCTGCATTAATCTTGCTTGCATGTTCTGCAGGTGTTCGTTGTGTCCGTTCTCTCGCTTCTTTTTGATGTTCCATTAAGTTGATCTTTTATAGAACCAAATGTAGAGGTCATCGAAGAATGAAGGTACTCGTATAAATACTTGATTTTGTATGCGTATAACTAGGGCATATGGGTTGGGACCCAAAAAAGTGATGTGTTGAACTATAGGGCGTTGTTAATAGGTCTATAACTGGATCCGTTTATTATTGTTACATAGCTTTTAAAATATTTTGGGCTTAAAGCCCAAAGAGTTCATGATGATTACGAAAGTTCAATATGCTGCTTGCTTTCAGAAATTTATAGAATAACTTTATTGCTTTTGTAGAATCTTTTGCATCTCTACGAAACCAAGTTGTTCAGCAATTGCTAAAGGTGTTTTATTATCTTTGTTTACTTTGTTGATATCTACTGAAAAATTCGTTAAAAGCCATTTCATAAATTTTGGATTGTTTGAGGCTACGGCATAATGAACCACATTGTTTCCATTACTGTCTAGTAAATGAATATCTATGTTTTTTTCTTCTATCAGAATGTTAAAAAGTTCTTTGTCGCCTGCTTTTGCAACTTGATGAAGTAACATGTCGTTCCGATCATTGAAATGGGTTGTATCGTTAAAACAGGCTTTAAAAGGAGAGTATCCATTCAAGTTGGCGGTGTTATCTACAATCCTTATGATTTCATCTCTTGGAAAAACAAGTGTTCTAGTTTTGAAATCTCCTATACTCGTCAATTTCGGTATAGAATGGTTGAATCGTTCTGCTAATGTAAGTGCAAAATCTCTTTTTTCAGCCGAAAAAGAATTTAAAAATGCTGGTCCAAACGTTTTTGGATGAGCTACATCGATTTCCTTAAAGTAGCCCTTTGCAATATAATCTTCAATTTGTTGGATGGAAGCATCTTTCCATATTACGCTCAATAAATCATTTAAAAGATCTCCTTTTAATAAGGACGGATCTTCTCCTGCTTCTAACATAAGTTCAAACACCTCGATATTTGGACTGAGGTAGATATTACTGTATAGGCTTTCAGAAGGTGTAAAAAGACAGCCAGAATTTTTAATGTGTTGAAGTAATTCCTGATTATTTTCTTTTATCGCATTGGTTATCGCCTTTTCATGTTTTTTAATAACGGATTTGTTACAATTAAGCTTTTTAATTTCTTTTTCCAGTAAATCTTCAAATGTTAAATACAATCCACACTTGCCATAAAATGAAGCTTCCATAACAAATTGATTATTTGAAATAATATCAGCTTGAACCGTTAAGAGTTGTTTGAAAAAATCGATTTGGCATTCCTTTGCAGGATATAAAAGATAGCTAGAATAAGATTTAATTGAATTGTTTTTAAATAATCGTTTGTTAAATCGAGCCTCAAAAACATCCATCAATTCATCTGCAAAGTCAAAATAATTCCTGTTCAATAGATCCCATAAAATATCGACTTTTCCGTCAGTAGATAGAAGGTAAGGCTGAGGGTGTTTAGTGATATAGTCTAAAAAGGTCTTTTTTTCTATATTTTTCCATGCGTTGTTGTAATGCATGATCATTTCATTATCCATTTCGATAAGATCAGGGTAAATAGATGTATGATCCTCTTTAACTTCTATTTCTATCTGTGCATAAAAGCAAAAAGGGGAAAGGAGGAAAAGAAGTTGTAAAGAGTACAAAATATAATAAATCTTCATTGGGATTTATTTTTCATCAAAACGTAATAAACTATCCACTTTATATTGTTGATATTCATTTAATTTATATGCAGATAAAGAGATGAATTTTGGGGTAACTACTTCAAGGAAAAATTCTCCTACTGTTTGGTAACCACCTATACAGCCTTGTACTATTGATACAGTTTCTTTATCGTTCAAGTGAAGCAGCAATATGTCGAAAGTTTTTGGGTGTTTTCTTTCAGCTAATGCTTGGAAAGCGTAACATTTTACAGCTGAGTTCCTATAGTCTGTCAGTATAATTAATTCTTCATCTGTAGCTTTTTTCTTCAATTCTTCATAATGTTCCCATTGTTCAGGCTTCATTCCTGCGTATCCAACAGCAGAGCTCATATACATATTGATTTTTTCCATTTTATCTACAAGCATTTGAATAGGTGTGCTTACATCTTGTGCATAAGAAGAAGAGCAGAGTAAAAGAAGAAAAGAAGTTATGTGAATTCTCATTTTAGTTGTTTTGTTGATATCGATCATTCTTATTAAAAGAACGTAATGAAATGGTATTATATGATCATCAAATGCTCTTTACTAAAACTACCATCAATAACTTTTTTTCATTGGTCTTTTAAGGAATAAAGGATTTTCTCGTTTATCCTGCATATAATGAATAAAGAGATTATTTTTCTGCTGATTGTGTCAATTGGTATTTTAGTTTTTATCCAGCATGAACACCATAGCTTTTGTTCTGCTTGCTTTTTTCTAATTCTTCTTTGTATTTCTTTAGTGATTGCAATAACCAATTCTCTGTTGACATCACATCATATTTAAGTAATTCAAAAATTCCAAGGACGTCTATAAGTTTTGAGCTTGAATCAATTTCAAGTAGTTTGTTATTTATTTCTTTCGAAAATTCAGTGTATGCTTTTTGGTTTTTATATGCTCTTGCAATAAGCCGAGTAGTTTTGATGTTCAACTCAGCAATAACTCCATTTATTTTAGAACTTTCATATGAAATATCTTCTAACGATGAAAAACCTAAACCTTTCCATCCTGGTAATTCGTTGAATCTAAATTTATTATTAGAATAATAAATTGATTCTAAATCAGAATTTTTAAGATTATGGGTGGCGCTATCAATACTGGAAATAATTTTAGTCTGGTACGCTATTGAATTCATTAATTTATCAATATTAGAATTCAATTCTTCAATTATAAACGTTAATGATTTCTCCGTATTCTCATCAATCTTTTTCTGAGCATTCCTTTCACTTACAAATACACCTAAATAAACGCCAAAAGCAACGATTAAAAGTTCGATTATATATTTTAATATGGTAATTGTAGTTTTTTTCTTCATCTATTATCTCGGTATTTATTTAATTAAAAGCATTCATCGAATCCCAATACCCTAAAGATAATTAATTCCCAGTATTTCTCTTTGTATATAAAAGTGCAGCCTATATAGTGCAAAATTTTAGCCTTACAATACATGATACATCAAATAATAGATAATCAAATTTGATATAATTCGGATTTAAGTATTTAATAAAAGTTAAAAAAAATAGCCCCGAAACAAAGTTTAGGAGCTATTTGTAAATCGTAGTTTAAGCCTTTTAAACGGTATAACATTTTGTTCAATGTCAATTTTACACTTCTTCCATAGATTTCGAATGACTCTTTGTCAACTCTTCCTGTAAGGTATATGGAACAGATTGGAACGAATCAAAGGTTCGACTGAATTTAGCACGTCCTTGTGAAATGGATCGTAGGGTAGAAGAGTACTTGTACATTTCTGCTAAAGGTACTTTTGCAAGAATCTTTTGATAATGACCTGATGCATCCATCCCTTGGATCATCGCTCTTCTTGTCTGAAGATCGCCCATCACATCTCCCATTATTTTACTGTCGCATAAGATTTCAAGTTGATAAATCGGCTCTAGTAATTGTGGTCCAGCATTCTTGAAAGATTCTTTGAAAGCTGCACTTGCTGCCAACATGAAGGCCATATCGTTACTATCAACGCTGTGCATTTTACCATCGTAAATGCAAACACGAATGTCTTGGCAACAACTTCCTGTCAATGGACCTTCTTCCATCTTTTGCATAATACCTTTCTTAATCGCATTGATGTATTTTGCGTCAATTGAACCACCGACAATACACCAATAAAAGGCCAAGTGACCTCCCCAAGGCAATTCCTCTACTTCTTTTTTACGAACAGTTAATCCATGTGGGTCCGGCATGTCTTCTGTATAAGGCTCTATGCGCATGTGCACTTCAGCAAATTGTCCTGATCCTCCACTTTGTTTCTTGTGACGGTAATGACTATTAGCTTCTCTTGTGATCGTTTCTCTGTACGGAATCTTAGGTTGTCCAAATTCCATCGTGATTCCATTCACTTTTTCTATTCGATATTTTAGAATATCAAGATGTAATTGCCCTTGTCCATGAAGAATGGTTTGCTTCAACTGAGCAGATTGTTCTACCTTCAAAGTAGGGTCTTCCTCTTCTATCTGATGAAGAGCCTTCATTAATTTCTCCATGTCGCTTTTACTTGGAGGAATTACTGCTGTTCGTATTCTACTTCCTGGAAAAGAAATCTTTTCAATCTCGCGTTCTACACCTTTTGTGCTCATTGTTTGATTGGAATGCGAGTTTTTAAGTTTCAAGGTGACTCCAAGGTCTCCCGCAATCAAAGAATCTACAGCAGTTCTTGTTTTTCCTTCGGTAACATAGATTTGATTCAATCGTTCTGTTTCTCTTGTGTTCTGATTGACCAATTCATCTCCTGATTTTATTGTTCCACTGTATACTTTAAAGTAGCTTACTTTACCAACCTGTGGTTCAGAGAGTGTTTTGTAAATAAAAAGAGAAGTGTTGTCGTCTGTTGAGCAGGCAAGATTATTTCCATTTTCTAAGGTCGCATCAGGTCGGTCGGCTGGAGAAGGTGCGATGTCGTTTATAAAGCCCATGATACGCCCACTTCCCTTATTGTCAAGTGCAGATGCACAGAACACAGGGTAAATTTCTTGGTTGGCAAGTGCGATAGTCAAGCCCTTTGCAAGATCGGTTTCGTCAAGTGATCCTTCTTCAAAGTATTTCTCCATTAATCCTTCTTCGTTTTCTGCAGCAGCTTCTACTAGTGCATTATGCATTTCAATTGCTTGAGGCATGTGCAATGCTGGGATAGTTGTCTTTGTCGGTTTTCCTCCTTTTTCATTAAAAACGTACATCGTCATTCGCAATGCATCAATAATGCAAAAGTTTCCATTATCATCAGTGTATGGCATTTGCACAGGTATGACTTTGGACCCAAAACGTTCTATCGCTTGTTCCAAGGTAGCTTCGAAATTTATTTTCTCATGATCACATTTGTTAATAACAAATAGTGCAGGTGTGTTAAATTTTTCTACATATTCCCAAATTAATTCTGTTCCTACTTCAACGCCCGAAACACCATTAAGAATGATCATCGCCGTGTCTGCAACTTTCATTGAACTGACTACTTCACCAACAAAATCATCATAGCCAGGTGTGTCGATGATGTTGATTTTGTTGGAGCGCCAATGAACATGCATTAAGGTACTGAAAATAGAATTTCCTCTCTCTTGTTCAATGTTGGTGTAATCCGATACTGTATTCTTCCCCTCTATTACGCCCCTTCTTGATATCGCTCCGGATTCATAAAGCATTGATTCTGCAAATGTGGTCTTACCGCTTCCGGAATGCCCTAATAAGACCACGTTACGTATGTCATGTGTCGTGAGGTTCATAGTAAATTATTTTGCGAGTAATCATTATTAAAGAATAATAATTGGATAATTACTCAGGTTGTAGTGTAAAATAACGTACTAAAGGTAATGATAAATTTTATATTTCGAATAGAATTTGCGCTTAAAAATCAACAAGTTATGAAAATTGTTAAGAGGGGAGAGGGGCTTTCGCCCAAATCAAAAGCTATATGAAACCAAATTTTTTTAAAAATCTACGGTATACACTTTCGCCATTTGTTTTTTTAGGACTGAGGAAGGGCTTAACTTCATAATCGTTGTTAATATTTTTTGCCCCCATGTATTATGTGCTAAATTCCCAAAGGTCCATGAATTGTTGACTATGTAATCTACCTTTTTACGTCTTTTGTTTTCAAAAGCGGAATATGTTTCTTCCATATTTCTTGTTAGAGCGTAATAATGGGCTAAATACAGGGCGTCTTCTATCCCTTGTCCAGCTCCTTGTCCCATATTCGGTGTAGTAGCATGTGCTGCATCTCCTATTAGTCCAACATTCCCCATATGCCATTTTTTTAATCGTTTTAAATCGTCAAGTGCACCAAAATGGATGTTTTTGGTAGCTTTTATGATTTCGGAAACTATGGGATTAAAGTCAGAAAATAAATTAGCTAATTCAGCCCCGCTTTTATCATTTTGTTCTCCTTTGCGCACGGCAAACCAATACACCATATCATTTCTATCTATTTCTGAAAAGCCAAAACGTAGATTTTTACCCCAAGATTCTTTTCCTTTGTTTTTTAGCTCAGAAGGCAAAGGAAATTGTACGATTCCTCTCCAGCACATTTGTTGAGATGAACGAGTTTCTGCTTCAGGGAAAAGAGTAGTTCTGACTTTTGAATGTAATCCATCAGCTCCCAGTAAAATATCAGTTTCGATTGTTTCATCTTGAAACATTACTTCAATATGTGTGTCCCTTTGTTCATGTTTTTGGTAAACTTTCCCAAAATGGATCTTTGCGGTTTCTGAAGCTTTTTTAAACAGAATTTCTTGTAGAACAGCACGGTGAATACCAATGGTTTTATTTCCATAACGATCAGTTGCCATATCACTCGTCAATTCCTTGTGCGGAATTAATTGTGGATTGGTGATTTCCATTTTATCAATGAGCGAACCATTAGCTTCAATTTTGGGCTTTAAGCCCAAAATATCTAATACTCGAATAGCATTTGGCTGAAGCCAAATACCAGCTCCTACCTCTTTCAATTCAGAAGCTTGTTCATAAACAGTGCAAGGAATTCCTTTTTGACCTAAAGCAATCGCAGTTGTTAAACCTGTTATTCCTCCTCCTATTATGGAAATGTTTTGATTCATTATATGTTTCATATGTAGGACCTTAAAATTACGTGATTAAACCCTCATTATGCAATAGAAAATCTATTATGACCTTAACTGCCTTTGAAATATAGGCTGCGCCAACTTTTGCTTACTCTCCATAGTGGTGACCATGATTCATTCACAAAAGTTATTATTTCTTAGGCATTTCAGGTTCATCACGAAGTTCTATTTCATAATGCGGGTTAAAGAATGATATTGGTCTTAAACCCATCGATGCTTTTTGTATTTCGATCTGCCCAATATTGTTTGATTTTTTCACCTCCTTTATTCGTTGCCCACGTATTCAGTACGTTTCGATCTTCAACAAATTCCATCATAGGAACTGCAAATCCACAAGAGGTTTGAACACGATCGATTTCCATTTCTACAATCTGTCTTGCTCCGGGATGAGCAGGAAATTGAGAAAGGAATTCTAAATATGTTGAATCTCTAGGATGGTATATTGTAGCTTGTCCGTATAATCTTAGGATCAATGGCTTTTTTTCAAACGAACAAAACATGATGGTCATGCGTTTATTCTTTAATAAGTGGGCTGCAGTTTCATTACCACTTCCTGTAAGATTCAACCATATGATTTTGTTTTGATCCACTACACGGAAGGAATCCATACCTTTTGGAGAAAGATTGATAGTGCCTTCAGCAGCAGCCGTTGCCACAAAAAATATGTGCTGATTCTCAATAAATCCTTGTAGCTCTGATGAAATGTGATCGTAAAATGTTGCCATACTTATTGTTTAATCTAATCTTACAGCCGTTCCATATGCTAATATTTCTGAAGCTCCTTGCATCACCATGGAAGTCGTGATTCGAACACCAATTACAGCATCTGCGCCAAGGTCTTCTGCATCCATAATCATTCGTTTTAGTGCCTGCTCTCGTGCTTCTGCTTGTAACTTAGTGTAGGCATTGATCTCTCCACCTACTATATTTTTCAATCCTGCAAAGATATCTCGTCCTATATTTCTAGAACGAACAGTGCTGCCTCGAGCAATATCCAAGATCTGTAAAATTTTTCGATTCGGTATAGATTCAGTTGTTGATAGTATCATACGTGATTTTTTATATCATTTAAATGTACTAAAATCTACATTGATGTACTGAATTTTATATACAAATGAACACAATTTAAGGTCCTATGAATTGAAATATATACAGAATTGTATAGCTTTATTTCAAATGAAGTATTTTACTATAAATCATATTGCTATTTCGGTAAGGGATGTACGTGTATCATCCGAATTTTACATAAAAGTATTTGGCTTAAGTGAAATTCCGAATACTGCATCTTCGTCAAAAACACGTTGGTTTGTATTTAATGATGGTAGACAAATTCATCTAATTCCTCGTCCGAATGATGAAATAAAAACAACGAAAGCCGTACACTTTGCTTTGTCAACACCTACCTTTGATCAAGTTGTTAAACACTTACAAAGTTTAGGTGTCAGCTACTCGGATTGGAAAAATACACCGAATAAAGATTACGTTCGAGAAGATGGGATCCGACAAGTATATTTTCAAGATCCTGATGGATATTGGATTGAAATTAATGATGATATTAAAAAATAAAAAGGAAGCAGAGAGTTTACTCTTCCAATAGCTTTTTCATTTCATTTAACTTCAGCATACAATCTATAGGTGACATCGTATTGATGTCAATATCCATAAGTGCTTCTTTTATTTTACCCGCAGTTTCATCTACTGTTTCGAAAATACTAAGTTGATGAGCAAAAGTTTGTGCTTGAGGTATTGTTTCAACTAATTCACCATCTTGAATAGACTTTGTTTCTAGTTTCGATAAGATGTGATTCGCTCGTTCCACGATTTCTCTGGGCATTCCAGCCATTTTAGCTACATGGATTCCAAAGGAATGTTTCGAACCTCCTTCAATTAATTTTCTTAAGAAAATCACTTTGTTGCCATATTCTTTTGTCGCTATACAATAGTTTTTGATGCGTTCAAACTGTGAGGCTAGTTCATTCAGCTCATGGTAATGTGTGGCGAATAATGTTTTTGGGCGTAAGCCCCCATATTCATGTAAAAATTCTGCTAATGACCAGGCAATTGAAATCCCATCATACGTGCTTGTTCCTCTTCCTATTTCATCGAGAAGAATGAGACTGCGTTCAGAAATGTTGTTCATGATGCTTGCTGTTTCGTTCATCTCTACCATGAACGTGGATTCTCCGCTACTGATGTTATCTGAGGCGCCTACTCTTGTGAACAACTTATCTACAATACCAATTTTTGCCTCCTTTGCAGGAACGAAAGAGCCAATTTGAGCCATCAGACAAATCAAGGCAGTTTGACGAAGTACTGCGGATTTACCACTCATATTTGGTCCAGTGATCATCAAAACTTGACAGGAGTTGTTGTCCAGGTAAACATCATTTGGAATATAGGTTTCGCCAATGTCAAGATGTTGCTCGATAACTGGATGTCTTCCATCTTTTATATCAATGATTAAAGACGTATTGATTTCGGGTTTACAATAATCGTTTTTCAATGCTACTTTAGATAAGCCAATCAAGCAGTCAATAGCTGCTAAGCTGGAGGCATTGATTTGTATTTCTTTGATGTAGTCTTGTAGTGAAAGGATCAAGTTTTCGTATAACTGCAATTCTAAAACAGTTAGTTTTTCTTGTGCACCGAGAATTTTATTTTCTAATTCTTTTAATTCATCCGTGATGTACCGTTCTGAACCTGTCAACGTTTGTTTTCTAACCCAGTTGTCAGGCACCATGCCTTGATTTTTGTACTTATTAGTAACTTCTAGATAATATCCAAAGACATTATTGAATCCTATTTTAAGATTGGTTATACCTGTTTTTTCTGCTTCTCTTTGCTGTATTTCTACAAGAATTCCTTTGGTATTATTGATGATGTTTCTGAGTTCATCTAGGTCGGCATTGCAACCATCATTGATGATATTCCCTTTTGCTATATTCCCAGGAGCTTCGGGATGAATTTCTTTTTCAATTCTTTCTCTTAGTTTTTTACAAGGCTTTAAATGATCAGCAATACTCACAAAAGAAGGCACCTTTGTAGCTTTAAGCATTTCTTTTATAGGATCAATTGTAAACAGTGCTGTTTTCAGTTGTAAGATTTCACGTGGATTGATCTTTTGGGATGGGGCTTTGGAGATCAAGCGTTCCAAGTCACCAATTGTTTTTAGATGTTCAGTCAGTTCTTCAATTGTATACGGATTATTGTAGAAATAATCCACCATTTCTAATCGTTTGTCTATGTCTTCTTTTTCGATTAATGGAAGCAGTAACCATTTTCTCATTAGTCGACTTCCCATCGGTGTTACCGTATGGTCAAGAATGTTTATTAATGGAATACCTGTAGGGTGATTGCTGTACACCAGTTCTAGATTTCGTATGGTAAATCGATCCAACCACATAAAGTGATCCAACTGGATGCGTTGAATATTACGAATATGTTGTACATGCTTATTTTCTGTAGATTGCAGATAATGTAAAATAGATCCTGCTGCTATTTTACCATTTTCATAAGTTTCTATACCAAATCCCTTAAGTGAATTTACATCAAATTGGTCCAATAATAAGTCTTTGGTATAATCTTCTGTAAAGACCCATTCATCAAGAAAATAGGTGTAATATTCATCGCCGAATTCTTTATGAAATTTTTCTTTGTTCGCTTTAGCGAAAATGATTTCATTGGGACGAAAACTTTGAATTAGTTTTTGTATTTTATGGATATCGCCTTCACTTACAAGAAATTCTCCAGTTGAAATATCTAGAAAAGCTATTCCTAGTTGATTCTGGGTGGCGTAGTGGAGTGCACATAAGAAATTGTTTTCTTTGTGATTCAACAAGTTACTATCCGTTGTCAAACCGGGTGTTACAATTTCTGTCACACCTCTAGCCACGATTTTCTTCTCTTTACTTGGTTTTTCAAGTTGCTCGCATATTGCTACTCGAAAGCCTGCTTTCACGAGCCGGGGTAAATATAAATCAAGGGAATGATGAGGAAATCCTGCAAGTTCAATGTCTGATCCTCCATTGTTTCGCTTCGTCAAGATGATTCCTAAGGTATTGGCTGTTTTTACTGCATCTTCAGAAAAAGTTTCATAAAAGTCACCGACACGAAACAGCAGAATAGCATCTGGATGTTTGGATTTGACACTAAAATATTGAGCCATTAATGGCGTGACTTTTTTCTTCTTTGATTCTGTTTTGCTCAATTTTTAGATTTTCGAGCAAATATACAGAAACAAAGAGGAAAATATAGATATGTAAAGGCACTAGAATTATTCTGTTAGCTAGAGGATTAAGCATATTAATTTTGGACTTTTGTAAAAAAAGTAGAATAATTATTTCATAGACAATATATTCCGATTTCTTGTATTTGAAATCGAACATTTAATATTACTTTTGCGCCATTAAATTTAACGTTATGATCAAAGATTTCGAAAATTTATCGTCAGAAGAATACCAAAAGTTGCGTCAATCTGTTGCTTGGGTGGCTGTCTTAATCGCAGGAGCAGATGGTAAAATTGATTCAGATGAGATTTCTTGGGCTTCTAAAATTGCAAAAATTAGAGCATATGCTAATCCTGATGTTTTGCATGAATTTTACCAAGACGTGGGCACAGACTTTGATCAGTATTTAAAAGAAATAATAGAGAATAGTCCTAGTGATACGCATACTAGAACAACAATCGCTTCGGATAAGATTGCTGAATTGAATCCCATTTTAGCCAAACTAACTCCTTACATCGCATATACTATGTATAGATCCTTACAAACGTTTGCATTACATGTAGCAAAAGCATCTGGAGGATTCTTGCGGATGTGGAGCGTTTCACACGAGGAAGACAAGTACATCAATTTACCAATGCTCGAAGAGATCCCACCTGCTGAGGATCCAAATGAATAAATTTATGTAAATTGGAGACATGAAATACGGTCTCTTTATCTTCGTTTTTTTTCTTCATCTGTCGCTTTGCTCACAAGAATATGTTTTACTTGGTTCTGTAAAAGATGGCGAAACTGGTGAGCCACTCATTGGTGCAACTGTAACAGCGTGTAGTGCAGCTACTGTTACGGATGTAGAAGGCGCTTTTCAACTGGATATAGAAGAATCCTCATGTCCTGTTTCCATTTCATATCTAGGTTATGAAATGTTTGCCGATACGATAAATTTACCATTAGAAGATGGAAAGCCTTTTATTGCGTTTTTAACAAAAAGTGATAATATTTTAGATCAAGCCGTTATCACAGCTTCTAAATACGCATTAAGGCAAAGCGAAACAACTGTTTCATTGCAGGTTTTAAAAGCACAATCGATTGAAAGTTCGAATGTGTCTTCAATTGATGATGTGATTGAAAATCTTCCAGGTGTGGACGTTTTGGATGGCCAGGTGAATATTCGTGGAGGTAGCGGGTACGCATATGGAGTCGGTAGTAGGGTGATGTTAATGCTTGATGGGATTCCCTCTCTTCAATACGATGGTGGTAATGCACACTGGGATGATATCCCTCAAGAAAACATTCAGCAAGTTGAAGTACTAAAAGGTGCTTCATCCGTTTTATACGGAAGTTCTGCACTCAATGGTGTTATTCAATTTCGGACACAAGAAGCGACGTTGAAGCCGAGATTAACTGCAGCAATGAGTTACAGATACTATATGAATCCAGAAGATATTCGTAGAAAATGGTGGGATGATACTCGATATGAAGTGTTTGCTAATGCTAGCTATGCTCAAAAGATTAAAGATGTAGATCTTGTTACAGGTCTGAATTTCAATAGTTTGCAGTCGTATAACGAAAGCACAACTAGAGATGCTGGACGGGCATTTTTGAAATTAAAGTGGCGGCTTTCGCCCAAAAATAGCATGCATGTGAATGTGCTATATAATGGCAATGAAAACAGTAACTTCTTTTATTGGAACAATCCATTAAGAGGAGCTTATCAGCCTGCTGATGGGACAATTAATACTGGAACTGTTCATCGTTTTATGGTTGATCCAGGGTGGACACATTTCGATTCCTATGGTGATAAACACTCGTTAAAAACACGGTTTTTTTATTCCAATAGTGAAAGTAACAACAATCAATCAATCGTTAGTTTATCAGAATATCTTAATTATGATTACACAAAAGCTTTATGGAATGGAAAAGCAACTTGGGTAAATGGTTTTCAAGGAATTTACAACTTTACCAATTCCGATTTATATGGGAATTCAATGTTTACCGCATATAATGCAGCTTTATTTTCGCAGTGGACACATAAGATAGTACATAATTTAAGTTATACAGTTGGTCTTCGATATGAATTGAATGCGCTGAATAATGAAACTTTTACTTACACACTTCAAGGTGAAGAACGCACAGTAGAAGCAAAAAATACTCTAGAAGGAAAACCTGTATTTCGAGCAGGAATAAATTATTCTCCTTTTAAAGGGACGCATATTCGATCTAGTATTGGACAAGGTTATAGATTTCCCACTATTGGCGAAAAATTCACGGTTACTCAGGCAGGAGGTATCGTAGTGTTACCCAACCCTGATCTTGAATCAGAAACAGGTTATTCTGCAGAACTAGGAGTTCGTCAAGAATTTCAAAACTTTTTTGTAAGTTCATTTCTTGATATCGCAGGTTTCTATAGCGCTTATAACAATATGATCGAATTCCAACTAAATGATGATGCGACTGGATTTTTAGCGGAAAATATAGGTAATACTGAAATACCTGGACTTGAAATTACTTGGGGAACACAATGGAACGTAGGAAAATTAAAGATTCAAGGCCTTTTGGGTTATACCCATATAAATCCTATGTATCGCAATTTTACAGAAGAAATTAAAAATAGTGGCACGTCGGAAGATAATATATTAAAATACAGGTATCGCAATAGTTTTAAATCAGGCTTTACCTTAAAGTTATATCAATTTGAAGTATGGTTTAATCAACGATACAATAGTCATATGGTCTCCATCGATAGAAGTTTTTCTACCTTTATTAATGGAATAGCAGCATTTCGTGAATTAAATAATAAAGGATTTAATGTTCTTGATGCTCGACTAGCCTATAGCTATAAAAAGTACTCTATTGGAATAAATTTAAATAACATATTAAATACGACCTATACAGAGCGTCCCGCATTACTCGAAGCACCCCGAAATATATCAATGCGAATAGGATATAGACTATAATATGTCGTTTGCAAGATGATTTGAAAACATGCTTTAACCAGGTATTAACAAACTAAGAAAGAAAAGAATGGGTTATAATTTTATGAAGAATACAATTTTTATCGGAATCGCATTTCTAGTAGGATATGTCATTACCACATCGTTTATTTCGTCAGAGAAAGAAACATCATTTTCAGAACAGCAATTTAGGATACAAACTACACATTATACTTCTTCAGAAGTTTCTGAAAAGAAGGATTATTATGAAGATTACCTTCATGAATTGAATAGTAAAGGACCGAAAGAAGAAGGAAGGAATTCTACTGCTTCATCTGAAGTTTTAACTAGTTCATTAATTCTTTCTACACAAAATAATTCTGGGAACGAGTATCAAATTCCTGCAGAACCAGAAGTGATTATTGAAAAACCCCACGAGGAAATTACGAAAAAAGTAGATGAAGTTGGGATAGTAGATCATAAGCCTTTTGGAAAACTTCTTCAAAAATATGTTGATTCCAAAGGGAATGTCAATTATAAAGGATTCAAAAATGATGAAGCGGCATTGGATGCTTACCTAGATCAACTGCGACAGAATCCGGTAAGTTCAAGCATGAGTAAAAATGAGAGATTAGCTTACTGGATAAATGTCTACAATGCATTTACTATCAAGCTTATTCTTGAAAATTATCCTATTAAAAGTATAATGGATATAGATGGAGGAAAGCCATGGGATCGATTGTTTATAAAATTAGGTCAAACAACCTATTCTTTGAATATGGTAGAAAATGAAATCATAAGAAAACGATTTCCCGAACCACGGATTCATTTTGCAGTAAACTGTGCAGCTAAAAGTTGTCCGCCTCTATTAAATGATGCATTTTACCCGAATCAATTAATTTCCCAACTTGCTAAACAAACTACAGCTTTTGTTCGAAATAATTCATACAATACCATTACGGAAAGTAAATTGGAAGTTAGTAAAATTTTTGATTGGTATGGTGTAGATTTCGGGGATGTCAAACAGTACATAGGTCGGAATTCGGGTGTAGATCTCAGTGGTGTCAGCCTTTCTTTTAAAGAATATGACTGGTCACTCAATCAACAATAATCCAATTTAAGATATAAACTAAAAAATCCTGTGATCTTCAACATGGGATTTTTTGTTGTTAACTTTAAGTCTTTTAAATTGCTGTTTAGTAATCAAGAATTATAAGATGAAAACTGTATTTACAGACTACAAAACGATGAATCCTGGTGATATTGACTGGAGCGCATATTTTGATGTTAATTCCATCCAGTTGTATGAACACACTTCAGCTGAAGAGTTGATTGATCGTGTAAAAAATGCGGAGATTATTGTTGTCAATAAAACAGTGGTTTCAAGAGAAGTGATTGATGCATGTTCTGATCTAAAATGTATTTGTGTTTCAGCAACTGGTGTTAATAATGTCGATATAGTTTACGCTGCTGAGAGAGGTGTATCTGTTTGTAATGCAGCAAATTACAGTAATTCTTCTGTCGCTCAACATGTTCTTGCGATGGTCTTACACTGCACCAATAATGTTGCGTATTATAATGAAACGGTACATAAAGGAAGATGGCAAGCTAATAGAGATTTTACATATTATGACAACTCTATAGAAGAATTATCTTCTTTAACAATAGGTTTTATCGGTTATGGAAGCTTGGGACAAGCAACTGCGAAATTATTTAAAGCTTTTGGATGTAAGATCATTATAAAAGAGTATCCACATCGTGCATTGAAAATAGATGATCCACTTGTTGAAGTAGTTAATGAAGAATCCTTTTTTAAACGAAGCGACGTGATCTCGATTCATACGCCTTTAACAGTTGAAACAAAAGAAATGGTCAACGAAGCTTTTCTCCAGAAAATGAAACCTTCTTCCATTCTCATTAATACATCCAGAGGAGGTGTGATACGAGAAGACCATTTGGCGAAAGCCCTCAAAAAAAGGTGGATAAAGGCTGCATGTATAGATGTTTTACAACAAGAGCCACCTGAGAATAGTCCTTTAATAGGGATGGAAAACTGCATCATTACGCCTCATCAAGCATGGGCAAGTAAACAAGCACGTATGCGATTGATGCACATAGTGTCTGACAACATTAAGGCATTTAAAAACGGAGGAATTCAGAATAAAGTGAACTAGTCTAGAGCAACCGCTCGATATATATTTTCCAATTCGTGTTCAATTTCAATTCGATCACCTGTATCAAAATCCAATACATCAATAATGCCATCGCGGTCTATAGAATACAAAAGATTTTCCAGTTGATTACATTCAAAATACCGACTATTTAGATTAAGTGCATCGGAAGCCGAAATTTGAGTAAGAATTGTAGAAGAATACAGCATATTATCAGTTAATAGGAAGATTCTATCTCCCATAAAGCCAATATGAGGAGAAAAACTAGGAAGTCTATTTTTAATAGTTGGTTCAATTTCTATTGGTTGAAAACTTAAGTCTTGAACACTTGAAAAAGAAATCGTATACTCTTCTATACTACCTGTTGTAACTGCGATACGATTATTTTCGACAGTTATATCATATAGGTTTTCATTGAATAATATCGTATCAGTTTCGAATGAAGATAAATCCATTACACATAATGCATTCCCTTGACAACTAAAGTATAACTGATTTTCAAAGTAACTTGCAACACCATTAAAGTCTTGAATACTGACCGAATCAATTTTTGTGCGGGATTCATAATTGACAAGAAATAAAAACCCGTTTTCCATACTACACATTAATTCTCCGAAAGGGTAGTAGAACGAACCATTTGGTGTAAGATTTTCATATGTTTCGACACATTCAAAGTCAATGTTATTCAATAAGATTACTTCCCTACCATTTATAACCCATATTTCATCATCATTAATTAAGACATCATCAAAATTAATGAGAGAACGGAATTCGTTTTTAATCAAGCTAGAGTCAATATCGGCAAAATGGATATAATTATAGGTGCCAAATAACGAAACAAAATCACTTCTTAATAGGATGAAATGGTTATCAGATTCCAAGGCGAATGGCAAGGGAGTGAATTTCTTACAAGAGAATATTACCACTATAAAAGGTATTACAAAAATGAAGACTATTGATTTTTTCATGATGCATTTCTTTATTTTTTTAAGGGCAATGCCACATGAAGATGATCTGCTGTGCCAACATGTCTTAATGTGCGAAATCCCATAGCTTTAAAGTACCATTCAAGTATAATGTTTCGTATTTCCCATCGACCTTTAGTACGAAGATCTATAGCATGTACGAATCCTGTTTTTTGTTTGTAGTGCAAAGATGAGGAATTGGTTTTTA